>CAMDJH010000026.1 GCA_945900455.1 Akkermansia muciniphila
CGAAACGGCTACTGGCAGCAGTTATTCCCACACGCGCAGTTCTCCGTCCAGCCTTCTGGCTGACCACAATCTCTTCGCAATCTCAGCGCATTTTTTATCTCATCTTACTGTCACTCGAGAAAACCACCCTTTCCGTGAGATGCACCCAGGACGGCGGCTCCCACCTGATCGCACTGGACAAGCGCACCGGTGACGTCGTGTGGCGCTTGGATCGGCCCGAGATGCGTCGCGGTTTCGGCACTCCCATTGTCTGGGAACACGGGGGCACCACCGATCTCGTCGTCCCCGGCACACTATGGCTCAAAGGCCTGGATCCACGCTCCGGCTCGGAGCGTTGGCGGGTCAGTGGGCTTGCCCGCATTACCTGCACATCCCCGGTGGTGGGCGACGGGATTCTTTTCACGGCGAGCTGGACCACCGGCGGCGACCGAAACACCGAACACATCGCGATGCCGAAATTCGACGAATTCCTCGCGGAACACGATCGGAACAAGGACGGAAAGTTCAGCCTCGATGAACTCCCGCCTGGGGCCGCTAAGCAGCGCTTCAAGCACATGGATGGCGACCGCAGCGGCTTCATCGAACGGGCCGAATGGGAGTCCATGGCCGACATCTTCGAGCGAGTGGAGAATCAGGCGTTCGCGGTTAAACCGGATGCTCAGGGCCTTGTGTCCGACGCCGGGGTGTTGTGGCGATTCAAAAAGGGACTTCCGTACGTCGCATCGCCGCTATTCTACCGAGGGCGTTTCTACATGGTTAAGAACGGCGGGATGTTATCCTGCCTCGACCCCCTGACCGGCAAACCGTTCTATCAGGAGGAACGCCTCGGCGCCATCGGCGACTATTACGCTAGCCTGCTCGCGGCCGATGGCCGCATCTACGCTACCTCGCAACGCGGGGTCGTTACGGTGGTCAAGGCGGGTGACGTTTTCGAAGTTCTGTCTCGGAACGACCTTGGAGAGGTTACCCATGCGAGCCCGGTTCCGATCGGCGACACGTTGCTGGTGCGCACGGCGGACCACCTCGCTTCGTTCCGAGATAATTCGTCCCGGAGTTCAGAATGATATCTAGCACCGGAAATTCGTCGCCCGTGATGAGTGTTGGAGTGTTGGCTCTCTAAAAAAAATATATCAATATTGTAATACTGTTCGGCATGATTTGTGCTTACAGAGCGTTTCACTTGCGTTCGTTGATTTTCTTTTCTGAAGCGGACGAATAGTCTCAAAATGTTGTTGTAACATGTTTATGATAATATATTTGTGAATACACTGTTTATTCCATGATTAAGATTGAAGAATTTCCCGCTGAGTTGCTCGTTGCCAACATTGCCCGAGCCATAGAAGGTCCACTCGGATATGGGATCACTCTGCGCCTGGATCCGTTCTTTCTCGTTGACGACGTCGTTGAGCCGGTTATTCGCCTGAACCGCGCGTGTCTCCCGGTCGGTGGCGTGAAACGTTGGGTCAATCACACCTTTCAAGTTCCGGATAATGCCGAGGCGGGTGGGATTCGCGGGACGATCGAATTCGGATCGTGGAGCGCACCCGTTGTCTGCCACGAAATTGATTTCGGAGACCTCGCAGGTGAGGGGATCTCCGTAGAGCTGACACTGTCTTTGCTTTTGAGTGAACTCCGCAATCGCTTCGAGGACGTTCACATTCGCCTCCCGACGGTTTTCGTGGTTGATTCGTAAATTCCGCCCTCAGAGACCACCGCAAGATCCTTTGTGAGCCGAGGGTTCGTCGATGTTCTCCTCGGAGGCACAACGGTTCGGTGCGATGTCCATTTCCGGTTGAACTGCGATGTTCATTGCAGCCTTCCCGCGCTTGAGATGCACCAGTAGCAAACTTATATCCGCGGGCGATACTCCCGAGATTCTCGATGCCTGACCGATTGTCCGCGGCTGACCGCTCGTCAGTTTAGCCCTGGCTTCCGTCCGGAGTCCCCGCACCGATGCGTAGTCCAGCCAGCTAGGTAGCTGTTTTTCCTCAAGCGTCTTGAACCGTTCGACATCAGCCTCCTGACGACGAATATAGCCTTCGTACTTGAGATAGATTTCCACCTGCTGAGTTACCTCGTCCGGGAGTGCTCGGTCTGAATTTGGAAGCTGACGGTAACTCACTTCCGGCCTGCGTAGCAATTGAGCCAATGTATCCACCCCCTCTCGAGTCACCTCAAGCCTCATCAACTCGGCCTCAATTCGATTTCGCTTTGCGACGAGACGTTGATGGCGGTTATCCGATAGCAACCCGATTCCATGGCCGATGTCGCTTAATCGAAGGTCCGCATTGTCCTGGCGAAGAAGAAGGCGATACTCGGCACGCGATGTGAACATCCGGTACGGCTCCACCGTGCCCTTAGTGATCAGGTCGTCAATCAGAACTCCGATGTAGGCCTGATCCCGTCGGAGCACGACCGACTCCTTTCCTTGGACCCGACGGGCCGCATTGATCCCGGCCATAATCCCCTGCGCTCCCGCTTCCTCGTAGCCGGATGTCCCGTTTATTTGACCGGCGAGGAATAGATTGCGGCATACTTTTGCCTCCAGATTGGGGAGGAGCTGCGTTGGTGGGGCAAAGTCGTATTCAACCGCATACGCGGGCCGCATGATCTCGGCTTTTCCGCAGCCCTCAATACTGCGTACCATTTCCACCTGGACTTCAAACGGAAGGCAGGTGGAAAATCCATTCACGTAAATCTCGTCTGTCTGGATCCCCTCCGGCTCCAGAAAAATTTGATGCTTCTCCTTCTCCGCAAACCGCACGAACTTATCCTCAATCGATGGACAATACCGCGGCCCGACGCCTTCGATTACTCCGGAGTACATGGGGGATTTGTGAAGATTCGCCAAGACCAACTCCCGAGTTCGCTGCGAAGTGTAGGTAATGTAGCATGGAAGTTGTCCTCCGTTTTGAGCTAGAATCGACCCTGGAGGATAGCGAGACGTCGCTGTCGAGGCGGATTGTTCCACGTGGAACATTTGAGAAGTGGATTCGTAAATGACATCCCTCCCGGAGCTCAATCCTGGATTGCAATCAGGCTTAGACGCAATCGGCGCTCTCGATTGTTCCACGTGGAACAATGCCTGATCCCAAAGTTCTTCCCGCCAGTAGCTAAAGTAAGGCACGGGTTCATCGCCCGCCTGGGTCTCAAATCCAGTGAAATCGATGGACTTCCGTACCAGCCGCGGCGGAGTCCCCGTCTTCAATCTTCCCAGCTCCAGCCCTATCTCCCTGAGTGATCCCGACAATCCCATAGCTGCGGCCTCACCGGCTCGACCTCCGGTCTGTTGATTAGCTCCTACATGCATCAAACCCCGCAGGAATGTTCCTGTCGTAATTACGACCGTCTCGGAATGGAATCGCACCTCCAACGATGTCTCCACCCCGTAAACTCGCCCATCCTCATGGAGCAGTTTTATGGTTTGTCCCTGCTTGCAATCCAAGTTGGGCTGCCTCTCACAAACCCATTTCAACCGGAACTGGTATGCCTTTTTGTCACACTGTGCCCTTGGCGCCCACACGGAAGGTCCCTTCTTCGTATTAAGCATTCGAAACTGCAAACCCGTCATATCCGTGGTCAAACCCATCTCTCCTCCTAGGGCATCAATCTCCCTCGCCAAATGCCCTTTTGCCAATCCACCGATGGCTGGATTGCACGACATCTGGCCAATTGTATCCAGGTTTATCGTTAATAATAAAGTTTGACACCCCATTCTCGCCGACGCCAAGGCTGCCTCCACTCCTGCATGGCCCGCTCCAACCACAATCACATCGTATCTTTTGGGGTAAATATACATGTCTATTTATGAATATTTCTAATACTTATATTGTGTAAGCTACTTTATTCCGTTGCCCCGATCCTACCTTCGTACCATCGCCACTGCTACCTTGCTCTTCTTCTCCGGTTCCTTGCGAGACTTTGGATCAGTTTCACCCATTTCTTCCTGCTTTCCTTTCCGTCTTCCTCATACTGCCTTTATGGATCTCTCGCGTACGGCATTCGGAACCTGGAACGGTGGCCGCTTCATGCACTACGGCCTCGCTCTCGACGACGACCACTGGATTGCCTTGGTACAACATGCTTACCACCAGGGCCTCCGCACATTCCTAACCGCCGATGTCTACGGCAGCGGTGAGGCCGACACCCTCCTCGGGATTGCCCTCGCCGGTTTCCCCCGAAACTCATACTGCCTGGTCGGGTCCATCGGTCACGATTTCTACTCCGCCAAACGAGATGGTTCGAAGGGGTTTCCTCGCTTCTCCAATCCTCAACTCCGTTCTCCTCCCGATTTCTCCGGATACCTGCGCATGGCCACGGAACGGTCACTCGAACGCTGCCAGACAGACCGGTTCGATCTTCTTCTCCTGCACAATCCGGATCATTTAGGCTACTCCCACGATGCGGTCTGGCTCGGAATGGATGCTCTGCGCCAGGCTAAACTCACCGATCGCCTGGGAATCGCCCCGGGGCCTGCCAACGGCTTCACACTCGATCTACTCCTCGCTTTCGAACGCTTCGGCTCGCTGATCGATTGGGCCATGGTCATTCTTAATCCCTTCGAACCGTGGCCCACCTCGTTAATCCTTCCCGCGGCCCGTCATCACAATGTCCAATTGATTACTCGAGTCGTCGACTACGGGGGCCTCTTCCACGGGGACGTCCGTCCGGGCCATGTCTTCGGCCCCGCGGATCATCGATCGTTCCGACCTCCCGGATGGGTCGAATCGGCCTGCAAAAAACTCGATCATCTCCGCCCCATCGCGGAACTTCACGATATCTCCCTCCTCCATCTCGCCTGTTCCTGGAACCTCCAACAATCTTCTGTCCAATGCGTTGTACCCACCTTAATCCAGGAAATCGGCGAAGGAACTCGCCCCATCGAATCCAAGGTTGATGATCTCGCTTCGCTTCCGGCGTCGCCACTGACCCCGGCCGAACTTTCCTTAATCCATCGCGTTGGTGACAATCGAGGCTGCATGCATCTTAAAGGTGCCTCCCGTCTTCACACTTCCAATCCTGAGCCCGACAAATGGTCGCTCTCCCCCGATCTCGAAGCGATCGCCCGTCGCTGGCAAATTGATCCCGATCACGACCTCGCCTACTCTCACGATCCGTAGCCCACCGGTTTCGCTCTTCGTCGCTGCCCTCGAATCAGCTTGTCGAGCCTCACTTCCTGGGAGCCAACACCCGTTGGTTGCTGTCTCCCCCATTCTCGGACCTCAGCTCCCTCCTGCTCCGTTCCGGCTTGGGTCGTTCTCCGTAAGCATGCCCTCCAAAAAAAGGCGCGCCTTCTGGTAACTCTTCTTCTGTAAATAGTGCCGGAGATCCGGTGACGTCCCGCTCGGTAATGCTCTACTTAGCTCCTCCAGTTCTTCGAAGAGCCCCATCAAATCCGGCTTTGTTCCCTCCCGGCTCATACCACCCACAGCCGCCTCCAACTCGGATAGTTTCCGATATAGTTTTGCTTCATTCTCCGTCATCCCTTCACCCTACACCGCGTGCCGGGTGCCTGCAGCTCTAATCCTTCGGATCACCCCGCGCTCTGACATTGCCCGTCTTCCGAATTCCTGTCATTCCTTTGCTCCATACATGACTAGGAAGTCCAATTCATCGCGCGCTCCCGTCTCCCGCTCCGGACGCTTTGCCGCCGATCCGTCAGCCGAGGTTGCCGCGTTCTCCGAATCCATCTCCTTCGACTGGCGACTGTGGCGGCACGATATCCTCGGTTCCTGCGCCCATGCTCGTATGCTGGCAAAAATTGGGATCCTGTCCCGGAGGGAATGCGCTGCCATCGTTCGCGGCTTGCAGCTCATTGCGCGCGAAATTGCCGCCGGCCGGTTCCAATGGAAATCCGAACTCGAAGATGTTCATATGAACATTGAGGCTGAGCTCACCCGGCGGGTCCCGGCGGGTGCCAAGCTCCACACCGGCCGTTCCCGCAATGATCAGGTCGCTCTCGATGTACGACTCTGGTTGCGCGATGAGATATCCGCTCTCGTCGTCGAAATTCAACAACTTCAGCGCAGTCTCGTCTCGCTCGCTTCGCGTTACCCCTCTGTTCTAATCCCGGGCTATACCCATCTTCAACGTGCCCAGCCAGTCTTCTTCGCCCATCACCTCTTGGCCTACGTTGAAATGCTCCAGCGCGATTGTGAGCGATTGGCCGACTGCCTCGGTCGCGTCAATATTTGCCCTCTCGGCAGTGGTGCTATCGCCGGATCGACTTTACCTCTCGATCGCGAGGAAGTGGCCCGATTGCTTGGTTTCGTTGATTCCCGTGGCAGGCCTCGCCTGACACAGAATTCAATGGACGCCGTCAGCGACCGGGATTTTGTCGTTGAATTCGCCGCTGCTGCCGCCCTGATTGCCGTTCACCTTAGCCGCCTCTCCGAGGATATTATACTTTGGGCCTCGACCGAGTTTTCATTTATTTCGATCGCAGATTCCTATACCACCGGATCGTCGCTCATGCCGCAAAAGAAGAATCCCGACATTGCGGAATTGACCCGCGGTAAATCAAGCCGCGTCATCGGTAATCTTGTTTCTCTCCTGACTCTCCTCAAGGGTCTCCCAATGACCTATAACCGTGACCTGCAAGAGGATAAGGAAAGATTGTTTGATTCCGCGGATACCGTCCGTTCCTGCTTGCGCCTGATGTCCGCGATGTTGGATCACTCGGCCGTACAAGTCGCCCGCTGCCGAGGGGCTGCTTCCGACCCCCTGCTCTTAGCCACCGATCTCGCCGATTACCTCGTCGGAAAAGGGATGCCCTTCCGCAACGCCCATCACGCCGTCGGCGCCGTGGTCGCACTGGCTGAGAAAAAGCATCAGCCGCTCAATCGTGTCAGCCTGCAAGAGTTCCAATCTGTTTCTTCCTTCTTTTCAAAGGATGTTCACCAGGTTTTCGATCTCGATCGGGCGATGCTTCGTCGCACGGCTATCGGTTCGCCCGGAACCCGGGAAGTCCTTGCTCGACTTCGCTATTGGGATCGAGCCCTGAGATGAGAAGGCTCCAACCGTCGGTTCCGAGCCGGAAAATACTATAATACTATTGACCGACCCCTCTTCTAATGAATTATTTCCTCGGCGATCGTGTCGATTTCTAAATTGGCGTCTGCGGAGGTTCCGGGGTAGCCATTTACAAGAATCGAGAAGGCCACCCTCTCTCCAGCCGCGTTCGTTCCGTATCCTGAACACGCGCTGACGTTCCTCAGGGTTCCCGTCTTTGCCCGGATGTTTCGCTCCGCCCTCCCTCCCTTCATTCGGTTCTTCAGAGTTCCCTCTTCGCCCGCCTCAGGAAGTGCCTCCCGCCACGCCTTCGCCCAGCGGTTTTGGTCCATGTAACGGAGCAACTGTACAACCGCCGATGGACTTAAGTAGTTTTCCCTCGAAAGCCCTGCCCCTTCCGTGATCCGCACCTCGTTGGTCCCTACCCCTGCGCTCAACAGGAATTCGTACACCACCCGCCGGCCGGATTCCTCGGTGGTTTCTGCCCTCGGCCACCCTTTTTCTGAATCACTCGGATTCTGATCGGCCTCCGCGCCCATCATGAGCAGAAGCAATTGAGCGTGAAGATTGTTGGAGTCTTTCTGGACCTTCTTGATCAACTCTCCCAACGCTTCCGAATATTGGGCTACCACCTCCTTCCTGTCCGAGCTCATCAGCGCCTCCCTTCTTCCCCGACCCCTCTCCAAGTCAATCCGTACCCCCTTCCGGATCAATGCCCGTCGCAGCGACTCCAAAAAATACCCGGTTGCGTCCGGTACGGATACTTCTACCACCGCTTCGCCTCTTTCCGGAATTGTCCCCGTTAACGTTAGTAACTTCTCTCCCGGCCGCCTTTCTGCCAGAATCGAGGCGGTTTCGCCTGGTCGGCCCGTCTGAACTCGGTTCTCGATATCGAACAAGCTTGGCGCGATCCCTTCCTCCACCACCGCCCACTCCCCTTCCGATTTGCCTCCTCGGATCCTCAGTTCCACATAGTTGTCATTAAGATTCAGAACGCCGGCGGGTGCTCCATACCGAGTTTGGAGATCCTCCCACGCCACCCCTCTCCCATAATGGGATCCCCGAAAATAGCTCTCATCGGCTCGCAACCCTCCTCGGATCCTCCGGATTCCCAGTTTCTCGATTTCCCGTGCCAGCTGCTCCATCCTCGTGCCATTTAACCCCTGCTCGGTATCCGAAAATGATGGATCTCCATGCCCCACAACGATCAGTCCTCCATCCAACTCCCCACCGCGGTGCACTCTTCCTCCCGTCTGCAAGCTGGTTTTTATCCGGTAATCGGCCCCCAAACGATTCAAGGCGGCGGCCACCACCACCAATTTCATGTTCGAAGCCGGCGTGAAAAGACGGTGCTCATTGGTGGCGAATAGGACACTTCCATTCGACAACTGCCGCACCTCAATCCCCCAGTTTGCCTCTCGCCCTTTTCCCCCCTTCAAGCGATCCTCAATCCTTCCGCCGAGATCTCGCTGATCGCCCGCTCTCCCTGCCAACAACAGCAGCCAGAACAGTGCCATTACCCCCAGTTCAACGGTCCTTTGATGGGTCCTCTGACCGGGTGATTTCATCGTGCGGTGGGTCGAATTCTCGCCGGGTTCATGTTCAACCCGACGCTAACCATTCTCCTGCCGGCGCCGCCTCGGGTTCAAATCCTTTTTGCTTAAGGCTCCCGCCGCCTGTATTCCTCCCGTCGTGCGTCCCCTCGATTTTCCAGACCGCCATCGGGCTCTCTCTGCGGAAGGTTGGCTCGAACTCGGCAGCTCAGCGGAGGCCGCCCACGAACTTCGCCACATTTCGAGGGCCGCGGAGTCGCATCCAGATGTTTTGGAACTTCGCTGGCGCCTGTATGCCGCCAAAGGCGCATGGGATGTTGCTCTCGACGTCGCCCGCGTCGTCTCGCAAATCGACCCGGGTCGTCCCAGTGGTTGGATCCATCAAAGCTTCAGTCTCCACGAGCTCAAGCGTACGGATGAAGCCCGCGATTTGCTTCTACCCCTGGCGGATCGATTTCCTAAAGACTCGATCATTCCATTCAACCTCGCCTGCTACTCTTGCCACCTCGGCAACCTCACCGAGGCCCGCGAGTGGCTTCTCCGCGCTCGTAAGCTCCTGCCAAAATCGGAATTCAAGTCCATGGCGCTCTCGGACGCCGACCTGGCTCCTCTGCACGACTACATCGAGACTCTCTGATGGAATTTCCCCTGTCATTTCCTCCGGCGCTCCCCCTGGGAGCTTTTCAGCCGGTGTCTGTGAGTAACCTCCTGAAGCTCGGTTTCCGCCGGTCTTTCACAAAGTTCTTCACAGCAATTTTGACCCCGGCAGACCGGTCCCACGCCACCCTCCGCGGTTATTCGCCTTATTCACCACCCTTAATACGGTCTTTTCTTTCAGAAGGAGACACCAATACTTAGGGCATGAAACTTTCGATTGGCAAAGATCAACTGATGCTCGGTCTCCAGGCCGTCCAAAACGTTGTGGGCTCCCGCACTACGATGCCGATCCTCAACAACATTCTCCTCAACGCCCGCGATGGCCGCCTCCTCGTAACCGGGACGGATCTAGACATCTCCGTCAGTTGCCCGGTCGCCGCCCAAGTCAGCACTCCGGGCGCCATCACGCTTCCAGCGCGGAAATTCATTGGGATCGTTCGGGAGCTCGGTTCGCCGGAAATCGAACTCTCCGTTGACGAGAAACAACAGTGCTCCATTCGCTCGGGCTCTTCCTTTTACAAAATCAACGGGCTTCCGGCCGAGGATTACCCGCCGCTTCCGCAGTTCAAGGAGGTCCGAAGGATCGTTCTCCAGCAGGACAAGCTTCGAGCCATGCTGAAGAAGACAGCATTTGCTGTCTCGGCGGATGAGTCGCGCTTCGTTCTCAATGGCATCTTCTTCAGCCTTAAGGACCACAAGGCGACGCTGGTAGCCACCGACGGCCGAAGGCTGGCCCTGACCGACGGCGAAGCGGACATCCCCACGGAATCGCAGGGGGATTTCATCGTCCCAACCAAGGCGATCAATGAACTCACCCGGCTGCTCCAGGGATCGGGAAACTTGGAGCTCAATTTCTCAGAAAACCAAGTCGCCTTCACTCTGAAAGCTGAGAACGGCTTTGACACAGTCATAACCTCAAAACTCGTTGACGGAAGTTACCCAAACTATCGGCAAGTGATACCGGCTGATCCCCAGGAAAGGGTCGCCCTTCCTCGGGAGGAATTGCTCGCCGCGCTAAAGCGAGCGGAGATCATGACCAGTGACAAGTCCAACTCGGTCAAGCTTGCCTTTGGACGCAATCAGCTGACCATAACCGCTAATACGCCGGAAGTTGGAGAAGGCCAGGAAACTCTCGCGATAAACTACAAGGGCAAGGAAATGGCCATAGCCTTCAACCCCACCTACCTGATGGATCCACTGAAAGCGGTGGAATGTGAAGAGGTGTACTTCGAACTCATCGACGAATTAAGCCCGGGAGTTCTGAAAATCAACGAGCCTTTCCTTTACGTAATCATGCCCATGCGGATGACCTGAAAGCGGCGGAGCGGGGTTGAGCGACGACCGGAAAGCGACCGGACCCAGCGCGAATCCGGTTGCTTGCACGGGGAGGACGGCCTTCTGATGCGGGCGTGACGGCAACACGAATTGGGCTCTTCAGCCTGCTGCTTTGGAGCGGGTGGTCCCTTCAGGCAGGCGTTGACTACCGAGGAATGGCGCTGCAACGGTGGGAATCGCTGGCGGACTTTACCCTCGAGGGAAAAGAAACGAAAGGGTCTGAGACACAGCTTACACTGCTGTCGCCATTGATAATTCCGCCGATCGAGTGGAACCAATTGGTTCCATCCTGGAATGTTTCGACCCAGGCGGCCATCAGCGTCGAGGTCCGGGTCTGGGTCAAAGAGAGGCCCGGTCGATGGTACCACATGGGGAACTGGAGTTTGGATACGAACCGGTTTCCGCGGAGCAGCGTGAGCGGACAACGGGATGGGGAGGGGAGAGTGGAGACCGACACCCTGGTACTAAAGGAGGCCGCACGTCAATTTCAGCTGCGAGTCGGGTGGGCGGCGGGGGACCGAGTGCAGGATTTCAAACAGTTGGCGGTCAGTTTGCTGGACACCCGGCTGTCGGCACCACCGTTGGCTCCCAATCGGAAAGCATGGGGACACAACATGACCCTTCCGGCGCGATCGCAGGCGGATTATCCGGAGGGAATTCAAAGTTGGTGCAGCCCCGCGGCCTGCTCAATGCTCTTGGGGTGGTGGGCGCGCGAATTAGATCGACCCGAGGTGGATGCCGAAGTTCCCGAGGTAGCGCGGGGGGTGTTCGACCCTCAGTGGCCGGGGACTGGAAACTGGGCGTTTAATGCGGCCTACCTGGGCTCACGCAAAGGCCTGCGGTCGATGGTTTGTCGATTGTCCGACGTGCAGGAGCTGGAGTTGCTCATAGAACATGATATTCCGGTAGCCGCCTCCGTTTCGTACGGGATGCTCAAGGGAAAGCCTGCTCCGGATGCCGCGGACGGACATCTCGTGGTGGTGGTGGGATTCAATCCGGCCGGGGACGTCCTGGTCAATGATCCGGGCGTCAGGCAAAGCAAGGTAAGGCGGCCGTTTGCACGGCAACACTTCCGCGACGCCTGGGGGAAGTCCAGGAACACCATCTATCTCGTGTGGCCGGAGGATCGCGCTTTGCCACTCAATCCGTACGGCCACTGGTGATAACACCAAGAGCATAGCAATGCATTGCTGTTGGCGAAAACTCGGTCACCGGAAAGAGTTGAGCTCCAAGCTTAAAGTCCGAGGCGCAATTGACACCCCTCCCAGCCCTCCTTAACGTCATCGGGTAAATACCGGTGACGCCCCGAATTTACTTTCGGGGCTTTTTATTGTCATGAATACGATTCTGGTTGGAGCCCAGTGGGGCGATGAAGGCAAGGGAAAGATCATTGATGTCCTCACGGAGGATGCGGACATCGTGGTCCGCACCCAGGGAGGCAACAATGCGGGCCATACGGTTTTCCTAGGGCCAAAAAAGTACATCCTGCACCTCATCCCGTCGGGAATCCTCAGGCCGGGCAAACAGTGCGTGATAGGAAACGGGGTGGTACTCGATCCGGTCGGATTAGTAGGGGAGATCGACGGTCTACTGAAACTCGGGATCCGGGTCCGTGGAGGAAAAAGAGGGAATTTGGTGGTGTCGGAAACAGCGCACGTCGTCTTTCCGTGGCATCGCGAGCTGGATGGATTGAGGGAGCAACGGAAGGGGAGCAAGAAGATCGGGACGACAAAGAGAGGAATTGGACCGACGTATGGAGACAAGACGGCGCGGGTTGGACTGAGGGTCGTAGATCTGATCCATCCCGAGCGGTTTGAGGTAATGCTACGGGAGCGCCTGAAGGAGAACAACGCGGTCATCCGGGCGCTGGGAGGAAAGGTGATTTCATACAAGAAAATACGGGAGGAGTACTCCCAAGCGGCGGACCGCCTTCGCCCGTTCGTTGCCAACACGGTGGTGATGTTGAACGAGGCCACGCAGGCCGGGAGGCGGATTCTCTTCGAGGGTGCCCAGGGGACATTTCTCGACATCGATCACGGCACTTATCCCTTCGTGACGTCGTCAAACACCACGTCGGGAGGCGCCTGCACCGGGTCGGGGGTTCCGCCGAATCGCATGGACCGAGTGGTCGGAGTGATGAAAGCGTACACCACTCGGGTTGGAGAGGGACCGCTGCCGACGGAGAACGCAGAAATATCGGATTTATTGCACGGAATGGGTCGGGAATTTGGCTCCACCACCGGCAGGGCTCGCCGTTGCGGCTGGTTCGATGCGGTGGCAACCCGGCACGCGACCATGGTGAATGGCATTGATGAACTCGCTATCACCAACATCGACGGGTTGGACACCGTCAAGGAAATCAAAGTTTGCACCGGCTATCGGCTGAATAAGCGCATTCTCCAACATGTGCCGGCAGACTGTGAAGCTCTCGCTCGATGTCAGCCGGTGTACACGACCTTTCCAGGCTGGCTCGAGGCGACCCATGAGATCAAACGGTTCCGCGACCTACCGGAACGATGTCGAAGGTATCTCGACGAGATCTGCCGACTCACTGGAGCCAAGCTCCGGATTGCCAGTGTTGGACCCGCGCGGGAGCAAACGATGTTTTTGTGACAACCGCTCTTCAGCTAAGCTCCGAGGCCAAGGCGGCAATTCCGGCGCATGTGGCGGTGATCATGGATGGGAATGGGCGCTGGGCAAAGAAACGAGGCCTACCCCGGGTCGAGGGACACCGGAAGGGCGTCGAATCGGTCCGGGCGATCGTACGGTCTGCGGGTGAATGCGGGGTCAAGTACCTGACGTTGTACGCCTTTTCGGTGGAAAATTGGAATCGACCGAAGGATGAGGTGGATACCCTCATGAAGTACCTCGCCCGATTCCTCAAAAACGAGATCGGAGAGTTGAATCGGAATAATGTGCGCCTGGAGGCAATCGGGCAGATCTGGAGGCTGCCGGAATTTGTTCAGGAGCAACTGGCGAAGACAAAGACGGCGCTGGCTAGGAACAACGGACTGACGTTAATACTGGCCCTGAGTTATGGAGGCAGGACGGAGCTGGTGGAAGCCGCCCGGGCGATTGCCGAAGAAGCGAAGGCGGGACGGCTCGACCCGGCGGAAATCAACGAGCGGGTGATGTCGGAGCACTTGTACACGCGGCATTGGCCGGATCCGGATCTACTGATTCGCACGAGCGGGGAGATGCGAGTCAGCAACTTTCTCCTCTGGCAGATCTCCTATGCGGAACTGGTGGTGACTCCGACGTTATGGCCGGAATTCCGCAAGGCGGAGCTGGTGGCCGCCCTGGAGGAGTATGCGAGGAGAAACCGACGATTTGGCGGTCTGTAAGTCCCACCCCCCGCCGGCTCGCTTGACTTAGGCAAAGTCCTGCCGAAGATTGCGGATCTCTGATCTACTGAACCGATGAAGACACCCTTGGAACCGTTTGATTTCAACCGTCGGGAATTTCTCCGAGGCGGCTCTGTGGCCAGTCTGGCAGCCCTTTTTGGAATGGTTCAAACGGTCGCCCAGGATGCGAAACCCGCTGAGGCGGAAAAAGCCGTCACCGTCACCAACACCGGGGTGATAGGACTGGGAGCGCGTGGCCGAGAAGCCGTAACCGTGCTCGGCAGTCTCTCCAATGGGCGAGTGACCGCTTTGTGTGATCATTATCCGTCGGCCTTGAAGCGTGCCGGTACCGCGGCACCCAAGGCAAAGCAGTACAAGGATTACCGGCAACTTCTCGCTGACACCGAGGTCGCGGCAGTTGTGATCGCGACGCCCCCGCATCAGCACCGGGAGATTGCGGTGGCCGCCCTGGCAGCAGGCAAGCACGTTTATCTGGAGGTGCCGCTGGCAGGAACCGTGGAGGATGCCCGAGCCATCGCGCTGGCGGCCCGCGATGCGGGCAAAGTCGTCTTCCAACCAGGACTTCAGGAACGTTCGCATCCACAAAGCCATTTCCTCCTGCCGTTCATCCGCTCTGGCGGAGCAGGCCGCACAATCAAGGCGCGGACACAATGGCATCGAAAAACGAGCTGGAGAGCGAGTTCCCCAAATCCGGATCGGGAGAAGGAGCTCAACTGGAAATTGCATCGCGAAACCTCACCGGGCCTCGTCGGAGAGCTTGGCATTCACCAGATCGACACCATCAATTGGTTTCTCGGTCAGAGGCCGAAATCAGTGATGGGCTTCGGATCCATCCAGCATTGGAAGGACGATCGCCAGACTGCGGACACCGTTCAATGCATCTACGAGTATTCCGACGACATCCATCTCTCCCAGGAACTGACTCTGACCAACTCCTTCGATTCCGAATACGCGATGATCTACGGTACGGATGCCGCCGTCATGATGCGCGAGAACAGAGCGTGGATGTTCAAGGAATCGGACGCTCCCCTCCTCGGATGGGAAGTCTATGCCCGCAAGGATAGTTTTTATAAGGATCTCGGCATAGCCCTGGTCGCGAATGCCACGAAAATCGTCGCCCAGGGCAAGAATCCCATGGAGGAAGCTCCGTATCCCAATCCGCCCCTGTTCTACGCGCTCGAATCGTTTCTGTTCAACGCCCATGAACTGACCACCGGCACCAAGGATTTCATAGAAAATTTTGGCGCCGATGATCCGAAGGCTCTCGCCAATCATCTGGCCACACTCAAACTGCTGCCCGCCCCAAAGTGGAAGGATGGATTAGAGGCCACCGTCGTAGCCCTAACCGCCAATGAGGCCGTGGTGAGTGGAAGGAAAATAACATTTCAGGACGAATGGTTTCATGTCTAGGCCTCGTCTCAGCCGCGGATTTTAAACCCCGGTCCGAATATTGTCACCGCCCCGTCGTCAAACCGTCTCCGAACAATGAAACCGCCTCGCCTCCTTCTTCCCAATGCGATCGCACCCGCCATCGCTCTCACTCTAACACTCGCCATCGCTCTGGGTTCGGCGGCCTCCTCGGCGTTCGCTGAAACTCTGACGCGCTACCAGGCAACCCCGGCCAGCAAGGTGACCGTCAATGGAACGTCGACCATTCATGACTGGAAAATGGAGGGCAAGATCATCGGCGGTCACTTCGAAATCGAGTCGAACTATCCGCTCGAAACATCGGCAGGCAAGCTGCCGGACCTGAAGGTTAAGTCGAGCGCCGAGGTGTCGATTCCCGTCCAGTCCATCAAGAGCGGCACGAAACGGATGGATGAAGTGATGCTGGAGGCTATGAAGCAGCCGGAGTTTCCCAAGATTACGTATAAGTTGACCGAGCTAAGCCCCAGGACTGGAGAACATAAATCTGGCGATCCACTGGAGTTTGTCAGCAAGGGAGAACTGACTATCGCGGGAGTCACCCGGCCGGTCGAGATGACGGTGACCGTGGAGAAATTCGATGGCAATAAGCTGAAAGTCGTGGGGTCGACCCCGATCAAAATGACGAATCACGGGATCAAACCGCCCGCCCCGAACATCGCATTGGGACTCATCAAAGTGGGCGATGAGGTGAAGGTGTCGTTCGAGTGGATAACCGCCCGGAAAATGGATGCCCCTAAATAACCCTGGAACGGGCCGCCGCCACCGGCTTAGTCCTCCTGATGCACACCCTTCTCTTGCTGCCGGCTCTGCGGGCATTGCACGGGGGGCTTGGAATTCCAGCGAGCTATGGACAGGAGCGAGGGTTGACGCTGCAGCCGGAGGCGACTGAACTCGTCGGGGTTGGGCTCGACATTATGGGACGTGAACAGAAATTAACGGCGAACACGGCCATCGCCTGGGAAATGCTCCGGAAGACGGCTGCCGCGGAGGGGATCGAATTGCAGTTGGTTTCAGGGTTTCGAAGCATCGAAAATCAGACTTCCATAATCCGCAGGAAGTTGGCGAAGGGCCAGCCCATTCAGGACATTCTCAAGAGCAGCGCGGCGCCGGGGTATAGCGAACATCATACCGGAAGAGCCATCGACGTAACAACGCCCGGGAGCGTACCCTTGGAGGAAGTATTTGAGGGGACGACGGCGTATGCGTGGTTACGACGGGAGGCGGAGAATTTCGGATTCCGGATGAGTTACCCGCGAGACAATCCGCACGGCGTCGTTTTTGAACCCTGGCACTGGCTCCACAGCGGCTGAGGCAAGATAGTCTGACGCAATCTCGCGAAACGCACAGTTCTCCCGAAATGGTTATTCAACATCGAAATCGCTTTGATGCGAGACGAAAGGATGGAGCCCGACTAGTATGGGGAGTGCCGAAACCAGTCACTCTGTTCTTATTTGGGATTTCTTTTCGAGCAGGAAATCCTCGATCTGCAGGTAATCGAGGTAGCAGCCTTCAATGGTGAAGAGTGCCTGTTCCAGACTCGACACCAGGGGGTAGCCATGCAGGTTGAAGGACGTATTGAGGACGCCGCCAATCCCGGTGATCGCCGCGAACTGTTCGATCAAATCATAATACTCCGGGTTGTGTTCGCGCCGGAGAATTTGCGCCCGCAGGGTTTTGTCGCGTTGGTGAATGGCCGCTCGGAACTTGTCCCGCCCCTCCACCGTGCTGTCGAACGCGGTGATCATGTACGGGGCGTTTACGGCCCTGGGATTCACCAGATACCTGTCGGCATATGTGTCGAGAATGGTCGGGGCAAACGGCATCCAAAAGTCGCGCATCTTAACCCGGTCATTGACCTCAAAGAAACTCTCCAAACGATCCGGGCGGGCGAGGATTGATCGGTTACCCAATCCCCGAGCACCCCATTCGCCTCGGCCGCAGAAGCGAGCGATGACTTTGCCATTCGCAAGGAGTTGGGCGACGTGGGCGTTGGGGCTGGGCGGCGTGGAGATGGTGTACTTTTTCGGGACCTGTTTCTCCTCGAAGAATGCCTCAATGTCGGGCCGGGTGTAGCGGGTGCCGAGGTAGAGATTCTTGAGGGGATGCGGTTCCTGACCGGTCGCATCCAGATAGTCCTTATACGCGGCGCCAATGGGCAGACTTTCGTCCCCGCAACTGGGCAGGAAGTGGATCCGCTCAACTTCAGGCATTTCCTGAAGTTTCTTGTTCAGTTTGACGTTCATGAACAGACCGCCCGTGGTGTAGATGTTGCGGATGCCGGTTTTCGCGATGGCATTCCGGACCCATTGTTCCACCAGCTCCTCTGTGGTCGTTTGAAGCGCCGCCGCAACGTTGTCGAAGCGTTCGTAGGGAATCGTCTTCCGGAGGTGTTTCTCGATCAGATGGGTCGGATGCTTCGCCCGAAATTCAAGCCCGGTCTCATCGAGCCCAATCAGACCATCAAACATTCGGGCCTTCGTCGGTTTGAAATACTTGGGATCGGTCGAGTAGGCGGCCAGCCCCATGACCTTATACTCATGCTCCAACATTTTCATCCCCAGGATGGCCGTGGTGCGCGCATAGAGACCTCCCGGCGAGTGTTTCCAAAAGGAGCGAGCAACCAGTTCCCAAGTGCCCTTCTGGACGGTGCTGATTTGCGAACAGAATAAATCGCCTATGCCATCAATGCTCAATATGAGTGCCGGACTGCCGTCGCCCACGGGTCGCAACCCATAATAAGACGCAAAGCAATGGCAATCGTGGTGTTCGAGATACCGGATCTTGCCCGCAGGGATCCCCAGGTGGCGTACGCAAAGTTCGGTGAAGCCCGCCTGCGATTTGAGGGCATTCCGTTCGAACGTGAACTGGTTGATCGCCTGGATGACCGAACCAATCGGTGGTGATGTCCCCCAGCGAAAGTCGATTTCTTCGTAAAGTCGGCGGAAAAGGCCTTGCTTGGCTTGGCCGCAGTGGCCCATGTACTGCGTTCCTTCATCATCCGGCCCAAGGACCCAAATCATGCGCTGCCCCACCACAAGCCGATCGATCGCGGCGATGGAAAGTTTGTGCTGGTTGAGGATCCACTGAATCGAGCGCAGGGGAAATCGGGTCGAGTTCTTGACGTTCGTGAATTTTTCCTCGCTGATGACGTCGAGGATTTCCCCGTCCTCGATAAAGGCAACCGTCGAATTATGACTCGGTGTGACTGCAAGTATTCGCATAGGGGGCTCTTCGGGCTAATCGGTGGGCGGCTTTCAGTGACGGGAAGGCGCAAATTGCAAAAGCGGACGAGTTTCGATCTGAAAACCGGATCCGCTTCGGGGTAATCTCACAATCAGTTAGATATCAATGAGATAAAAATGGTGCCCCGGCGCGGACTTGAACCGCGAACAAACTGATTAAGAGTCAGCTGCTCTACCATTGAGCTACCGAGGCACACCAAAACGGGCCGGAAACATGCGCGAGACCGTCGTTGGTTGTCAACAAAGAGCTCGTGGACGTTCCCGGGAAGTTTTCCATCCGTTTCCATCTGTTCACCGGTGATCGGAGGTCGGTAGACTCCTCACGTCATGTCCACTCCCTTGCACACACTCCGCGCCGGAGTCATCGGCACGGGTTTTATTGGTCCGGTCCACATTGAAGCCCTCAAACGCCTCGGCATTCAGATCACGGCAGTGTGCGGATCCACCGCCAGTGCCGAGGCGACGGCAAGGCAATGGGGAATTCCCGAGGTCTACGGAAATCACAACTACCGGGCGCTGGTTCACTCTCCCAACGTCGACGTCGTCCACATCACGTCGCCGAACAAGGTCCACGTCGAACAATCGCTCGCCGCCTTGGCTGCGGGAAAACACGTGGTGTGTGAAAAGCCCCTCGGAATGAATACCCGGGAGACGGCCCGCCTCGTAGCAGCGGCCGCGAAATCCGATCGGGTGTTCGCGGTTAACTATATGTGCCGCTTCTTTCCAGCGATCCTGCAGATGCGAGCCATGGTAACTCGCGGTGACCTAGGAAAAATCATCCATGTACAGGGACACTTTTTTCAGGACTGGCTCCTGAAGGACACGGATTATAACTGGCGTCTCCGGGCGAGTGAAGGGGGTAAACTTCGGGCCGTGGGCGACATTGGAACCCATTGGATTGATGCGGTATCGTTCATTTTGAATGCACGGGTCAACCGGGTGTTCGCGACATTGGAAACATTTCACAAGACACGCCAACGCCCTCGAGCTGAAGTTCGGACGTTTGCCCGGGTGGATCCCGCCGCGCTAATTCGCTACAAAGTCGACACCGAGGATTTTGGAAGTGTCTTGCTCCGTTTCGACCGCGCGAAACATGGCTTCGCCGATGGCGTACACGCCAACGCCTCGATCTCTCAGGTAGCCGCTGGCTGGAAATGCAGCCTCGCCGTCGGTATCTATGGTACCCAGGGAAGCGTTCAATGGGACTTCCAACATCCCAATGAAATAACGCTGGGACGGCGTGATGAACCCAACCAGGTGCTCCAGCGCGGTACGGCGGGCTTTTCTGAGGATATCGCCGGCTTTACAGATTACCCGGGCGGCCATCCGGAAGGATTCCCGGACAGCCACAAGATGCATTGCCGAGCCGTGTACGAACACATCGTGAACGGGGGAAATGCACACCCGCTGTTTGCCAGTGCCGAGGATGGCCATCATGAGGTAGGTCTATGCGAATCCATCCTGAAGAGTTCCAGGAGCGGCCGATGGATTTCCATTCAGCCGCCTTTAAAAGTCCGCCCTCGCTCCTAGAGTTCACCGATGCAACTCCACGCCCGTCTGGCGGAAGTTCGCCTTACAGCATTTCCTAGCTGGTTCAGCCGAGCTTAGAACATAATTCCCAGTTTGAACCAGACGAAGTCGCCCTTCATCCGCTTCTCCACGTCCAATTCCGGCAACCACTTGACCTCGGCCAGAAGTAGCGACTTCTTGCAGATCGGTCGGACGTAGGAAAGCACGGGGCCAACGCCGACGGTCATCCCCTCGAAGTCGCCCAGGCGCGCGCCCGAGCCGCTGTCGCCAGTGAGCTGCTTATAGTAAAAGCCGTTGGCGCCCAATCCGACAAATCCCCCGAACAGTGGCAGATGTTGGGCCACCGTCGCATCGAAGTGAAGCGACGTGCCGCTGGTGTAATCGGTGGCGTTGTTCCGGGTGTTGAAGTCCACGCCGGTATAAAGACTCACTTCCGTGCCGATTTTGCTGCTCAACCAGCTTGCCATGATCCCCGGCTCAAAGGTCCAGTAATTCTTGCCCACGTTGGCAAGCTGACCTTGGTCGTAATCACCCGTCGGCGCGAAGACGCTCAGGCGCGAATCCAGTTTCAGGTCGGGCAGAATATTCGTCCAACCCAGCATGAACGGAATAATCGTCATGTCCCCGATGCCGTTGGCGGTGTCACGGGCGCTGAACACCGGGCCCGGCTCTCCGCTCGGTCCGATGCGCTGCGCTTGGCCTTGGATTTCCATCCAGACGTAGGGCACGGCCAGGCCAAACACCAGACCGCCGCCGAGCACATCCCACGGGGCCTGGTAAAACCCCGCAACCGTGTCGGCATAGACCGTGGCGTCAAGGCCCGCCGTGAGCAATCCACCGAGCGGCAACTGCCGATGGATGGGAGTACTGCCGTCGTAGTAGGTGAAGAAATCCAGTACAGTGAGGCTGCTAGGCTTCCCGGGGAAGGCATCGGCGAAAGAAGCCATGGAGCCTGGCATGTAGTGGGCGCCGCCGCCTTCTTCGGCGCGGGCGGTGGCCGCCTGCATTAAGCAACAGGCGATAGTGGTAAGGAGGATGGTGCTTTTCAAAGGCTTAGTGACCGGCTTGTGGTGCTTCATTTGTGCTGGCTACGGGTGAATGCACACCGAGACTGGTGCTGCTTTCGTCGTAAATTACGAACGGTGGTTTAAGATATGCCCAGTGAATGTCAAGCACTGACAGACAATGGCAAAACTCCAGGTCTCCGAAGGAGGCGCATCCGGCGAAGGGCGGCGGAATGCACAGGCTCCATCGATCAGCCGTCCCTCAAAGATAACCCACGGGGCAAGGCCCTTTCGGCGTCTTGAATTCTCATTGAGCCCTGCTGAAAGGACTCATCGATACCTTGCACAGTGGGGTTATATCGAATTAGCATCGCTTTTCGAAATCGCCAATAGTATGTTTGCTCGCTGCAGATTCCTATATTCCCTCCCCGTCCCCTTCATCGTGCTTGCAGCACTGCCCGGTTTCACACCCGCCGCCGCCGATGTCGCCGCGCCATGGATGCGTGGCATGGTGGCAACCATTCATCCACTGGCGACGGAGTCGGGGCTGGAAGCCTTGCGGGCGGGCGGCAATGCGATTGATGCCGCCGTCGCCTGCGCTTTGACGCTGGGAGTGGTGGACGGACAGAATTCCGGAATTGGCGGGGGATGCTTCCTGCTGATCCGGCAGGCGGATGGAGTGTGCACCGCGATCGATGGCCGAGAGACGGCGCCGATCAGGGCAGGCAAGAATATGTATATTCGGGGGGGCGCGCGGTGCCGGAGCTGAGTTTGCATGGTTCCTTGTCCGTGGGTGTTCCCGGCGAGCTAGCCGCTCTCGCAATGGCCAGCGCACGTTTCGGGCGACTCCCGCTGTCGCAGCTCCTTGAGAACGCAGCCTCCCTCGCCGATCGGGGTTTTCCCATCGGGAAGAGTTATGCGGGCCGGTTAGCCATAGCCGCGCGGGAGCTTGCGAGTCTGACCAACGCGGCCGCGGGACGACCCCTTCAGGGGAATCTCGAATTCGTGGAGTTTCGTCGCCTCTTTCTCCCGCTCGATGGTTCGGAGCCGCAACCGAACACGTGGCTGCGGCAGCCGGAATTGGGCAGGACGTACCGCGACATTGCCGCAGGGGGAACGGCTTGGTTTTATAAGGGTCCCTTTGCGAACCTGGCGACAAAGGCCCTCCGTCAATCCGGAGGGTTGCTGAGCCGAAGCGATTTCTCGCGGTATGAGGCCAAGTTACGGGCACCGCTGCGCACCACGTATCGAGGAAGCGAACTGATTGGGTTTCCACCGCCCAGCTCAGGCGGAGTGCACGTCGCGGAAATTCTCAATATTCTCGAAGAGTTTGACTTGTCCTCGATGGATCCGGAATCGGCCGATTTCATACATCTGGTCACTGAGGCGATGAAGCTCGCATTTGCGGATCGTGCGCATTGGCTGGGGGATCCGGATTTTACCCGGGTACCCCGCGCTTTGGTCTCCAAAGATTATGCTCAGCATCTGGCCCGCAAGATACGGATGGACCGAGCGAGCCCCGTGCCGAAGCACGGAAATCCGCCGCAGGCGGGCAGTGACTGGTTCGGCAAGCACACCACTCACTTCTCGACGGCGGACTCCGCGGGAAATTGGGTGGCGTGCACCGCCACCGTGAATACCACGTTTGGCTCCAAAGTCGTCGTTCCCGGCACCGGGGTGGTTCTGAACAATCAAATGGATGATTTCGCCGCCCAACCGGGCGTTCCAAACGGATTTGGTCTAGTCGGAGCGAAGGCCAATGCGATTGCTTCCGGCAAACGACCCCTATCCAGCATGAGTCCGACAATTGTGCTCCGAGACGGTCGTCCCATCCTCGCGGTCGGCGCAGCGGGCGGACCGACCATCATCAGCCAAACGCTTCTGGCGATTCTCCGCACCGTGGACTTCGGCCAAAGTCCTTCGCAGGCCCTCGCCGGGGTGCGGTTTCATCATCAGTGGCAACCCGACCAACTTCTCATCGAAAAGCGGGCCGGTGAACCCATCATTTCAACGCTCCGTCAACGCGGTCATAACGTTGCCGTCGTGGACAATCTCGGCGCCACCCAGGCCGTGGGCTGGAATTCAACTGAAGGCGGATTTACGGGAGCGGCGGATCCTCGATCGGAAGGCACCGCGATAGGCTGGTAGCGAACAGAATTCCAGGGCCGGGTGCAGGGAGCACCCGGCCGTGCTGTCTCAATTCAATTGCGGGTCTTTACCGACGCTGTGCCGGAATAGCCGGAATTGCCAGACGCGTTATATGCCCGAACCCGATAGTAATACCAAGTGTTACGGCTGAGCCCGCTATCCGTGAAGGTCACAACATCGGCCCCTACGGTTGCCACCTGGCTCCAGGAAAAACTATTGAGTGAGCGCTCGATCTTGAATCCCGTCTCGACAGCGGAATTATCGGTCCATGCCAGGCGAATCTGCGATGAGGAAAGAGCCGAGAGACTCAGATTCGACGGGGCCAAAGGAATGAGTTCCGGAGTCGTCGCGCTGACACTGGGCGAATAGGCGGAATTACCGCCGGAATTGGACGCTCGGACGCGATACTTGTATAGCGTCAACGGGGAGACGGTCGTGTCGGCATAGCTTGTGGCGTTAGCTCCCAGCGTTGCAAGGACCACGAACGCTCCGGATCCTATCGCCCGCTCGAGCCGAAAACTGGTCTCGTTACTCGAGTTGTCGATCCAGGCAACATCAACCCGGGTGGCCGATATCACAGTGGCGGTGATACCGGAGGGAGCAGTGGGCGGCAACGGAAGAGTAACCGCGGTGGACGTGCCGCTAAACGGAGAATCTCCGCCGGAATTGGTGGCGCGAATGCGATACGAGTAGCTGGTCGCGGGCGATAACGCAGTGTCGTTGAAGGCCACTATGTTAGCGCCAACCAGGGCGATCTGAGAGTACGCCCCAGCGCCGGTTGCACGTTCGATCCGGAACCCGGATTCATTGGAAGACCCATCGGTCCAAGTCAGATTCACTTGGGAGGAAGAAATGGGAACGGCCAGCAGATTCGAGGGAGCGGCCGGCGGCACCAATGGAGTGGTCGCGGAAGCGGTTGCACAATATGCCGAAACACCTCCAGCGTTATAACCCCGCACCCGATATGAGTAGGACGTCGCCGGGGACACCGTGGTGTCGGTGTACGAGATGATATTGGCGGCGACGGTCACGATCTCGACAAAGGAGCCGTTGCCTAAAGCGCGCTCAATCCGGAAACCAGCCTCATCGGAGCTGTTGTCCAGCCACGATAGATTGACTTGCGTCGGAGCGACCGCCAAAACGCTCAATCCGGATGGGGAAGACGGAGGGAGGATTGGCGTCGAGACGACCGAGGAGGCAGAGTAGGGCGAGGCACCACCGGAATTCGACGCGCGCACCCGGTACGAGTAGGTTGATCCCGGGGCGACCGCGGTGTCACTGTACACCGTCACATTCGGTCCCAAGATTGCGATTTCAGCGAAGGCGCCGTTCCCGAGAGCTCGTTCCACGAGGAAAAAATCCTCATTGGCGGATACATCCATCCAGCTCAAATCCACCCGACTGCTGGAGATGGCAACCGAGGCGAGTCCACTCGGGGCCGTCGGCGGGAGGGGAAGGGTGGTCACGACGACCGTAGCTGAATAGCCGGAATTCCCGCCGGAGTTCGATGCTCGGATCCGGTAGCTGTAGGTCGTCGCTGGTGCGACCGTCAGATCAGAAAAGCCCGTCACGTCGGCACCGAGAACTGCGATTTCCACGAACGCACCCGCACCCAGGGCACGCTCCATCCGGAACGCGGTTTCATCCGGGGACGAGTCCGTCCAGGAGAGATCAACTTGTCCGCTGGTGGTGGTCGTCACTTGCAGCCCGGACGGAGCGGATGGCGGCAAAACCGGAGTAACCACGCCGGAGGTGTTGCTCGCCGCTGAATCACCTCCCGCACCGACGGCAATCACCCGATAGTTATAGGTCGTCCCCGGAGTGACGGTGGTATCGCTAAAGTTGATAACATTCATTCCAACCGTTCCCACGGTTGAAAAGGCACCCGCGCCGGTAGCCCTCTCGATTCGGAAGGTCAGTTCATTGTCCGAGTTGTCCACCCAGCTCAACTCCACTTGCGCGGCCGAGATCGCTGACGCCAGTAAAGAACTGGGGTTTGCGGGCGGAGTGGGAGGCTCTGCGGTGACCGAGATCCCGTTTGGCGTGGTTGAGTATGGCGACGATCCAATTCCGTTGGTCGCCTTAACTCGATAGGTATACACCGGCCCCACGACAACGGCTGCATCCTGGTAGACGGTTACCCCCGAAGCCACGCCCGCCAGGGGAGAAAACAGGACACCATCCTCCGACCGCTCAATCCCAAATCCGGATTCATTGTTGGAGGTGTCCGTCCAGGTCAGATCAATCTCAGATGACGAGACGGCGGTCCCCGTCAGATTTAAAGGGGCACTTGGCAGACCGACCGTCCCGCCGGCGTCGTTGGAGAATGGTGACAAGCCGCTGAAACCGCGGGCTTGCACGTGATAAACATAGCTGTTGCCGCTGGAAACACTGGTGTCGCTATATGTTGTGACATTAATAGACGGAACGGCTTTGATGGCGAATGCACCCCCGTTGACGGACCGGAAAACAGTATAACCGGTCTCGTTGGTTGCGTTATCGATCCAGGTCAATCGCAACTGAGTGGCGCTGATGATTTGAGCAAGTAGTCCGGTGGGCGCGTTCGGGATGGCCGGGACCGTGGCTGAGACTAAGACCGACGGGGAATCCCCGGCCGAGTTGAAAGCCGTCAGGCGGTAGGTGAAGACCGTGCCAACAAAGGCCGTGCCATCCAAGAAGGCGGATAGATCGCTGTCCAGGTTGGCGAGCGGAGAGAAATTCAAACCATCGGTCGATCGCTCCAGGCGGAATCCATCTTCATCGTTGGCATTGTCAATCCAGAGCAGATCCACCCGATATCCGGATCGGACCGTCGCGACAAACCCTGACGGGGCGGCCGGGGGGGCGGCAATGGCAGCAGTCGTCGCGGTGGCGAGAGGGGTGAATGCGGAGAAACCGCCGCTGTTGTACGCCCGGACTTGATACCACGCCGTGGTTCCGGCGGACAAGGGACGGTCCGCGTAGGCGGTCTGGCCGAGCGGCAGAAACGCGATCGACGACCAGTTGATTCCGTCGAGACTTCGCTGCAATTCAAACCCGGCTTCGTTCGCGGATCCATCAGTCCAGGCCAGATCAATGCGATTAAAGGATGTTGCGGTTGCCGTCAGGGCGTCGGGAGGATTGGGGGTACTCGCCGTCGAATTCCGGAATGTCGCAACGGTTGGAGCCGCCTCATTGATGGATCGTGTGTTGTCGGAGGCATTGGCGGGATCCGCGGCATAATCCACGCCGAGCGGAACTCCGAGGTAGGACAGGTTTGGATTGGAGAAATAGTTGATGGGAGAGGCTGAACCCGTTCCGGCGGGACACGAATAGGCCATCACGGTGCGGAACCCAAGGCTGTCGTTGGCACACCGTCGCCAGCCGTAAGAATACGGGAAAGCTCCTGGAACGCCGGCATCCTCCCGGTTGTGGGCGGAACCCATATTGTGGGCAACTTCGTGAACCAGCACCCCGGATAGAAGGGATCCCGACTGGCAGACGTTGTAGGCAAGATCCGGGTAGACGGTCCCGAGAATCCACGGAATATAGGAAGTTCCCGTGGCGCTTTGCCCGGTGTCTTCGCTGACCAACGTGACGACATCGGCGCCATAGGTGTCTCGCAAGAGCGGCACGTCGTCGTACCAGCCGTCGAGGGGATTGGCGAGCCGACCCAGCACGTCTTGCATCGTAACGGAAGGCGATTCGATGTGAGCAATCTCCGTCATATGGACGAGGTTCAATTGGAGATGAATGCCGCTGTTTCGATAGGCTGAATTGGCGTCCGAAACAGCAGCCAGAATCATCGCCTCCAAGTTGGCTTGTCCTCCATTGGCAACCCGAGAGGCCGGAGAATAAACGACGAGAAGGTCGACAACCGAGGGGGACGTGTAAGTGGCCGGCACCGACCCGGAGACGGGAATGCCGACGTTGTCCGTCGGGGCGTTCTGTGGAAGCACGCAGCCGGCCGCCGATTGTGCGACCGAAGCGATCCATTGTCGGCCGTCGGGACTCGCGTTGATGACCCAGGTTTCCCCGCCCAGGGTGGTTGGCCGGTCAATAACACCAGCAACCACGCCCCGGCGAAGGGCCAGAGTTACGCGACTCAAGGGCTCTCCATCGATGTGTCCCACCCAAACCAAATCCTGATCCGAGTAGTGATCGGTGCGATCGCGGATGGCCTTGAACAGGTGGCCGGCCCCCAGATTCAGTTCGAACGAAGGCATTTTGAGGAGCCGAGCGGCGAGCCGGACTTCGGAGCCATGGGGATGTTTGCTGCTTTTGGCGGTCTGAAATGCGAGCGTATCCCGGGGATGAAGCAACGATTCGGCTGTGAGGCCTCCAGTACACAGCCAAGTGGCTGCGGCTGCCAGGAGGGCGAAAAAAGCACTGCCAGCGGCGGTTGATTTACGATTCAAAATACCGGGTTGCTGGGGGATGGCCTTCCGTTGGTTCGAGCATTCTAGCGAGTCCATAGGTTGATTGGATGAGTCGATTGCTGGGCGTTCTGGGACTCGATGGATATCCAACAGCTCGACTTATGCACAAGATAAAGTTTAAAGTAAAGTTAGGTAGCCTCCGTCACTCATAATGGGTATTATCGATATTAATATCCCCTTATTCCACTTTTTGGCCGGTTGGAATTTGGGGTCTCGCGCCGCCGTTTGGTTTGTCCAATTCGAGAGCATTGCGGCGAATAATAATTGGAAATGATTAATTATCGTCCAATGAAGGACCGATTCGGTCCCCATTTTGTCGGAACCCCGTATCGTCAGTCATATCTAGCTTATTTGTAGTAGATTAGAGCAACCTGAACTCTGCGGATTTTCACATGAATTTCGCCGAGGACCAATTATCAGCCATTAGTGAGTATCTATACGTAGACAAATATACTCATTAGTGAGTATGGCGACTCAGAATCGATTGGAAGCGCCGCTTATTCTGGTTCAACTGCTGCCGGCGATCGAATCCGGGCGGCTCGGTTAGCCAGCCGGACGGGCGTGAGACGAACCAGCCGTGTTGGGCGGCTGACGTCCCAACGAGGCGCTAAACCATCGCCCGCGCGATCGAATTCCACCAAGCATCATGGAGCTCGGTCAGGAGCCAGCTGAATCCGCCGGTCTTCGTTTGAATACTTAGTTGATCTCCCCCAACGCGGCCGATGAGAGCGGCGGGGACGCCGAGGATTTTTGCCTGAGCAAGGACTTTTCCAACGGAGAGGGCTGCGGTCGTTACGACCACTCGGTTTTGGGATTCACCGAACAACAGCGCGTCGAGGCGGATTCCATCACCCATTTTCTCTTGCACAACGACTAGATCCAAAGCCGCACCAATGAGCCGCGGGGTTTCTTTGGCGATCAATTGGCTGATACACGATTCCGCGACACACGCGGCGAGTCCTCCCTCGCTGCAATCGTGGGCACTCTTAATACTACCACCGCGAATCAGGCTGCGAAGGGCGTCGTGCAGAACCCGCGCTTCCTCAAGGTCACACGGGGGGGGCGAACCCGTCTTTAAGCCCTGGAGAACCCGGAGCCAGGCGCTCCCGCCAAGACCTTGCAGCGGGTCGGTGGAATGGATCCCATTGCCCAGGAGAATAATTGCGTCACCTTCATCCTTAAACCATTGGCTTGTAACATGTTCAATCTTCTCTATCAGGCCAACAACCGCGACCGTTGGAGTTGGGTCGATCGCCCCGAGGGCTCCCCGTTGATTATACAGGGAACAGTTTCCGCCGGTCACGGGTGCGTCAAAGGCTCGGCAAGCTTCGGCAAGCCCTCGTACGGATTCACGCAATTGCCAAAATATCTCCGGGTTCTGTGGGCTGCCAAAGTTGAGATTGTCGGTGGCCCCGAGTGGGGTGGCTCCGGAGCAGGCGAGATTCCGACAGGCCTCCGTCACGGCGATTTTGCCCCCTTCATACGGGTCCAAGTAAACGTAGGCCGCATTACAATCTACAGCCATGGCCACGAGTTTCTCGCCGGAGAATGGCTTCACCCGTAATTTGAGCTCCTCGGAGAGCGGAGGCAGAGAATCCGACTTGATCCGAATAACCGCCGCATCGCTTCCCGGGCAGAGAATCGATCCGTTGCGAACCATGTGGTCGTACTGTCGGTAAACCCAGTTTTTGGAGGCGAGAGAGTGGTCCGCCAAGAGTGCCTTAAGATCCGTCTGCGGGTCGGTTGTTTGGGGAACGCCGTCGAGGCGAAAAGCCCGAACAGCGGCTAGATATTCGGGGATGCGCGCCTCCGGGTAATATACCGGGGCCTCATCCGCCAATTTCTTTGCGGGGACGTCCACTACGACCTCACCGTTGTGTCGTACCACCATGCGGCTGGTATCGGTGACGAAACCGATCTCGGCCCAGGGAAGATCCCATTTTTCGAATATCCGCTTCACCTCGGCTTCCCGGCCTTTGTGGACAATGATCAGCATGCGTTCCTGCGATTCGGACAACATGATTTCGTAAGAGGTCATGTCCGGCGCACGTTGTGGAACGAGGCTCAACTCGATCTCAATTCCGGTTCCGGCCCGAGCCGCCGTCTCACACGTTGAGCACGTCAATCCCGCAGCCCCCATGTCTTGGATCCCCGCCACACACCCGGTCGCGAGAAGTTCCAGACACGCCTCACAGACGAGCTTTTCCATAAAGGGATCGCCGACCTGCACGGCTCCCCGCTGCTTCTCGGCCGATTCCTCGGTCAGGTCCTGAGAGGCAAATGCCGCCCCGGCCAGGCCGTCCCGCCCGGTGGCGGGTCCGACGTAAAAGACGGGATTCCCGATCCCGTGCGCGGCTCCTCTCGCAATTTGCTCATGCCGAAGGACACCGAGGCAAAAGGCATTCACCAGAGGATTACCTTCGTAGGACTTGTCGAAGTACACCTCGCCCCCGACTGTTGGAATCCCGAAACAGTTGCCGTAATGGGCGATTCCCTGCACCACGCCCCGGAACAGTCGGCGCACCTCGGGATTCCCCAGATCGCCGAAACGCAGCGAATTGATGGCGGCAACGGGCCGCGCACCCATGGTGAAAATATCTCGCACAATTCCGCCCACGCCGGTGGCCGCACCTTGAAACGGTTCAACCGCGCTCGGATGGTTGTGCGATTCGATCTTGAACGCAATCGCCAGGCCCTCTCCGATATCCACGATCCCAGCGTTTTCTTCGCCGGCACCGACGAGAATCCGTGGCGACCGGGTTGGAAACGATTTCAGTACGGGCCGGGTATTCTTGTACGAACAGTGCTCGCTCCACATCACCGAAAAGATCCCCAATTCCGTGTAGCTTGGGGTCCTCCCCAGGATTTCCAGCACCTTTTGGTACTCGTCCGGGGTCAAGTTGTGCTTTGCGACTAGCTCAGGCGTGATGGCGGGATCGGTCATCGGAAGCAATTCAAAGGTGGAAACTCTCGGGGGCGCAGAACCCAGCCTTCGCCGGATTCACCGAGACCCGGAGGCTACGCCAGCCAATGAGAATTGCGAAACGGAAATTCGAGCGGATCCAAATCCCCCGCGTCGCCGTTCTTGTTTGGAACTCAGTCTCCCCCCATTCTCCTATTGGTATGAGACACGCTCCGATTGATCCGCAGCTTTTCATCGAGAACCGCCACCGCCTAAAGCGTCTGCTACGGCCCAACTCGATCGCCCTGCTGAATGCCAATGACATTCTTCCAACGAATGCCGATGGATCCCTGCGCATTGTTCCGAATTCGGACCTCTTTTATCTCTCCGGGGTTGAGCAAGAAGAGTCAACCCTGCTGCTCTTTCCGGATGCCGATGACCCGAGTCTTCGAGAAATTCTGTTTGTCCGCGAAACCAGCGATGTTATCGCGGTCTGGGAAGGTCACAAACTCACCAAAGACGAGGCACGCCAGATCAGTGGAATCCAGAATGTCCAGTGGACCTCGGCGTTCCCTCCGTTGTTACACCGCCTGATGTGCGAGGCCGAGCATGTCTACCTCAATGCGAACGAACACAAACGGGCGGGCAGTGCAGTCCAGACTCGGGAAATGCGGTTCGTGGAAGAAACCCGCCGTCAATTCCCACTCCATCAGTACCATCGCCTCGCCCGCTTGCTCCATCGCCTGCGGATCGTGAAGTCACCTTGGGAAATCGACCTCTTGCAGCAGGCTTGTGATATTACCGAGGCGGGGTTCCGCCGGGTGGCTCAATTCACTCGCCCCGGCATAAATGAATGTGAGATCGAGGCCGAATTCATTCATGAGTTTACTCGCCGCCGCGCCACCTTCGCCTATAACCCAATCATCGCCGCCGGCCAAAACGCTTGCATCCTGCACTATATCCAGAACGACCAACCTTGCTGCAAGGGTGACTTGCTGCTGCTGGATGTGGGGGCCAGCTACGCGAACTATAATTCGGACCTCACCCGCACGATCCCGGTCAGCGGCCGTTTTACCCCCCGCCAACGCCGTGTCTACAACTCGGTCCTCCGTGTCCTTCGCGGATTGATGGCAGAACTCAGCCCCGGGCGTCGTTATAAGGACTGGCAGAAATCTGCGGAAGCGATGATCGAAAAGGAACTCGTGGATCTAGGGCTGCTGACAACCCGGGATCTTCGCAAACAGGGCCCGGACAAAGCATCGTTGAAACGGTATTTCATGCACGGAGCGGGGCATCCTCTCGGGCTGGATGTGCACGATGTCGGATTCACGACCGAGCCGTTCGCAGCGGGTTGGGTGATGACCATTGAACCCGGCATTTATATTCCAGAGGAACAATTGGCCGTTCGGTTGGAGAATGATGTCTTGATCACCGAAACCGGCGTGGTTGATCTAATGGCGAAGATTCCGATTGAGGCCGAGTCGATCGAGGAACTAATGCATCGGTAGGACAAAGACGATCTCCCGTCGTCTCCGAATCAGCCACTCGTAACCCAGCGGGTTGCTATTTCCAATCCGGCCCGCCCCTGGCCCCGTCTGGATGGACACCGGAAATTGCTTGACCCAGTGACGGGAAAAAGTAAGTAAAGAATCCTCTAATATAGGAATTATTTCCTCCTTTAAATCACCGAATTAAAAACAATAAATTACCTCCGATAACCTTCAACTTCAAAGAGGTGTGACGATTCAGAAACTTTTTCATTGAATCCATCGGTTCCCCCTGTTGTCTTGTCGATTGTTGGTTGAATTTGGGGGACGCGCGAGCGGTCGCAACGACTGTTAGCCGAGCCCCAGTCGGTTCCAGGGGGAGCTGGCAAAGGGGGTTTATTTGGTTGTTTGGGTTAGGCGGCCGCCGAAAGGCGGCCGCTTTTTGTGGTACGGCATGGCGAGAAATCGGCTGGGGGATTGGTGCGACGCCTGCCTTGAGCTGCCAGATTCCATTCCGAATCCTCATTTTCGGGTTCGAATCGCCCTAAAGAATGGTGTCTCGCCAAATTCCATCAAAAAGCTTGTCAATCGAGGTTCGGCCCATAACCTGCTCTCGTAATCAATTGAAACTTGCTCGAGTGGGCGAGTTGGCGGGCTTTGGCGGTAAAAACCGTGTGTTACCCCAAAGCCCGCTTCTTTTTTCCCCAGCCTGCGAGGATGGCCCCCGGCGGCCCGGTGGCACAGAAATGCCCGCTCCCGTCCAAATATCGAAATCCCCTGGAAGATCGGTGTGAAATTTGCCGCTCTCGCCGGGTCACAAGTGAGCGCCCCCGGAGCAGTGACCATCGATCCGAAAAACTCACCCCAGACCATCGCTCGGTCTCATCATTGCGACACCCATTATGGCTGAGTCACACGATAGAACTGTTGCCCGAAGTTGATCGCCAGGAGGTCGATAAATTGATAGGTTCCAGGCGAGATTTCTGGAATGCGGCCGCGTGGAGTCCAATGGGCGGCTCCGGCGGTCAGGTTTGTCTGGCTAAGGACGCTCAAGAACAGTCCAGGCAGATTGGTAAAAGTGAATGAAAGGGTCCCATTCGATAGTATTTTGGTCGGCTTGAATTGGATTCCCTGCACAACCGCCAGAGCCGAAGCGTCGGCGTTAGCGGCCCAGACGTCAAAATCGGCCTGGTTAACAATTCCATCCCCGTTGCCGTCCGCTTCCGCTTGGGTTGTTGAGCCGACTGTGGCTCGCCAGATGGCGAGATCCGCCTGATTCACGAAGCCGTCGAAATTGTAATCACCGTCTCGAAAGGGGAGCAGCGAGACGCTTAGAATAACCACGTTGGAAGCCCGGACGGGTACAAATGCATTATAGTTGGCAACGGTGTAGTTTCGGACCGGGCCATCATTCCATGGCGACGCAAACGGAAACGTGGGGACAGCGGCGATCGAATCGACCACGGTCATGCCCGAGCCGAGAACGCGTCCAAAAACGGTAAAACCGCCATTCTGAAAGTCTAAATTGCCTGAGTTATTCGCTAGATTGAAGAACCATTCGCGGGTTGCACTGTTCGGTTGACCTCCGAGCTTGGCGTAAGCGATCGTCCCGCGAGCATTTGACAAGCCAGGTTCATTTTGAACCCCCGCTTGTTGTGGATATTCCGGATAATCCTTAGGCTCAGTTTGCGCGCTGCCGTCGAAATGGTACCGGCCTCCCTGGACGATGAAATTCCGCACGGAGCGATGAATTAGCACATCTTGATAGTGCCCTCGACGGACGTACCCCAGGAAGTTTGAAACGCTGAGGGGAGTCGCCTGCTGGTAGAGTCGAACATCGACGTCACCGAGCACGGTTCTGAATCGAACCACGACGCCGTAGGTTGGCGAACAGCTGCCGCAGAGCGACATCAGGAACAAAAAAATGACGCCAAACGGCCTAGCCTTAAGGACGTTGCGGATCGTGGGAGATAATGGTGATGCAATACAGGGCGAAAGGGTATGCGGATCCGTCGAACTCATTGTTTCGTTTGGGCTAACACTCTTGAAAACACTGTGCAATTCAGCGTAGCATGCGACGCTAGCGCATGCTGACGATTCCGGCAAATGCCGCAACGATCGATTCCCGAGCTTGTTGCAGCCTGCAACGTGAAGCTTGGAAGGTGAAGCGGTGCATCCCGAACTTCTTGGTAGCGTTTGTCGCGCTGCGACAACCCCGCCCGCGTACAGCGGGCGGAACAGGGCCGCAGCGCGGTTCGTGCTGCGCATGAACGGCGCAGGGACGCCGCAGCGCGGCGTCCGCTACCTTCTCCAACAACTTCGGGATGCACCGAAGGTGCAGCCAGCCTGCATTACGACCTTGACAGGGGAACATCGAAGCCAAGACTGGCACGAGATGATCACTTTGAGCCCGTCCCATTTCCCGGATTGCGGAGCGTAGAAGGGCGAGTGCCAATTAATGCCTCCGCCTGCCATTCTACGCCTTTATGCACCCAATGCTTCCAACAAACCGAGCTCGGCACTCCCGCTGGCGAGCATTCACACTGATCGAATTGCTGGTTGTCATCGCAATCATAGCGATTCTCGCTGGCATGCTGCTGCCAGCGCTGGCCAAGGCTAAATCAAAAGCCAAGACGACTTCCTGCCTGAACAACAATCGGCAGATCGGATTGGCCACGATTATGTATGTTCAGGACTACCGGAGATATCCTGGATGCCTTTTTGCCAACAGTCCGGGAAGATATGTATGGATGACCCGGCTCTTTACGCAGATCGGAACGAATCGGGCGGTGTTTTCCTGCGCGGCCGCCAAACCCCGCTCCTATTGGAGCACCAATGTTAACAAGACTTTGGGAATCTCCGGAGACCCTTACGCGGTCCGATTCGACAGCTATTTTTCGCTTGGCTACAACGATTGGGGAGGGCACGGAGCCTTCTCCACCCACGGGCTTGGCGGGGACGTGGATCAAGCCCAGTGGCCCGAGATCGCGGAGTCTGCCGTCAAGAATCCTACCGAGATGATAATGCTGGGTGACACCAAATCGGACAAGAACTTCGACGCGAATATAGACCCGACGAATCCCAGCGAATGGCCGGCCAGCCGGCATGGCGGGCGCACTGTTCTCATGTTTGCCGAGGGCCATGCGGAGAGCCCCCGTCGCCGCGATGTAGTGAACCCGAAGAGCGATTGGGCCAGAAAGTGGTGCAATACCGGTGTGGCGGATGGAACCTGGACGTTTGATGCAAAACAGGCGGACATGATCGACCTGGACTAATTTTATGTTATTTATGAAACGCCGACTGCTTCCGTTGTTGTGCCTGGCTGCATTGTGTGCCATGGCTGGAATTATCTGGGCTCAAAAGTCCGTCCCGTTGGCCACCTTGCCTTTCAGCCCGGGGCGTCTAGCAGGTCCGACGCTCTATGTCAGTGGACAGGTTCCGCGCACCGCCGACGGTAAGGATGTCCGAGATTCCGTCGAAGCGGAGACGCGTCAGGTTATGGAGAATCTGAGCCGTGTGCTCAAGCAGAACGGCTATGGCATCGACGACGTCGTTAACGTGACGGTTTATCTTAAGGATATTAGCGATTACGCCGAGATGAACAAAGTGTACGCGTCCTATTTCAAGAATGGGTTCCCGGCGCGGGCCACGGTGGGCGGTGTGGAAATCGTATTCGGGTTTCGGGTTGAGATCAGTTGTGTAGCCTACCGCAGCGGCAAATGATAGTTCCGATACTCCAGCCGGATGGTCCAGTCCCGGGAGAAACATTGTGACGCCGAATGAAGGGCGGGCTCTCCCGCCGACGCTGAGTCGTCGCGGCCTGATTCAGCGATTGGCGCTGGTCGGATCCCTCGCGGGGATTTCGAGGGATACCTCTGTTGCTGGGTCTGTTTCGCTCCCAGACAATGACCTCCTGCGGGCCAGCCCGGAGCGCTTTTGGTCGCGGATCCGCGCCGAGCATTTCTTGCTTCCTGAATGGCGCATCTTCCTCAACCCGGCGAGCTTGGGGGTAATGCCAAAGTCGGTGCTCCAGACCATGGTAGGCTCGCTCACGCGCGGCGCCGAGTATGCGACGGATGATGCGCCGCGATGGGGTTACGAGCGGCTCGATGGGGAGCGATCGGAGATGGCCGAGTTTTTGGGGTGCGCTCGGGACGAGTTGGCCTTTACCCACAATTGCACCGAAGCCATGAGCATCATTGCCAATGGGCTTGATCTGCGTGCCGGCGATGAAGTGCTAATTACAAACCAGGAACACGGTGGCGGCACCGGTTGTTGGCGGTTGAAGGCGGCTCGAGTCGGGATAACGGTTCGCGAAGTTGAGATCCCGGTTTCTCCCCGCCAGCCTGAGGAACTCACGGACCGCCTCATTTCCGCGATCGGCCCCAGGACGCGGGTGCTCAGTTTCAGCGGTATTACCAGCCTTACAGGTTTGATATTGCCCACTCAGCAGATTTGCCGGGCGGCTCGCGACAAGGGGGTCATCACCGTGGTCGATGGCGCGCACATGGATGGCCAAGTGCCTCTGTCCTTGCACCAACTTGGCTGTGATTATTTTGCAGGCAGCCCGCATAAATGGCTCTTCGCCCCCGCCGGCTGTGGCTTGCTTTATGGACGGGATGATTTGCTCGATCGTCTTTGGCCGTGTGTCGCATCTTCTGGCTGGGACAACAGAACCGACTTGCACGCGGCGCGGTTCATGATGGTGGGAACAAACAACCGCTCGACAATCGATGGTATGATTGCGGGCGTGGGATTTCTCAAGAGCCTCGGTGAGCAGGTCGTGTATGATCGCATGCATCACTTGGCGCGAGTGGCGTTGAAGGCGGCACAGAGCCGAAGTTATATCGAGGTGATTACTCCGGATGATTCGCGCTTCTTTCAGGCGATGCTATCGATTCGCTTCAAGACGGAAAAATTGGATGCTTTGTGGGCAGCGTTGAAGGAGAAGAAAATCTACGTGCTTGGTGGTCAGCGACTTCGGCTCTCGTTCCATGTCCACACGCGACCGTCGGACATCGAAACCTTCTTCCAGGTGTGTGATCGCGTTCTGGGTGGTTGACGGGTCTTCGACCGAGCAAAAATATGAGAACCTTCTTTCAAAACCACACCTTGGCGGTGCGGACAGTCGCCGGTTGTCTTCCTGGCGCAATCCTTCTGGCTGGCCTGCTGGCGGCGCACGCCCAACCGCTCCAGCCGGAAGTGCTGTTTAATTTTCCACGCGGACCGGCGAATCCTCGTGGGAACGTGGTTGAAGGCAGCGACGGCAGTTTCTACGGCACGAGCAGCGACGGCGGAAGATTCGGCTTCGGATCGGTGTTCAAGGTGACGACCAACGGCACGTTGACCACGCTAGGCTCGTTCATCGGCAGCAACGGGGTGGGGCCGTTTGCCGGCCTGACTCTGGGCAGCGACGGCAGTTTCTACGGCACGACTTCCCAAGGAGGTGACAATTTTACGGGGACAGTGTTCAAGATAACGAGCAATGGCACGTTGACTACGCTCGTCTCGTTCCCGTTCGGCGGCAGGACGCGCTTTTCAAAGTGATTAAGAGATTGAGGTTGAAGGGGATGATCGATTTTGCGGGACAACCTTCCCGAAGTTTTCCATGCTCCCGGGATGGGTAAACCGAAGCGAGATCCCCTCCAACCCGCTGAGCAGGCCATCCTGG
>CAMDJH010000027.1 GCA_945900455.1 Akkermansia muciniphila
GTGGCAGCCCAACCGAGTGCCTGGCTGCCCTGGAACTATCCGCATCCCGCCACGGCGTAGAACCCGGGATTGCGCCGCCAGATTGCCGTCCCCTGCGGCTTACCCTATTGAATCGGAACACATCCGCACGCTTGCCGAAGCAACACGAATCATTGTCCTGCGCAGTACGGGTAACGTAATCGCCGGCAACTGGCTGGGAGTCCAGGAGGACGGATCGACAGCATCCGCGGGACGGCGGAACAAGGACGGCCTGTGGATTAGCCGAGGAGCAAACAACCGGATCGGAGGAACCGCCCCCGCTGACCGGAATCTTATTTCGGGCAACCGGGATGGAGGGGTTGTGGTTTTTGGCGCGCAGTCAGTTGGCAATGTCATCCTCGGCAATTATGTGGGGACGGATTTTCGCGGCTTATCGGCCGTGCCGAACGGGCGGGGAATACTGCTCTTTGCGTGCGCCCGCAACGTCGTTGGGGACGGCACGCCGGGCGGTCGGAATGTGATTGCGGGGAACAGTGGGGCGGGATTGACCGTGGGCGCGTTGGGAGGCGTCCTTGCACAAGGGAACAAGATCCGTGGTAACTACATCGGGGTGGCTGCCGATGGGGTCACGATCCGGAATCAGAGCCGCCTAGGGAATGGCGGGAGCGGCATCCTGATCGAGGATGCGCTCGACACGGAGCTCGGGGGAGAGCCCACGGGGAGTCCCAAGCCGGAGCTTGGAAACGTGATTGCGGACAACAGCGCCCATGGCGTGCATGTCACGGGGGATCAGGCAATCGGTAACTCGATCCGCGGAAACCGCATTTTCGGGAATGGCGGTCTGGGGATTATGCTGGGCCCGACGGGCAACGTGCTTCCCAACGATGCAGGGGATATAGACACGGGGGCGAACGAGTTGATGAATCATCCGGTCAACGTTACGGCGGCGTTCAGGACAAACCGGAATGTCACCGTGATCAGCGGACGCGTGGACACGGCAGCACCGGACCGGGGGGTGATCGATCTTTATCGCTCCCGGAACGCTTCGGGGAGCGTATTTGGGCAGGGGGAGGAGTATGTGTTTTCTGCGCCCTTGGATGCCAAGGGCCGGTTTTGCGTGGAGGTTCCGGGAGATGAGAGCGGAGTGACCATCACGGCTACGGCGACTTCCACGCGGGGATCGACGTCGGGTTTTTCGCACAACTCCAACTTGAAAGTTGTGGCGTTGGAGGTGAGCCAGTCCGTTCAGGATTGGCGGAATAGCATTCCTGTATACAAAGGCAAGCGAACCTATGTGCGGGCGTTTCTAGCGACGGTGGACGGGCAGGCGATGGACGTGCGCCTGGCGGAGCTACAGCCGCGACTGCACGGGGAACGGGACGGGGTGGCGCTTCCGGGTTCGCCGCTAGCGGCGATCAACACCGCATTGACCCCCATCGGACCGAAGCCCTCGGACCGGCGCATGAACTGGAATCGCAGCCTGAACTTTCAACTACCGACGCAGTGGTGCGACGGCAACGTCGATTTGTGGTTCGAGGGCGAAGGGGTACGCAGCGAACTGCCCGAGTCCGGAGATGGGACGCAGTGCCAGGACGGGACCGTGAGTGTGGAGTTCAGGCACGCGGCGAACCTGCGGCTTGAGATCCGCGACATCCGGTACTCGCGGTTGGCTGGGCTGGTCGAGATTGTGCATGTCAACCGGCCGGAGGATCTGGTCAGTGTGATCGAGTTACTGCGTGCGGCTTATCCGGTGTCCCAAGTGGACGTGAACATTGTGCCGATGGATCTTGGACTATTTGTCGGGGCGCCGCCCGACCCGGCTTGGGTGAACCAGAAGATCGCCGCCGCGATGGCAGGGCAGGCAGTCAGCTTGAACAACAAGGTTCTTGGCCTTATTCCGGGAGCTAAGGTGGGCGGAGTGGGAAATGCGATGGGGATCTCCAGCCGGGTCGCCTCGGCCTACTACACACAGCCGACGGGCCGGCTTCGTGCCACTCCCCTCCACGAACTAGCGCATTGCCTCGGCCAGCCGCATGCGATCAAAGACAACACCCAGCCGTGTTTGGACATCCTGAATAATCCAATTGCCGGCTTGGTGCGAGGATCGTGTGGTGCGTGCAAGGATGCGGGTTCGGACTTATTCCCCTATTTTCTCGAAGCATCTCCGGCCTTGGGGCCGATCGGCCCTGCTTACGATGCCCATCCCGAGCTTTGGGTCTACGGATTGGACACGAGCACTCCCGATCCCACGGTGTTCAATCCGGATGAAATCTTTGAATTGATGGGGTATTGCCGGAATGACGCGATGGACCGCTGGATTTCGGGGATTACCTATCAGCGCATATCTGAACAGATCGAGCTGACGTTCGGACTCAATCCTGCGGTTGCGCTGCACGCTCGAAGAAATTCTTCGTTGCCGGACAGAACGTTGTTCCGCGGGAGCGTCAATCCTAGGGCCGGCACGGTCCATTTTACCCCGTTCAGTCTCTGGCCCGGGCCCACGGCTGCACCGTGGCCGGTCACGCCCGGGGACTACACGCTGCAACTCGCTGCGGCGGACGGCACCGTGCTTTACGAAACTTCCTTTCAGCCTGCGGCGTATGATTCCTGTGAACAACCGGTCTCGCTGAGCGCGGGATTCATCCTCCCGGTGGCGGCGAATCCCGCGTTTACATCGGCACGCGTCCTGCGCCGGGGGATCGTCCTGGCCAGTCGAGACGCGTCGCCGAATGCACCGCTCGTGGCCAACCTCTCCCCGAACGGCGGGGAAGTAGTCAACGGTCCGGTGCTAGCCATCGCCTGGGAGGCGCTGGATGCGGATGGGGACACGCTGACGTACGATGTCCAATACAGCGGTGATGGGGGCGAGTCCTGGCGAACGCTGCAGGCGGATTGGCCCACAAACCGACTGGAGCTGGATGTGTCCCACTTTGCAGCGACCGCGAAGGGCCTGGTGCGGGTGATTGCCAGCGATGGATTCAACACCGGAATGCGCGCGTCGCAGTCGGTCTTCACGTTGCCCGGCCGGCCGCCCTGGCTGGGCATCTCTTCCCCGGTGCCTGGGCAAATAATCGCACCTCATCAGGCCGTGACCCTGAACGCTTTCAGCCTGGATGCGGGAGACGGTCTGTTGGAGGGGACAAACCTAGTCTGGGAATCCAGCCGGAAAGGGCTCTTGGGCACCGGGAATTTGGTGGTCTTGAATGCGGCTGATCTGCCATCGGGCGAGCAGGAAGTGCGGCTTACGGCCAGGAATCGCCTAGGGCAATCGAACTCGGCATCCGTCAACGTGTTCGTTGCCACCAACGCTTCGACCCCTTTCGCGGATCTCAAACTTACCGCCGTGTTGGGGACGGAATTCCCGACGGTGGGGTCAACGATGGTTTGGACTTTGCGCGTTGCGAACGCCGGCCGCGACACGGCTACGAATGTGCGCTTGACGAACAGCCTTTCGGCGGGCGTAGGCCTGATCTCTGTGGAGTCGTCGGTGGGTACTTGGCAAGCGCAGGCGGGACGGGTGGTGGTGAACCTGGGGAGTCTTACCAACGAACAGTTTGCCATAGTGACCCTGGTGCTTTCCAACGCACTGGTCGGGGCGTATACAAATGTGGCCCAGGTTATGGCGACGGAACCGGATCCAATGCCCGCCAACAATCGTGTCACGCGGGTCGTTCAGGTTTCAGCTCCCGTGGTGCCGGAGCCGGACTTGGTGGTCTCGCTTGGCGAGTTGCCCACGAGTGTAAAGGTGGGGGAGGATCTGAACTTTGAAGTGACGGTGGGCAACGCGGGGACGACGACAGCTACCAGCGTACGTCTCGTGAGCCTGGTGCCAAGCGGACTCCTCATTCTTTCGGCCGACACTTCGCAGGGTAACTGGGGGACCAACGGAAACCAGGTCCTCATGGAGATGGGCTCGATACCTGCAGGCGGCCGAGCCAAAGTTCATGTCGAAGCCCGGGCAATCGCGGCTGGACCGTCCCTCTTTCAAACAAGTGCGAGTTCGGCGGAAGAGGATGCGGAGCCCGGGGACAACCTGATGACTGCGATCGTTCGAGCCGACGTGAGCCTCACACTCCTTATTGCGCGTGAGGGTAGCGCAGTGCGATTGGAATGGGATGCGTCAATGCCCGCCACGCTGGAGGCGACAACCCAGCTTGGCCTACCCAATTCCTGGAGGCCGGTAAACGCCACACCCACTCTCGAACAAGGCCGCTGGCGGGTGGTCCTTCCGGTGGACGCAGCGGTACGGTTTTTCAGGCTCCGGAGGAACTGAAGAGCAAGGTCTTATCAGGAAGCGACAGGTGCTAATAAAGCGTCATTTAGTTTTGAAATTATATATTCGGACTTAGTTTTACGCCACAAGCACGATTCCTGCGCATCGCAACCCGCAGGTTCATAGCGGGGCTTGACCGTCTTCGCCTAAACCAGTCTGCTTTCCCCGTTGCAAACCATGAGCGACCCGAAAACTTCTCTTGAGCAACTCCGAATTGATCGGACAGGCGGAGGCGATTCTACCTGGGGTGGAAGGCTCGCGCTCGTTCTTCTTGCCGTCATTCTTTTGCTCGGAAGCTCGGCCTGGTGGCTAACACGCCCCCGGCCCGCTTTGGTTCGTACGATCGCGGCGAGCGGGAGTGCAGCAACCCGGGGTTCCGAGCCGCGCACGTTGCTCAATGCTTCGGGCTACGTCACTCCGCGCCGTGAAGCAACCGTGTCCTCGAAGGTCACCGGCAAGGTAGTCGAGGTCCTCATCGAGGAAGGCATGAAAGTCGAAGCCGGCCAGGTGCTCGCCCGGATTGATTCGCTGAACGTTGAGGCGGCTTTACGCTTGGCGGAGGCGCAACTTCAGGCCGCCCGGTCTTCGCTCAATGAAACGACGGTGCGCGTTGAGGAAGCGGAACGGCAATTCCGGCGCATAACCTCCCTGGCCGAAAAGCAGATCGCCTCTCAATCCGACCTGGATCGGACGGAGGCAGATGCCAAGTCGTTCCGCGCCCGACTCGAAAGGCAAATGGCCGACATCGCCGTCGCCGAGCGTGAGGTAGGGGTTTGGAAGCAGCAAGTCGAGGATACCGTGATCCGGGCGCCCTTTACGGGAGTCGTTACCATCAAGAACGCTCAACCGGGCGAAATGATCTCTCCGATGTCCGCCGGCGGAGGATTCACCCGAACCGGGATTTGCACGATTGTTGATATGACGTCCCTCGAGGTAGAAGTGGATGTCAACGAAAGCTTTATCAACCGCGTCACTGCCGGGCAACCCGTGGAGGCGACACTTGATTCGTATCCTGACTGGAAGATTCCATCCAAGGTCATCGCCATTATCCCGACGGCAGACCGTCAGAAAGCCACGGTCAAAGTCCGGGTCGGTTTCGAGAAGCTCGATCCGCGAATTCTCCCGCAGATGGGGGTCAAGGTGGCATTCCATGCCTCCGAAGAATCCGTTTCCCTAGAGAGTGCTAACGTAGTTGTACCGCAAGCGGCCGTGCGGCAGGAGGGCGGCCGCGACATTGTCTGGACGGTGCGCAATGGTCGAGTCGAGCGACGCGCCGTCAAAGTGGGTAGGACGATTGGCGAAGAAACCACTATCACGGCTGGACTTGTGTCCGGCGAGAGGGTTGTCGTGCAGGGCGGTGAGAATCTCAAGGATGGCGGTAAAATCAGGGAGGCGAAGCAATGAACGATGACAATACTGCGCTGGTGAATGTCAACAATGTTGAAAAGGTATTCCGACGCGGCTCCGAGGAAATCCGGGTACTGGCCGGCCTGACTCTCGAAGTTCCCAGCGGGGATTTTCTCGCGCTCATGGGACCCTCGGGGTCCGGAAAATCAACCCTACTAAACTTGATTGGCGGGCTGGATCGGCCCACCGGCGGATCGGTCAGCATCGGCGGAGAACGCATTGACCAGATGAGTGATGGCGCTCTGGCGGCATGGCGCGCCCGGCATATTGGGCTCGTGTTCCAGTTCTACAATTTGCTCCCCGTCCTCACCGCGGAACGGAACGTGGAACTGCCCCTGCTTCTGACCCATCTCTCGAAGGCCGAGCGCCGTAAGCACGTGGAAACCGCGCTGAATGTCGTCGGTCTCTCCCATCGGACAAAGCACTTTCCCAGGACGTTGTCAGGCGGCGAACAACAGCGGGTGGGCATCGCGCGCGCTATTGTGACGGATCCGACGATTCTGCTTTGCGACGAGCCGACGGGGGACTTGGACCGTAAATCCGGCGACGAAATTCTTTCGCTATTGCAAGCCTTGAACCGCGAACACGGGAAGACAATTGTGATGGTCACGCACGACCCGCACGCGTCCGCGCGGGCGAAACGGACGGTGTACCTGGACAAAGGGCAGCTCTCAAATGTGAAGCCGGAATGATGGAGCGCGCATGAAGTTCTTTCACCTTACCTGGAGCAATCTGAAGCGGAAGAAACTCCGCACGGTGCTCACGTTGCTCTCGATCCTCGTCGCCTTCCTGCTTTACGGGTTTCTTTGCGCGATCAAGCAGTCACTCACGGGCGGCGTCAGCATGGCGGGTGCGGACCGGCTGGTCGTGCGGCACAAAGTTTCCATCATTCAATTGCTGCCTCAAAGTTATGAGGCGCGCATGGAACGGATTTCCGGCGTGGCGGCCGCGGTTCATCAAACTTGGTTCGGTGGTATTTACCAGGAGCCGAAGAACTATTTCCCCAACATGCCGGTCGAGCCGGAGAAGTTCATGAAGATGTTCCCGGACTTTATCCTCCCACCTGCGCAGAAAGACGTCTGGATGAAGACGCGGACAGGCGCCGTGGTTGGACGAGCCACGGCGAACCGCTTCGGCTGGAAGATCGGCGATCGAGTGCCGCTTACCTCGCCCATTTGGGGTGCCCCGCCGAACCAGCCGAACTGGGAGTTCGACATTGTCGGCATCTTTGATGGCGCGAAAAAAGGCACGGATATCTCGCAGCTCTTCTTTCGTTTCGATTACTTTGATGAGGCCCGCCGGGCCGGCAAAGGACAGGTCGGCTGGTACACCGTTCGGATTCAGGATCCAAGCCGTGCGGCCGAGGTGGCGAAAAAGATCGATGAAGAGTTCGCCAATTCACCTTTCGAAACCAAGACCGAGGCCGAGGGTGCCTTCGCCCAGGCGTTCGCCGCGCAAGTTGGCAACATCGGCGCCATCCTCATCGCCGTGGTCAGCGCCGTATTCTTCACAATCCTGCTCGTCGCCGGCAACACCATGGCGCAAGCCGTGCGCGAACGGACCGAGGAACTAGGGGTCCTGAAGGCGATGGGATTCACGAACTCACTCGTGTTGATCCTTGTTCTGGCGGAATCATGCTTGATCGCCGGGACCGGAGGATTGCTCGGCCTCGGTCTTGCCTGGCTGGCCACATCAGCGGGCAATCCGCTGCCTGGATTGTTGCGTGTCTTTTACATATCACCGCGTGATCTAGCGATCGGCGTTGCGCTGGTCGCAGCCTTGGGAATCGTGGCGGGCATTCTTCCGGCCTTGCAGGCGATGAGGCTGCGGATCGCGGTGGCCTTGAGGAGAGGGGGATGACGCAGTGGCGGTATCACGATTCACTCCCATGACATTACTCATCAACTGGATCTCGCAGATTCTATCCATCACCGCATTCAACCTGCGAACGATTCCTGAACGCAAAGGTGCGTCGGCGTCCGCCGTGGTAGGCATCGCCGGTGTGGTGGCGGTCTTTGTCGGCGTATTGTCCATCGCGGAGGGCTTCCGGAAGGCCATGACCGCTTCTGGTTCGCCGGACACTGCCATCGTCCTGCGCAGCGGCGCCAACACGGAAATGACCAGCGGATTTAGCCGGGACGAAACGCGCCTCATTGCCGACGCTCCGGGATTGGCCCGCTCGGCGGACGGCCCACTCGCCTCGGCTGAATTGTTCGTCATCATCAATCTCCCCAAGCGCTCGACCGGGACCGATGCGAACGTGCCGCTGCGCGGACTCGATTGGACTGCGTTCGACGTGCGCAAGGATCTCAAGGTTATCCAAGGCCGGCGATTCGAGCGCGGGCGCAACGAAATCATCGTCGGAGCGGGAGCTGCGCGGGAGTTCGCCGGATTGGATATTGGAAGGAAGATCCATGTCGGTCGAAACGAATGGGAGGTTGTCGGGATTTTTACGGCGAATGGAGGGATTTCCGAGTCCGAGGTCTGGGCGGACGCCACGGTGCTGCAATCGGCATATCAACGCGGTGCTTCTTGGCAGTCTGTCTATGCGAAGCTTGCCTCGCCCGGTACGTTCCAGGAATTCAAGGATGCCCTCACGACCAATCCCAGGCTGAATGTCAAAGTGGTGCGTCAGACGGATTATTACGCGGAACAATCGACGCAAATGACGCGGATGATCGAGACGATTGGCTATGCCATTGCCGCATTGATGGGTTTGGGGGCGGTTTTTGGCGCACTGAATACGATGTACAGCGCGGTTTCAGCGCGCACTCGCGAAATCGCGACCTTGCGCGCCCTCGGATTTGGAGCCGGGCCTGTTGTTTTCTCACTCTTGATCGAATCCCTCGCATTGGCCCTCGCCGGGGGAATCGCCGGTGCGGCGGCGGCTTACGCCGCTTTCGATGGATTCACGGCGGCCACCATGAACTGGCAGAGTTTCAGCCAAGTGGCGTTCGCCTTTGCGGTCACGCCGAAGCTACTCGTTCAGGCAATCCTTTGTTCGACGGTCATCGGTTTGATTGGCGGCCTATTCCCCGCCATCCGGGCGGCGCGCCTGCCGATCTCGGCCGGCCTGCGCGAAGTGTGACTCTGCGGCACATTGCCTTGAGCTTGAAGCGGTGGGTGCCAGGAGGCACTCCAGGGATGAGAAACGCGTTGATTTGTTCCTCGCTCTTGCCGGACAAGGTCACTTCGCGGACCGCAGCGATCAGCGAAGCTTGGGACTATAGTTCGGCACGTAGTTTTGATGCCAATTGACCGCCCACAATCCCCGGACCTTCACCAGATTGGCATGGCCATCCACATAGCCAATGTTGATTCCGCCCGCATGGCGGTCGATGGCGAACCGAGCCATGAATTGTCCCTGCGCGTGGGGAAAGCTCCCACCGCCGTAACCGGCCCCTTTATAGTCGATCGGCGAGCTGTCATTTGAGTCCGGCCATGACCCGACCCAGACGGAATCGCCATAAAGCGGCACGTCCGCCGGGGCGATCGTGAGTTGCGCGTAGTATTTATCCTTGGAAAAATCAGCGACAAACTGGCCCTGGTTATCAAGCCAAAGATTCATTCCATAGCTGCCCTCCGCTTGAAGTGCCCGCCAGGTGATTTTGTCCGTTCCCCACCAGGAATCATCGAGCGCCGGTTTCAGGCTCTTCCGCTTCGTTGTGGGACAAATCATAATGCGCATCGAGCCCCCGATGTTCGCATTCGGGTTGGTCCTGTAGGCATCGGCCGCGAGGTACGGGGCAATCTTGTGGAACCAATATTCACCCACCTGGCCCAACACCGGTGGGACGTGATCCTTGTAGTCCTCGGCATAAAATCGCGTCCCGAGGGCCATTTGCCGCATACTGCTCAGGCAAACGGCGCTGTGGGCCTTGGCTTTAGCTTTTGCCAGCGCCGGCAGAAGCATTCCGGCGAGGATGGCGATGATGGCGATGACCACGAGGAGTTCGATGAGCGTAAAGGCCCTCGACTGTCCGACGGCACCCCCAGCGGCTGGGATTGGGCAGGATTTGGATCTCATAGCAGTACCATTCGCAATTGGAGTCATGGAGTCCTACCATCCCAACCACGAAAGGCAACTGGGAATCGACCGAATGGCTCCGCTGGGGTGTGAGCCAAAAATCGCCATGAGTCCGAGAATCACCCATCGGACTCCTGCCAACGGGCCGATGCCCTCGAACGAGCTCTCCTTGACTGCAACCTTGCTGAACCCTACCACCACGCGTTCTTGGGGTCTGGTTTCTCGGACCACCACGGATCGGATTCGGCACGCGTGGTCGGAAACTTATAGGCCTCCGCGTGACCGTCGCCAAAGTTCATGACGGACAAACTCTTGCCTTTGTAGTTATGCCATTGGCTCTTTCGATCGTCGACGCCGCGATTGACAGGCCAGATCCAATCGCCTTGGACGATCTTGTTGGCCGAGCTCAGCGCTATCTCGGACGTTTTAATGGAGGTTCCCGAGTCGGAATTTCTGGGTGCGCTGAGGGCGCCGGTCACTCGACGAACGCGTCCATAGTCGACGGCCCAATCCATCAGATAACTGTTTCCGTATTGGACATAACAATTGGTGGTCTTGAAGTCTTTAATGACTTTTTCTCGGAAAATATCCCCCTTGTCTGCGGGGCAACGGAAGATCTCCGGCGAACCCTGATAGCGGTACAAAGGACGGTTCGTCATCGCCACGAAAACATCATACTTTCCATCCTTGCCACCGGACGCCTGCCAGTCGGCGCAAAGAGGAAAGGAATCCAAGTTGTCGTCGGCATACATTTGGAAGCACAAGAGAATCTGTTTGTTATTGCTGACACACTTGATTCTTTGGGCCGTGGCTTTAGCGCGCCCCAGCGCCGGCAGCAGCATCCCGGCAAGGATGGCGATGATGGCGATGACCACGAGCAATTCGATGAGCGTAAAGCCCCTGGATTGCCCGGTGACAACCGTCACGGCCGGGATTGGGGAGGAATTCGGTTTCATGGGAGCGTTTTATGCAGCCTCGGCGGTGATTGCGTCGTGCGTGGTCAGGCTAGCACGCCCTGAATCACCTGGCCGTGAACATCCGTCAGCCGTCGTTCGGCGCCGTTGTGGTAATAGGTGACTTTCTCGTGGTTGAGACCGAGCAGGTGAAGCACCGTCGCGTAAAAATCGTACGCGGTACACACGTCCTGCACGGAACGACGGCCAAATTCATCCGTGGCACCGAAGCTCACGCCGCCTTTGATTCCCGCACCCATCATCCAGGTGGTGAACGCATCGGGATTGTGATCTCGCCCCTGGGTGGTGGCCTGGCGCGTCGGCATCCGGCCGAACTCCGTTGTCCAGAGGACGAGCACATCGTTGAGCAGTCCCCGTTGCTTGAGGTCGGCGAGTAGCGCGGCAGTGGGCTGATCGAAAATCGGACAATGGCGTTCGTAATCGGCCTTCAATGACTTGTGCGCATCCCAATTCAACAAGCCGTCGACCGATGATGCCCGAGAGGCACAGTAGAGGCTGACGTACCGCACACCCTGCTCCAAGAAACGCCGGGCAAGCAGGCAGTTCCTCGCGTAGGCGGCTTTGAGCGGGTTGGCGGCGTCCGAACCGTAGAGCGTGTGGACGTGCTCCGGCTCACGGGATAAGTCGCTCACCTCGGGCGCGGCCAGTTGCATTCGGGCGGCCAGTTCGTAGGCGGCCATGCGTGCGCGCAATTCGCTTTCACCCGGATGCCGGTCTGCATGGTCGGAATTGATGAGGGCGAGAAAGTCGCGCGTCGCGGTTTCCTCGGATTCACTGACCGAAGCGGGCCGGCTGAGATTGCGCAACGGCTGCTGCGCGGCCATCGCTACCGCCTGATGTTGCGCGGGCAGGAAGCCATTGGACCAATTCGCCTTGCCGTTGGGCGGCTCGCCGCGGACATCCTGCATTGCCACGAACGTCGGGAGGTTTTGATTCAAGCTGCCGAGTGCGTGGCTCACCCACGCACCCGCTGCCGGAAAACCCTCGCGCGTGAAGCACGAGTTCATAAAGACGCAGCCCGGTCCATGCGTGTTCGTACGGGAAGTCATCGAATGAATGAACGCCATGTCGTCGACGTGTTGTGCGATGTTCGGCAAGATCGACGAAATTCGCTTGCCGCTCTTTCCCGCGGCCACGAAGGGCCACGGCGACTTCATCAGAGGCCCGTTCTTGCCTTGGAAACTGGAAAAGTTCTCCTCGCCAGGCAGCGGTTGCCCGTCGCGCTTTTCGAGTTCCGGTTTGTAGTCCCAGAGATCCAGATGCGACGCCGCGCCCGGACAAAAAATCTGCAACACCTGTTTCGCCTTCGGAGTGAAGTGGGTCTGCCCCGGGAGCCGCGCCGGGCTGTTCGCCCCCAGCGCGCGCCCAAGCAAGTCGTCCGCGAGAAGATGAGTCAGGGCCACGCCGGTGAAGCCGGTGGTGATTTGCGACAGGAAGTGCCGTCGTGTGAGATCAAGGGATGCGAGTGCCGGCATCATATTGTGGTCGGGTTTTCAAAGATAATTTGCGGTATCGAGGCTTCACTCGATGTAGATGAGTTCATTTGCATTCAAAAGCGCCCGGTAAACGGCGACCGAGCCGTGAGCACGAGTCACCGTCAAGGCAGCGGTCAATTCTCTTGCGGTTGGCTCGCGTTGGAAGGCAACGGCGTAGGCATAGTGGATTTGGGCCGTCGCGTCGTTGCCGGCTGTACGTACGGCCCGCTCGCGCAAAGCGGTTGCCATGTCGAGCACGAAGCGGTGATTCAGCATCGTGAGTGTCTGCAGCGGGTTTGTGGTGTTGGCCCGCTTCGGAGCGGCGAAGGCATTGTCCGGAAAATCGAAGTCGGACAGGATGTCCACGACCGAGGCGCGGGCGTTGTGGTGATACACGGCCCGGCGATAGGTCTCGGGGCCATGCTCGGGGAGTGGCACATAGGTTGCCACATTGTCCTGTTTATATTCGTAGAGCCGGAAGCCCGGCCCGCCCGTGCGGCGATCCAGATTGCCCGAGATGGCCAGCAGGGTGTCCCGCACCTCTTCGGCGCTCAGACGGCGGGGCGGGAAGCGCCACAGCAAACGGGAGCCGGCGTCAAGATTGCGACCTCGGCTCTGATTGTTGGAGTATTCCACAATCCGTGAATCCGTGATCCGTCGGTCGGCAATCGCTTTTCCGGACGTGTCACCGCGCGTTCCATTCGACTGATTACGGACCGCGGAATACTCATCACTTTCTTCCGACGCCTGTTGGTAGGTCTGGGACAAGAGAATTTCCCGGTGCAGCGGCTTGAGTCGCCAGCCGTGATATTGCAACCGGCGCGCGAGCCAATCGAGCAGCTGGGGATGGGTGGGCCTGCCGCCGAGGAATCCGAAATCGCTCGGTGTATCGACGATGCCCACGCCAAAATGGTGCTGCCACACGCGGTTTGCGAGCACCCGCGCGGTCAACGGGTTCTCGTCACTCGTAAACCAGCGGGCCAGAGCAAGGCGGCGCTCGGCTTCCGGGGCATTGCCGTCCAGTTCGTAGGGATGGGTCACTTGATCGAGCACGTTCAAACTGGCAGGCTTCACCGCTTCACCCGGCTTCATCGGATCGCCGCCTTTGAAAACGACCGTGGGCTGCTTCGGTTGAACAAAATTACCGACCCAAACCGAACTGAGCGGCGGGACCTGGCGCGTTTCCCGATCGATCTCGGCGAGTTGCCGGTCGAATTCCGCGAGTTGTGCGCGTTCATCCACGGTCGCGGTTCGCAGCTTGCGTTCTTGATCGAGCCCTTCGTTGAACGGTTTGCGGTCGAAGGAATCGGCGACTTTGATCCACGACTGCCCATCCCTGGAAACGTGAATTTCGTACTCGGTCACGCAAGGGCCGAGACCTTCGATCGGTGTGTCCGAAAGCGTGACGCGATCGTGGGAGAACACGACTCGGTCAATCGTTTCGATCTGTGCCAGCGTGATCGTGAGCACGGCGGGACTGCCGATGAACCAGCGAGCGCTGAACTTGCCGTCGTTGACCAGATCAACACTGTAGGCACTGTCGAAATCCTTGGCCACATTGCCCGCGGCTCCGATGGCTCTGCCGCCGCTGGTCGCGAGCGCGACGTTGCGAGAAGCCTCGCCCGCGGTCCAAACCTCGAATTCATCCATGCGCGCACCCACGCCGGATTTTGGATTGCCCGAATGCGAAAGCGCCGTCAACCGCACATGCCGGGCGGCGGTCGCGGTGAAATTTTCCTCCGTCCGGTGCGCACTGGGAGCTGGGCGGAGAAGTTTTTCCTCCGCGACTTGGGTCAAAGCGCGTTCGATGACGGCTTTCGCGAGTTTCGATTTCTCCGTCGAAATGAGTGCGCGCCGTTCAATCAGCGGCTTCATGGCCGCGTCGTGGCGCTGACGTTCCTCGGCGGTGGCGAGGGATCGCGAGCCGTGCGACACGCCGTCGAAGGCCGCTTTCAAACGGTAGTAATCCTCCGTCGGCACCGGATCGAACTTGTGGTTGTGGCAACGCGCGCAGCCAACCGTGAGTCCGAGAAACGCCGCACCGGTGGTGCTGACGATATCATCGACCGTCGCGGCACGGGTGTTCGCGGCGGCCACTACGTCGCCATTACCCACGTCGTCATAAGGTCCGACGGTGAGGAACGTCACGCCTATTTCGACATCGGGGCGTTCCTTGCCCACGACGTCGCCCGCGAGATGTTCGACCATCAATTGGTTGAAGGGCTTGTCGTCGTTGAAGGACCGAATCACGTAATCGCGAAATGGCCAGGCGTTGAGAATGATTTCGTTGCGTTCAAAGCCGCGACTTTCACCGAACCGGATGACATCCAGCCAGTGGCGGCCCCATTGCTCGCCGTAGTGCGGCGAGCTCAGCAGGCGATCCACCAGCTTCTCGTAAGCGTCCGGGTTCGGATCGCGCTGGAACATTTCGACCTCCTCCGGCGAGGGAGGCAAGCCGGTCAAATCGTAACAGACGCGGCGAATCAAGGCGCGGCGTCCGGCGGGAGGACTGGGCTTCAGCCCATTCTCGGCGAGCTTCGCGAAAATGAACCGGTCAATTGCGCTGACCGACCACGGGTCGGGCATACCACGGAGGCTCGGTGGCTCGGGTCGGGCGAGCGGTTGCAACGACCACCACGATTTATCGCCACGCCGAGCCTCACCCGAGCCGTCGCGCGGGTCGGGTGCGCCCATTTTCACCCATGCCGTCAGATCGGCGATGATCGAGTCGGAGAGTTTGGGCTTCTTTGGCGGCATGGCGAGATCGGGATCGTCATGTCGCACGGCGCGGAGCAGGAGACTTTTTTCCGTGTCACCCGGCAAAACGGCCGGTTTGCCGGCATCGCCCCCTTTTTGCCATCCACCCTGGCTGTCTAGCAGCAGGCCACTCTTGAGTTTTTTCGCCTGCGTACTGTGGCATTCGTAACAATATTCAACGAGCACGGGGCGGATTTTCTGCTCGAAGAATTGTCGTTGCTCGGGAGGAATCGCGTTGGCGGCGCGAATCGGCATGGCCAGTGCGAGCAGGCAGGAGCTGAATGCAAGGCAGTGGATGAGATTCATGAATGCAGCGTGACGCGGTAGTCCTACGTGTGCGGCTGTTTCCATGCAATCGCCAAGATTTGTCGGAAGGTTCAATCCAACGTCTGGCGGTAGCGTTTCACACCGATGGTCATCGCAACAACGACGAATAGAGCCAGCGGCCACAGTTCCGGCGCGATGTCGGAGAGCGTACTGCCCTTGAGAAGAATGCCCCGTACGATGCGGAGGAAATGGGTCAGCGGCAGACACGTTCCGAGCCACTGAGCCCAGACCGGCATTCCCCGAAATGGAAACATAAAACCTGAAAGAAGAATCGACGGCAGGAAAAAGAAAAATGCCATCTGCATCGCCTGGAGTTGGTTGCTGGCGAGAGTCGAAAATGTGATTCCAACCGCGAGATTCGCGGCGATGAACAGCAGGCTGATTGAATAGAGCAGCGCCAGGCTTCCAACCATCGGCACGTGAAAGATGAAGCGCGCCGCAATCAGGATCAATGTCACCTGCACGTAGCCGACGAGGATATAGGGGAGGATTTTTCCGGCCATCACCTCGAGCGGGCGTGCCGGGGTTGCGAGCAGATTTTCCATCGTACCCCGCTCGCGCTCACGGGTGATGGCTAGCGATGTGATGATGATCATTGTCATGGTCAAGACGACGCCCATGAGGCCCGGCACCACGTTGTACTGGGTGTTGTTCTCGGGATTGTAATGAGCGTGCACGCTCAAATTCACGGCCGCAGGACTGCCCTTGAGTCGAGCCAGGGGACCCCGCAGATCGCGATCGAGCGCGGTGTCGGCCAGCGAGCGCATCGCAGCCAGCGCGGGACCGGTGGCGGCCGGATCCGTGGCGTCCGCTTCGATCAAGATCGTCGGGCGTTCGCCCCGCAGGAGACGTCGGGAGAAATCTTCGGGAAACGTCGCGACGAATTGGACGGCACCGATCTGTAGCAGTTCTGCGGCTTCGATTTCGGTGCCAACCTCCCGCGTAAATTCGAAATAATCACTGTGCTGCATCGCTGCCACCAGCGTCCGTGCAAACGGCCCGTGATCCGCGTTAAGGATTGCAGCCGGCAAATGCTTCGGATCCGAGTTGATGGCAAACCCAAAAAGAGTCAGCTGGATCAGGGGAATGCCGATCATCATGGCGAACGTGAGCCGATCGCGCTTCATTTGGACAAACTCCTTCAACACCACCGCCCAGAAACGATGAAACGCGAAGGGGCTCATTTGAATGTGTCGGAAGAACGGCCCATGAGGCTTATGAACACATCCTCAAGCCCACTGGGTATCGATCGCCAAAGATAGGACGGATTTGTGCGCCACGGCTGGAGCGCCGCTTGAATTCGATCCGCGTCCCGACCGGTGACATGTAACGTGTTGCCGAAGGCAACGACCTGTTCCACTCCATCACATTTCCGAAGCGAATCAGCCAGCTGAACCAAACCGGGACCGGTAACCTCCCAGGTCGTCAATCCGGCGGAACCGATCACTTCTCCAACGGTGCCCATGGCCAGGAGGGTTCCGTTGGCAATATACGCAAGGCGATGGCAACGCTCGGCTTCGTCCATGTAATGAGTGGTGATCAGGACGGTCATTCCTTCGGCCGCCAGACGGTGCAATTCCCCCCAAAATTCGCGACGAGCTTTCGGGTCCACTCCCGCGGTGGGTTCATCCAGGAGCAACAATTGTGGCGAATGGATCAGGCAGGCTGCCAGCGCCAGACGTTGTTTCCATCCGCCCGACAACTGCCCGGCAAGCTGATGACTGCGGCCGGCGAGCCCGAGCCGATCGAGTGCCTCGTCGACGGCCCTTCGGCGGTCGGGCACGGCGTACACCCGCGCAATGAAGTCGAGATTCTCCCGAATGCTGAGATCCTCATAGTAGCTGAACTTCTGTGTCATGTACCCGACGTGCGTTCGAATCTGACGCTGTTCGGTGAGGACGTTGTAATCCAGGCAGGTGCCACTTCCCGATTCCGGCGTGAGCAGCCCGCAAAGCATTCGGATGAACGTCGTCTTGCCACTGCCATTCGGGCCAAGGAACCCGAAAATTTCGCCACGATCCACCTGCAGATCGATGCCATTGACGACGGTCTTGTCACCAAATCGCTTGGTGATGCCGGAGACGTCGATGACGTGAGTGCCGGGAGGCATGGTGTCAGCGGGTGACATCGGCCGGCTGACCGGGATGCAGGTCCCGGGCCACGGAGGCATCGTCCGGTGTCGCTTCGATCAGAAAGACCAACTTCGCTCGGTTGTCCCGATTATAGAGCACGGGAGGCGTGAATTCTGGTTTGGGTGATATATACGTGATTCGGGCCAGGATCGATGCAGACCGTCCGGTGATCGCAATCGTGACGCGATCGCCCGTCTTGAGCGCGCCGAGTTCAGCTTCCGGGACAAAGAAACGGACCTTGATATTCTCCGGCGGCAGGAGGATGACCACCGGGCTGCCGGCCAAGACATGTTCCCCGGCCCGATACACCGTGTCGTACACCAGACCGGCAGTGGGCGCCTTGAGAATTCTTTGATCCAGGCTCCATTCGACCCGATCCAAGGCCGCGCGCGCCGCGTCCACGTCTGCCTCGGCGGCGTGGATCACATCGATTCGACTGCCGAGTCGAGCCGTCGCGAGCTGCGCTTCGATTTCAGAGACGAGATGGGTGGCCGACGCGTGATTGAGTCGGACGCGGTCAAACTCGTCCTCCGCGACGGCATGCTGCTCTCGCAGCGCCGCGGTGCGCTCCAGTTGGAGCCGGCTTAGCGCCGCGCCAGACTGAGCCTGCGCGAGGCGGGCTTCCAGCGACGTGATTTCCGTCGGCCGAAGTCCTTTCTGTGAATCAGCGAGTCGAGCCGCGAGTTGACGAATTCGCTCCGAGGCTTCGCGCTGTGCGGCCTGCTCCTGTGTTCGCTCCAATCGGAATAGTTCCGCACCGGATTCCACCTGGGCTCCCTTCGACACCAACACGCTCTCGATCCGCCCCGCGAGGGACGGCCCGAGGTAGAGAAAGTCGCCTTCAACGTAGCCCTGCCATCCCGCGTTGGCAGGCCGGCTGCAACCGTTCGCGATGGCCAGCAGCCCGAGGATCAAACCAGACAACAGCAGTCGTCCCGCAGAATTCTGGAGTCCACACGGAATATCCCTGACGCCACGAGGCTCGCAATACGGCCGGAATTTTAGAATTGTCTGCACGAAGGAGGCTGATGTTCGGCACAATTCCAAATTCGTCAATGGGACTCCGGGTCGCTCATTCCGGGATAGAGCGGCATCTGGGAGAGAACTCAGCGAACTTAAGAGTGCGCGCCTTGATGCCAGGAACCGAAGCACCCCCCTCACGCGGCCTGCGGCCACCCTGCCCAGCTCGGAGCGGGGGGAGAGGGCAGGGTGAGGGGGTGGTTCATGGCAGAGGGCTCCCGGGACTCGGACAGTTTGACCTCCACGGCCGAAACGGGTCATGCTTCGGTTCCTGATGATTATTGCCCCATCATTGCTCGCGTCGAATTTTGCCCGCTTTGGGAATGAAGCGGCGCGGGCCCATCGTTCCGGTGCCGAATGGCTGCACCTCGACGTCATGGATGGGCATTTCGTGCCCAATATCTCGTTCGGGGCCGAAGTCGTTCGAGCGGTACGGCCGTACTTCAAGCGAGAGCTCGATGTTCACTTGATGTGTTCGCGCCCGGAAATCTTGCTGGAACCTTTCACCGAGGCTGGGTCAGATTCCATCACAATCCATGTGGAGCTTGGAGCCCAGGTCACGCCGTTGTTGTGGAAGATCCGTTCGCTCGGAAAGCGGGTTGGCCTCGCGGTCAATCCGCCGACCAACATTGCCGAGGTCCGGCCTTACCTTAAAAAATTGGATGTGGTGCTCATCATGACCGTGAACCCAGGGTTTGGCGGGCAGCCGTTCATTCACGAGACGTTGCCCAAGGTTCAACAATTGGCGGCGTGGCGGAAGGAACTGGGATTGAACTACCGGATTGAAGTCGATGGAGGCATTAACTTCGAGACGGTTAAGGAATGTGCCCGATGCGGCGCCGACACGTTTGTGGCGGGCACTTCCCTCTTCCACCGGAAAAATTTGGGAGCAGCGGTTCGCCGGATGCGAAAGTTGGCCATTTCGGCTGCGGCTTAACCGGCCTGGTCCGCCGCTCGATACTGGATTCCAAAATGCTCGCCGCCGTTCTTGCTATGGTCCTGTTCGCGACGTCGGCCGTAACGGCCCGGCGCAGCGTCGCCCGATTGGGGCCAGCGTCGGCAAACTTTTGGCGCATTCTGATTGCCACCGTCGCGCTCGCTGTCTTTTCGCACGGGTGGGGACAGGGTCTGGGCGGTGTCGGCTGGGGTTGGTTTGTTGTTAGTGGCCTCGTTGGCTATGGGGTAGGCGATTTTGGCGTGTTTCGCGCATTGCCCTTGCTAGGAGCGCGGCTCAGCGCATTGATGACGCAATGTTTGGCGGCACCGCTCGCCGCCGGCATTGAATGGTGCTGGCGCGGGACAACGTTGGGTGCGGGCGAATTGGTCGCGGGAGCGGTCATTCTTTCGGGCGTGGCGTTGGCGCTTTCCGGGGGCGAGAAGGGGGCTGCGGACGGTATTCCACGGCGGATTCCGGGGTGGGGAATTTTTTTCGGTGTTCTTGCAGCGGCCGGGCAGGCCGGAGGCGCGGTGCTTAGCCGGGACGGCATGCACGTGGCCGAAGAGGGTGGCGCACTGGTTGGAGGCTATGCCAACGGCTTGTCCGTGGCGTATCAACGTATTTTACCGGGACTCGCCTTTGGCGCGGTCTGGTGGTTGCTGAACTCGGCGCGACGCAGCCCGTTTCCAATCGCCAAGAGTATCCCGTCGGATCGGAGCGCATTGCCTTGGGTGATTGCGAATGGCCTCGTGGGACCATTTCTCGGCGTTGGATTTTACCAACAAGCTCTGCACGAGCTGCCGACTGGAGTGGTTATGTCGATTGTTGCCCTAACCCCACTCGCGGTGATCCCGCTGTCGATGGTACTCGAGAAGGACCGACCCAGCCGGCGGTCCGTTCTCGGGGGCATTATCGCCGTTCTCGGGGCCACCTACCTCGTCGGGGGAATTCGAGCTCTTGCCCGATGGTGGTCCGGTTCACTTCCATGAGCGCGATCAGCTCCGACCTTCGTCCGCATCGATATAGTCGATGAAGATCTGGATATCATCGCGATGCGCGAGACCCGATTGTTGCTTGCGCAACTGCAGTCGTTCGCGAAGCACGGGGTCGTTTTCACGGCCGTGATTGAGAACGAAGTCGTTGAATTCGTGCTGTTCCGCTGGCCGTTTCACATTTGTTCGGACCCAATCGCAGACTTCACCGTCCGTGATGGATCCTCGGACGATTTCGATGAATTGTGGGGCGGTTAAGCCGGCGGCTTTTAACCAGCGATCGTCAAATCCCTTCGTCGCCAAATTGGCCTCGTACTCGGGGGGCAGCTTTCCGGCCAGGTTTAAACGGATCTTGTCGATAAATCGTGGCAGGTGAACCCACCCAGCCATCGTTTCGCGGGGACTTCGGGGGAAGAAAATGGAACTCATCCCCGAGTTTGTCTGCTAAAACGTGGGATGTCCAGGGAGGGTCTGGCTGCCAGGGCTGCATACAGCCCTCTGGAGTTGGCCATTTTCTGATGTGCGTGTCTCGGGGGATAATCGGCATTTGGCAAAGCCGCGGAGCGGCGTCAGACCGTCGCTCAGGACGAGCCGTGGGACAACGTTCGAACAAAACGTAAGCCCGTCAGGGGCGACGGAGCTACAGCAGAATGCGCCATGCCATTTGCCAGATTCTCTTTCGCCCCTCCGGGGCTTTTGCCCGATGCAACCGAGAACCCACGGCTGACGCCATGGGCTACGCTCTGACGGCGCTCCGCGCCTGAGGCGTGCTCCTCAGCAGGCAGCGACGAAGCGGCAATCCGTCGGAGATTTTGGATGATGTCACAGCGGGGGATGGAGCACGGGCGAATCCAAGTCTTGGCAGCCGCGTGGCACATGATCTGTCGACGGATAGAATGTCCCGACCAGGACATTTTATATGTAGAAATGGCCAAACTTCAGGGGCTGCATGCAGCCCTTTCTGGGGGGGGGCACCGTCGGAAACCCGCGCTTGATATTCCCGCTTCATCGGCGACGCTCGGGTCCGGTGTAACGGACCGTGTGCAGTAATTTTGAATCTTTAAGCGAGGAATACTTTTTATGGGCCTGATGGATTATCTCAAAACGCAGTTGCTCGAAATCATTCAATGGGAAGACGACTCCCGTGACACCATTTCGTGGCGGTTTCCCGACAACGACAAGGAGATCAAACGTGGCGCACAGTTGATTGTACGGGAATCCCAGTTGGTGCAGTTCATTTATCTGGGCCAGTTCGGCGACACGTTCGGTCCGGGCAAACACACGCTGGTCACCGACAACATCCCGGTCCTGTCCCAGCTTAAGGGGTGGAAATACGGATTCGAATCCCCGTTTAAAGCCGATGTGTATTTCATCAATACACGTCTGTTCACCGGCAACAAATGGGGCACTCAAAACCCGATCATGCTGCGCGATGCCGATTTCGGGGTCATCCGGGCACGCGCGTTTGGCACCTACGATTTCAAGGTCAAGGATGTGAAGGTGTTCCTCAAAGAGGTTGCGGGTACGGACAACCATTTCCGGCTCGACGAATTCGCGGATGTGATGCGTTCGCGGTTGGTCAGTGTGTTTACCGATGCGTTGGCAAAGGCGAAAGTGCCCGTGTTGGATTTGGCCGCCCGCTACACCGAGCTTGGAGAGGCATTGCTCCCGATATTGAACCCGTTGCTGCTGCAGCGATACGGGCTCGAACTGGGTAGTTTTGTAATTGAAAACGTCTCGGTCCCACCGGAGGTCGAACAGGCGATTGACAAGCGATCCAGCATGACCGCGATCGGAAACCTGAATGATTACGTCAAATTCCAGATGGCCGAGAGCCTTGGCAAAGGTGAGGGCGGTGGCGGGATCGCCGGGATGGCGGCGCAGTTTGGCATCGGGATGCAGATGGCTCGCGATCTGGGCGCGACGGCATCACCGGCGGTCGCCGGTGCCCCTCCGGTCATGGGGAGCGCAACTCCGCCGAGCTCATTCATTCCTTCGCCCGTGAGTCCTCCGTCTCCCGGTTCCGCGGCGTTGCCGGCGGGAGGTAGTGGAGGGGGTCTGCCGGAATTGCTAGGGCCGATCGATGCCGCCAAGGTGCTGGGAGTGGCAGAAAGTGATGTCGTGGCAGCGTTGACGGACGGTTCACTGAAGGGCAAGAGGATTGGCACCCAATGGCGCATCACGCGAGCGGCTCTCGAGGAGTTTCTGAAGAACTAGAAACAGCCCAAGGAATTCCAAGTCAAGCCGGGATCAAAATCCTGCTGGTTTGGGCGAATCACGAGAACGACCGCTATGGCTGAAGCACAGGCACAGGAAAAGTATTCCTGTCCCGCTTGCGGGGCTGAGGCGGTCTGGAATCCGGCGAAACAGGCGCTGGTTTGTGCCTACTGTTCGGCCGTATCGCCCGCGACTTTGGACGTCAAACCGGGGAGTCCCGACGCCATCGTTGAGCATGATCTCGTGACCGCCCTGCGCGGCATTCCCGACAGCTCGCGGGGATGGCAGGCGAAAAAGACGTCCGTCCGGTGTCAGAGTTGCCAGGCGATCTCGGTCTTTGACGAGAACCGTGTGGGGCAGCGATGCGATTTTTGCGGATCGTCATCCCTGGTTCCGTACGATCAGATCAAGGAATCGTTCCGGCCGGAGAGTTTGTTGCCCATCAAGGTGACCGAGGTGGCCGTCCGGGAGAAGATCCGGGAATGGTATGGCACGCGCTGGTTTGCTCCGGGCAAGCTGGGGACCAAGGCGATGACGGATCAGGTGAAGGGCATTTATATCCCCTACTGGACGTTTGACGCCCGAGTTTTCGCCCACTGGGAGGCGGAATCGGGATACTTCTATTATGTGACCGAGGAAATCCGGGACGCACAGGGTAACCGGCAGACGGTCCAGGTTCAGAAAATCCGTTGGGAACACAGTGCCGGGGATTTGGAGCATTTTTTCGACGACGAGATGGTGTGCGCATCCAAGGGTGTCGATCCCGATTTAATCCCCAAGCTTCAATGGCCCACGAAAGAACTCGTGCCTTACGACGCGGGCTTTCTCGCCGGTTGGATTGTCGAGCGATATCAGCTGGATCTGGTTGCTGGAGCCGAGAGATCTCGGGAGATCATGGCTTCGAAGCTGCGGTCACTTTGTGACAGCGAAGTGCCGGGCGATACGCACCGAAACCTCGAGATCGAACCGGACTGGTCCGGGCAGACCTTCAAACACATCCTCGTCCCGATCTGGCTCTTGACCTATCACTTTGGAGGGCGGAAGTATCAAGTGCTCGTCGACGGCTACCGCGGGCAGATTACCGGGAAGCATCCCCGAAGCTTTTGGAAGATATTTTTTCTCGTCCTGGCAATTCTTATGCTTTTGGGCTTGATTCTATACTTCACGGAGTCTTGACGGATGACTTTACGCTTTATTTTGCCACGGGCAGGGGCACTTGTCCGGGTCGCCCGAGATAGTATATCAAATCGCGCATTTCCTGCTCGGAAATACTCGCTAACGATCCTTCAGGCATCATCGAGTTTTCGCTGAGCTCAATACGTTTCACGTCGGCTCGCTGGAGGCTTATTCGTTCGTTAGCCGTCTGGATGACGAGTGAGGTCGCCTCCTGGGATTTTATAATGCCCGTGACAATGCGGCCATCCTTCAGCTCAACGGTGGAAACACGGTATTCATTGGGAATGACCGCATTGGGGAACGCAATCGTCTCCAGGAGATAGTCGAGGTCTGCGCGGTTTGCACCGGTGATATCAGGACCCACGTCACCGCCCGTGTCGAACAATCGGTGGCACGGTGCGCAGGTCCGGTTGAAGACGACCCGACCTCGGGGAGCATCGCCCGGCTGGGATCCCCCCGCTCGATACTGCTTTTTTAGCCGCTCAATTTCTCGCAGCATGTCGGTGCTGGTCTCGCGCATCACACCCCAAATTTTGTCGAGCTGGGTGGATATTTCCGGATCCTTCAGGCTGCGCATCTGCCGGACAAGATCGGCGGTGAGGTCCTTCGGGGGGATGTTCGTCGATTCCACGGCACGCAGCAAGGGGCGGGCGAACGAACCGCGCGATGCGAGCGTGTTCAAGGCATCCCGTCGCTCGATCGCGGTGAACGATTGGTAGCCCTCGATCAGCAGTTTGGGCGTCTCTTCAATCTGGAATTCGGCGAGGCCTCGAATCGCCGCTCCACGCAGCCCCGGATCCGCGACGAGTCGTACCAGCAGATTGGGAACTTCCGGATCGCGCACTCCGCGAAGCGCCGCGAGGGCGGTGTGTCGTGATTGCAAAGAAATGCTTTGGTCATTCACCGAGTGGCGAACCGATTGCCGAGCCGCATCGCTACCGAAGATCAGGGAAATCAGTTCCGCGGCCGATCGGAGTTGTAAATTATTGGCGCGGGCCAATCGGATTTCCAACGCACTCCAACCCTCCGGCATGGGGACGTTGATCCGGCCTTCCAGTCCCTTCTGGATTCCGCGCAGCACATCGAACTGCACGGTCTCATCGGTCGATCCACTCAGTATTTCAGTCAACCGTTCGAGAGGTTTACCCGGTGTTTCGGATGCTTGGGAGAGCTGGGTCAAACGGCGGGCAATAAATTCACGAATTGTCGGAATACGGCTGACTCGAATCAGATCGAGGGCCCGGTCGGGGTTGGCGACGACGCATCCTTCGGCGGCATACCAGTAGAGCAGGGGAAGATTGTGATCGGTAGCGTCCTCCGCGTGTTGGATCAGTTCGATTAATGGCAGCCATCGATTCTCGACGGGCAGCCTCTGAAGCCCGCTGGCGACATGTCGACGCACGACCGGAGAGGAATCCTCCCGGGCGATGCGAGTCAGGTTGGTCAGAATGTGATCGCTCACTTCCCGGGACGTGGGCTCGGATTCCCTAAAATAGAGGGAAGCGTTCTCGCAAATGAAATGAATGACCCAGCTGCGTATCCAAAAATCCGAGTCACGGGTAAGTCGCTCCAATTTCGCCAGCCCCAGAGCACCCGTAACATGGAGTGTCCACAGCGCCCGCAGGCGGACGGTGGTTTCGGCCGAGCTCGCGAGTATTTCCTTCAAGCCATTCAATGCCGGAGTTTGCCGTGCGGCCAGAATCGGCCCGAGCCACGGTGCCAGGCTGGCGGGAATGCCGTCCTCCTGCAACAGCAGCGATTCACCCGCGCGCCAAAGTCGCTCCTGGAGCAGTCGTTGGGCATGGCGGCTGAGCCACGTATTCGATGATGTCGCGAGTTCGGCGAGTTCGACATCCGAGGATTTTTGCAGATCCAGCTTGGTCATCGCCTGATTGTTGTAGACAATTTTATAGATTCGGCCATTGCTGCGATCGTGGCCATCGTCGCGGTTGTGATGACATTGATTGCGGTCATACCAGTCGATCACAAACACCGAACCGTCCGGATCCATTCGCTGGTTTAACGTTTGAGACCAGCTGTCATTGAACATCAGAAAATCGCGCCCATGCCGGCCAATGTAGCCTGAGCCGGCCACTTCCGGGATGTCCACATTCAATCGTTGGCCATGGATATTGCCCATCAAGAGGCGCCCCTGAAATTCCTCCGGCCAGCTCTGGCCGAGGTAGCACAACATCCCGGCATGGGCGTGGCCGCCACCCGCCGAATCGCTGCGACCATTGCCGGCATGAGGGCCTCCGGAGCCGGCGTAATGGGCGTGGTCCGCGACTGTTTTGATGTCCTCGTAAACAAACGGAAATCGAGGCTTTCGGTTGCGTGGGTCCCGGTACGGCTCATTGCGGAGAATTTCGCCGGGGCCGACGCTGAAATGTTCCCCCCCCTGGCGCTCATAGCGCCCCCCTTGGATCATATGCCAGAGGTGCGGAATGACGCAGGCTTCAATCCAGCACTGTCCATGAGCATCGAAATCGACTCCCCACGGGTTGCTGGTGCCCTCAGCGAACACCTCAAACTGACGACGAGTGGGATGAAACCTCCAGACGCCCGCATCCATCCATTGCCGGTCCTTCTCCGGTGCGCCGGGTTTGCCGACGTGGGACGGACAGAACACACCGTGGCATCCATACAACCAGCCATCGGGTCCCCACGTAAAGGTGTTGAGGGTCTCATGTCCGTCTGCCTTATAGTCCCACCCATCGAGCAGAATCTGCGGATCTCCGGCGGGCTTCGGTGAATCACCTTCGGTCACGGGAACAAACAGGAGGTAAGGGGCGGCTCCGATCCAAATTCCACCAAAGCCATATTGAATTCCACTGACCAGATTCAGGTTTTCCATGAAGACCGTCTTCCGATCCGCCTTGTGATCCCCGTCCGTATCTTCCAAAACCAGAATCCGATCCGCGCCGCTGACGATGTCCTTCTGTTGATCGGCTACGCTTCCACCGGGTCCCGGAGGATATCCCCGTCGACGCGGGTAGGTCAGCCCTTCCACGACCCAGAGGCGTCCGCGGTCATCCTCGCAGAAGGCAATGGGATTCCTCACGTCTGGCTCGGCGGCAAATGGGTGCATCCGAAAGCCCGGGGGCAGTGTCGCTTTTTCGCACGCTTCCTCGGCTGTGAGGCCTGCAAACGGTACAATGTCCGCGGTCGGTGCATCGTCGGCAATCAGAGGACAGGTCAAGACCCAAGCGAGGAGCAGGGCTCTCTGGGCGGGGGTGATTGAGAGTGCGGGGAACATTCCGCATTCTTGGCCAGCGGGCGGGGTAGGGGAAGGACATTGTTTCGCCGGCAATCCGAGTTAGGGTGACGTCATGGAATCGGCCGGATGCATGGAAGACATTCAACAAAAGGTTTGGGACGGCGGGCGGATCGGACCGTCCGAGGCTCGAGTCCTCTGGGATCTGCCGCTTGAAGAGTTGGGGGCGTTGGCGGATCGTCGTCGGCAGCTCGCCCGGGCGCGAGCCTACGGCGGCCAGGGAAATGACGTTGTGACCTACATCGTGGATCGCAATGTGAACTACACGAACGTGTGCAACGTGTACTGCAAGTTTTGCGCATTCTGGAGGACCGAAAAGGATGACGACAGCTACGTGATTTCACTGGCTGAAATGGACCGGAAAATTGACGAGATGCTGGCGCTGGGTGGCACCCAAATCCTAATGCAAGGAGGGCATCATCCCAAGCTTTCCAAGCAATGGTACCTCGATCTCTTGTCTCATATTCGAGAGCGGTACCCGCAGATCAACATTCACGGATTCAGTCCGAGCGAGTTCATCCATTTTCAGGAGGTCTTCCAGGAGCCGGTTGAAAGGATCCTCGGAGATTTTGTGCGGGCTGGACTTGGCTCGATCCCTGGGGGGGGCGGTGAAATATTGGTGGATCGCGTGCGTCGCCGGATTGCTCCCTTGAAGGCGAGCACGGCGGAATGGATGGGCGTGATGGACGTGGCACACCAAATGGGTTTGGCGAGCACCGCCACCATGATGTTTGGGCATGTCGAAACCCGTGAGGAGCGGATTGAGCATCTGGACGTGGTGCGAGCGCAGCAGGACATTTCACTGGCGCGACTGGGACATTCTGTGAGGGGCCCGATCGGAGTGATTTCCGATCTTGGCATCCCGGGCAATCCCGCCGAGTCGGACGCGTCGAAACTGGGGGGCGCATTCACGGCCTTCATCGCCTGGACATTTCAGGCGGAGAACACCGTGCTCAAGGCGCCGACGGTCGGTGCTCACGAGTACCTGCGTACGCAGGCACTCAGCCGGATCTATTTGGACAATATCCCGAATATTCAGAGTTCCTGGGTAACCCAAGGCCAGGAAGTGGGACAGATCGCCCTGAAATTTGGAGCCAACGACCTGGGCAGCATCATGATCGAGGAAAACGTCGTGAGCCGGGCCGGAACGACGTTCTGTATGGGGGTGGCGGATATGAAGCGCCTCATCACGAACTTGGGATACGAGTCGCGTCAGCGAGATAACTGGTACCGGCTATGCCAACACAATTCGCAATGACCTGACATGAGCAGCGACAGACGGATTCCTATAGATGGCGGGCGGGGACTAACACAGAACCCGTTTGCCAGTTTAAGACTCGATAATCTCCCCGATGGATCCAGCGCGTTGCCGACATCGATCCCCACCCCGGTCGAGTCGAAGCGGGGAAAGCCGAACAAGAATCGCGGCCGTGTGGACATCGTTCGCCAAACCGCGCATCGCGGTGGGAAGACAGTAACCGTCGTCTCCGGATTCATCGGCATCGGCCTATCCGAGAAGGAACAGCTCGCGAAGCGGATGCAGCAGGTTTGCGGCACCGGCGGCACGGTGAAGGAAGGGCGGATTGAGATTCAGGGCGATCGACGCGACGCGATCGCCCGAATCCTCACTGAGGCGGGTTTCCGACCGGTGTTTGCGGGGGGCTGAACCTCCGAACTCATCGTCTGGCTTCGGGCCAACGGCCCGTGATTCCTCAACGACCATGATGCGGTGAATCCGATTGTCGTCTGGACCTCATTCTCCCATCTTTACGACGACATAGTTTCGTTTGCCTTTGCGGAGGAGTAGATGCCGGGCGAACAGTAAATCGGAGGGCGTGACCGCTCGGCTCACCTCTTCCACCCGCACGTTATTCAGGTAAATACCCCCGCCTTCGACGTCTTTGCGAGCCTGTCCCTTGCTGGTACACAGGCCGGAGAAAACCAACAACTCCGTGATGGGAATACCCGGTGCTGCGAGCCGGATCGTTTCGAGGTCGCGAGTGGGCACTTCTCCCACGATTTCATTGAAGGTCGATTCCGTGACTCCCGACAGGTCACCGCCAAACAGGATTTCACTCGCCCGGATTGCCTCCTGGGTTGCTGGACCCCCATGGAGGATGTCCGTGACGGCACCGGCGAGCGCACGGTGGGCGGATCGTCCGCCGGGATTTTTAGCATGTTCTCCTTCCAATTCCGCGATTTCTTGAGGGTTGAAGAAGGTGAAGTATTTTAGGTAACGAATCACATCCCGATCATCGGTATTGATCCAGAATTGGTAGAACCGATACACGCTGGTCCGTCGGGAACTGAGCCAGACAGTGCCAGATTCGGTTTTTCCGAACTTCGTGCCGTCGGCCTTGGTGATCAAAGGAAGGGTGAGTCCGAAAGCCGGTCGACTGAGTTTTTTGCGGATCAGGTCAATGCCGGCGGTAATGTTGCCCCATTGATCCGATCCACCGATTTGCAGATCGCAATGGTGCTGCCGGGCGAGTTCGTAGAAATCAAATGCCTGCAGCAGCATGTAGCTGAATTCGGTGTAGCTGATACCCACTTCGCGATCTTCCATTCGGGCTCGGATACTCTCCTTGGCGACCATTTGGTTCACGGTAAAGTGCTTTCCGATGTTTCGCAGAAAATCGAGGAACGTGACGTGTTTCGTCCACTCCGCATTGTCGACGAGACGCGCCGGATTTTCGGCCGATTCAAAATCGAGCAGACGGGCCAGCTGGGGCTTGATGGCTTCGAGATTGGCCGTGAGATGATCCTGGGTCAGTAGCTGACGCTCCTGGGACTTGCCGCTGGGATCCCCGATGCTCCCGGTGGCACCTCCGGAAAGGGCAATGGGGACGTGGCCCGCCCGCTGAAATCGGCGGAGAGCGAGCAGGGGGACGAGGCTGCCCACGTGGAGAGAGTCGGCCGTGGGGTCGAAACCGCAATACAGTGTTACCCGCCCTGCGGCGAGGCGGCGGCTCAGCTCGGGCGTGTCTGTGCAATCGGAGATCAGACCCCGCCATTGCAATTCTTCGAGAATGTTCTGCATGAACGAAGGGTAGGGAGAGCGAGCGTCATGAAAACAGAAATGCGTCGGGGAATTTCCAGGCCGGCTCGTCCCTTTCTGCATGGAAATGCTGGGACTTCTATTCCAGTAGATTTTGGAGCAAGACGAGTGCGGTGCGACGGATCTGCTCAGACTGACTTTCGAGTATCCGAAAACGCTCCGTCCAGCCGGGCGTCGCTTCGTTGCGGTCGCGCCAGAGGGTTTTGAGGACACGTTCGGTTCGTTCCACTTGTTGCATTGCGGAGGTGAGGGATTCGCGCCCTTCGGGCAAATCGGAAATATTCCCCACGAAGAAGCGGCTGATGCGCCGCCGGTCGAACACCGCTTGCAACAACATCACCGCCGTCTGCTCATACGCATACCAGCGCAGCCTCAATGCGTCGCTCAGGAAACCATGCCGCAGGGCGAAGAACTCCGAACGCGGCCGCTCGGTGTACTGGCGGATCTCCTGCGCTTCGGTGGGGAACCAATTGTAGAGCAGCGCAAATGTTCCATAGGTGTCGATGAGTTGCTTGGAATTATTATGGTCGGTTGCGATTTCACCAACGCACAAATCCTGTTGCAGCTCGAGGCAAATCTCGGGCAGATCGTGAAGCCGTCCCAAAACTTCCTGCCCGAGGGCCGTTCCGTAGTTAAAGTCGCCGGGAATCAGCCAGTACACGTCGTTTTCTCCGCCCGTCTCAAACGCCGCCCCCAATCCCGTGTACCACATCTGGCAGGTGTCCACGCACCAGGCATCGAGAACTTTCGAATGCCGGGCGACGGTATTTGCCTTGAAATCGAGAAACGTCTTGTTTGCCTCGTTCGCGAAATGGGTCTTGCGATCCATCACCGTGATCGGTTGCGCATACTTTTTCCTTTCCGCACTCAGCCGGGCAACCCATTCGTACAGCCGTTCCAAATTTGCGTAATCGCGGGGTTGCCGGAAAGGATAAATGATGACGGGATGAATCTTTGCGCCGGCTGGAGACGCCGGCTTATTATGACCGGCCTCCGGTTGGGGTGTTGGTTTACCCGGTTCGGTGGGTTTCATGCCAGCATCCTCATTCAGAGTGAAATAGAATCCAAGCGTTTTGAGAAGCGGCTCGGTGCCAATCGAGCCTCCCGATATTGTGGGCGCTCCCGCACCGCGGCCACTTAACGCATTGACACGAAGCACTTCAACGGCGTGACTTTGTTCATTCTATGATCACGCAAGATGAATGGCGCGCCATTTTGTGCCTCCCGCGCTCGCTGCGGACCTCCGTTGCGCTTCTCGCTGCCGTCCTGGTCGCAAATATGACCGAAGTGGCAACGGCCCAGGCGAGCGTCCGGGAACAATTGAGCCGCCTCCCGTTCAAGCTCGTTTACGAAACCTACGTGAACGACAACTGGGAGCTTTTCGTCATGAACGCGGATGGCTCGAACCCGGTTAATCTGACCCAAACCCCGGGTGAACATGAGCATTATCCGCAGGTCTCACCTGACGGCACGAAAATCTGCTTTTCAGTCGATCAGGGCGAGGGGCGGGATGCCATCCGAAGTCTCTATGTCATGGACAGTGACGGCGCGCACCGTAAAAAACTGGTGAGCAACGCGCGAGAACCGTTTTGGAAACCGGATGGCAAGGTCATCGGATTCCTGCCGCAGGAGTATCCCAAGTTCAATGTGATCGACTACTATACAAGGGGGATGAGCTTCTATGATCTGGCCACCGGCACGATCGAGGCCCATCCGAACAGCGCGAATCTGCACCACCTTTATAACCCCTGTTTTGCACCGAATGGGAAATGGATCGTGTCGACCGTGCATGCCGGCATGGGCTTTGACCACGCAATTCTCGCGATTGAGGCGCACGGTAACAAGATCATTAACCTAAAGATACCCGGCTGCCGTCCATGCATAAGTCCGGATGGCAAGCAGATCGCCTGGGGATCCGGTGACCACGAAGTCGTCGCGGCACCGATTGATCTCGACTCGGGCTCCCCCGCGGTGGGGACTTGGCGCCTCCGCATCCAGGACAAGACCAACGAAACGTACCACGTCGACTGGTCGCCGGACAGCCGGTTCCTGAGCCTAAGCCGGGGACGTGCCAGCAAAGGCGACCCCAGCAAGCCAGGCACGTTTCTATCGGCCTGCGAAATCGTGGGCGTCTATGCTCCCGGCTGGAACCTCTGCGCCGTCCCTGCGGAACGGGATGGAATCGTCGATCTCAACCACGCGGGCTTAGCAGACTCCTTGATGCTTACCACAAATGGATTCAGCAACAAGGAATCGGCCTGGTTTCTTCCACCAAAAAAGACGAAGGAATAGCGGTGAAGCGAATTGCCTTCTTGTGCCTGGCCTTCGGAGCGGCGACCGCTTTGATATCGTGCGGAAAATCCGGCCCGAATTCTGAAAGCGCCGCAACGCCGGATCGCCCCCCCATTTCCGCGCAGTCCACTCCAAATAGTCCGGTGGAAATCGTCACGAAATCCGGAGTTGAAATGGTCTCTCTGCCCGGGGGGGAATTCATGATGGGCAGCCTCCAGGGAAATCCCGACGAGAGGCCCCCGCACACCGTGCGAGTCAGTGCCTTCGTGATCGACAAATACGAAGTCACGCAGGAGTTGCTCGCGAAGGTGCAGCTGCCCAATCCCTCGCACTGGCAGGACAGTCCGAAAAAACCCCTGGAGCGCGTGCGTTGGCGTGACGCCAAGCAATACTGCAATGAACGTTCGCTCCTGGAGTCATTGCAACCCTGTTACAACGAGAAAACCATGGATTGGGACTGTAACTACGGAGCCAATGGGTATCGGCTCCCGACCGAAGCCGAGTGGGAATATGCGGCGCGAGCTGGAACCGACGGGCCCTACGATTTTGGCCAAGCGGACAAATTGCGGCAATACGCCTGGTTCGCCGCCAATGCCGACCAGAAGACCCACCCGGTGGGTCAGCGGAAGCCCAATCGCTGGGGACTCTGCGATCTATACGGAAACGTCTCCGAGTGGTGCGAGGATATTTACCTCCCGAGCTATTCCACGAACAGTCCAGCGATCGATCCCCACGGCCCGGTGAATTCGGGCAACGATGTTAAGCGAGTGATTCGCGGTGGCAGCTGGAAGTCCAGTGCGGATGCCTGCCGCAGCACGGCGCGGCAGGGCGAATTGACGGGAGACAGCGACGCCTGTTTTTCCACCGACTATTGCGGTTTCCGGTGTGTGCGACGGATGACAACGGAGGAACAGATGTCCATGCGAAGCCGGACGAAGTGATACCCGTTGCGGCGTGATGAGCTAACCCAGACCACGCAACATGCTTTTTCACACCTGGCCGTTCCTTGTCTTCCTACTGATAGTTCTGCCTGGGTTCTACGCATTGCGAAAAACTCAGCTGTGGCTGCCGTGGCTCACAGCGGCCTCCTATTTTTTCTACGGATGGTGGAATCCCTATTACCTCCTCCTCGTGGTTTATTCCACCTTGCTCGATTTTTGTCTGGTCGCCTTAATGGATCACTGCCCCCGCACGGGGCAGAATGCGGACATTCTCTCGCGATTGACGGGATTGCGGTTCGAGGATCGCGTGCTCAAGGTCGCGTTCATCATTTCCGGAGCCACGACGTTAAGCAGCTTGGCCTTGGCGTTTCTTGGCCCACAAACACTGCGTCCGACGATGGTCGTCCTCAGTCTGATATTGTTCCTGATGACTCTCGGCGCGCTGTACAGTAGTCGCAAAATCTGGCTGCTCATCAGCCTGGTCAACAATCTCGCGCTTCTGCTTTTCTTTAAATATGCCCGATTCGCCGTTGAGAATCTGAACGCAACCTTCTCTTCACTCCACATCTCGGCGAGATTGTCGGATCCGTCGACACTCATGCCGTTCGGGTTCGAGTATCTATTGCCGGTGGGGATCTCTTTTTTCACTTTCCAATCGTTGAGCTACACCATCGATTTCTACTTGGGCAATGTGCAGCGGGAGCGCAATTTTGTTCGTTTCGCGACGTTCGTCTGTTTCTTTCCACAACTCATGGCCGGGCCCATTGAGCGGGCGAAGCATCTCCTACCCCAGTTTCATCAGTTTCCGACGGTTCGTCTTCGGAATTTTACCGACGGCGCTTCTCTTTTTCTCGTCGGTTTGTTCAAGAAATTGGCCCTGGCCAACTATCTCTCGTTTTATGTCGAACGGGTTTACGACAATCCCAAGGCGTTCGACGCCCCCGCATTGATGATGGCGACGTTTGCGTTTGCTTGGCAAATATTCTTCGATTTCAGTGGATATACCGATATGGCCCGCGGCGTTGCGAAACTCATGGGGTTTAATCTGATCTTAAACTTCAATAATCCTTATCTGGCCACGGGACTCGGTGACTTTTGGTCACGATGGCACATCGGCCTCTCCTCTTGGTTTCGGGATTACGTTTATATCCCGTTGGGGGGGAGTCGCGATGGCATATTTAAAACTTACCGGAATCTCTTCCTCACTTTTTTTGTCTCCGGAATCTGGCACGGAGCCAATTGGACCTTTGTAATCTGGGGGACACTCCACGCGATGGGAATTATGATCACTCGCGAGCTCGAGCGATCAGTTTTTTATCGCGAGCACGTGCCGCGATTGGTGAAGCAAATGGGCGTGTTCCTCTTCGTCTGTTTTGCCTGGATATTTTTCCGCGCTAATTCGTTGAACGACGCCCGATGGATTGTCAACCGCATCGCCACATCCGCCTGGCATGATCCGCAGATGCCGGCACTAATGCTGATTCTCGTGGCCCTGGTCTGGGTTTACCAATTCGGCTACGAGTCCCGGTTTCGAAAGTGCCTGCAAACCGATTTCGTCCGGGTTGGAACGGCTGTGTTTATGGTGCTATACCTGTGCCTTTGCGCCTCCGGCGGCGGCGCGTTCATTTATTTTCAGTTTTAAAAGAGGCAAAATGAAACTGGGCGATTCTCCGGAAATACCGTTCGTGAATGAAGTGCGGTTGAGCTCGCGACAATGGGGGGTGGTGTTTGTCATTCTGGCATTCGTCGTGACGTTGACTCCGTCGGTTTGGAAGAAACTGGAGCGATTCGAAACGGGGTTGGACTACCGTATCCCCTATGCATTGAGCAAAGATTATTGGCTCTACGAACATCGCCTTCAGCGGTTGAAGCCGACGAACATTGTGATGTTGGGGGATTCCGTGGTTTGGGGTGAATACGTTTTGCCAAATGGTACTTGGTCCCACTTTTTGAATCAGGAGGCCGGAGCCACCGATTTGTTTGTCAACGGGGGCGTCAATGGGCTTTATCCGCTCGCGTTGGACGGATTGATCCGGTGCTACGGCCGGCCGCTGAATCGCCAGAAGGTCATTCTGCATTGTAACGTGCTTTGGATGACGAGTCCGAAGGCCGACTTGAGTACCGAGAAGGAAGAACCCTTCAACCATGCGGCTCTGGTGCCGCAGTTTAACCCGCGGATTCCCTGCTACCGCGCGGATGCCAGCGAGCGGCTCAACGCGATAATGGAGCGAAACATTCCTTTCTTTGAGTGGGTGAGCCACCTGCAGAACGCCTATTTTGCACAGCAGAGTATCCCCAAATGGACACTGGCTGAAGAGGGGGGTGATCCGCCACGTTATCCAAACGCGTATCGCAATCCGTTTTCTCAAATTGCACTGGCCGTTCCGATCGAGCCCCCGGGGGATCCGCTGCGGGGGCCTCAAAGTTCGCGGCACAAACCGTGGTCCACGAACGCGACCGGCACGACTCGCTTCGAATGGGTCGGCCTGGACCAATCCCTCCAGTGGCGCGCATTTCAGCGCTTGATTTCAACGGTGCATGGGCGAGGGAACGACGTCTTGGTCGTGCTGGGCCCTTTCAACGAGAATATCATGGCCGAAGAGAACCGGCCCGCCTACCGGAAAGTTCGGGGAGAGATTTTGCGATGGTTCGCACAGAATAAAATTCCCCACGTCGCTCCCGAACTGCTTCCGAGTGTGTTGTATGCGGATGCGAGCCACCCGTTGACCGAAGGTTATCAACTACTCGCAACTCGACTCTTCGCCGATGCGACCTTTCGCAACTGGATGCGGGCAAAATCTCTTCCGCTCACTGAATCGAACAAATAGAATGGAAGAGAATTCCTGAAGAGCACGGCAGCGATACCGGCCCTTTCAATTTGTGCTATCGTTCCGCCGTCATGCTTTGTCTGGAAGATCTCGCCGAAATTGCATCCCGTTACTCCGGCCAACTCTCGGGTCCCGTCGCCGAATTTACCCTCGGCCGCCGAGTTTTCGCCTTCAACTCCCGGCCTGCGATCCTAGGGGTCGTTAACCTCTCACCCGAGTCGTGGTACCGGGAAAGCGTTTGTCTTTCCGCCGATGCTGCCATACAGCGAGGTCGGGTCCTCGCTGCCCAAGGGGCCGATGCCATTGATATCGGAGCGGAGTCCTCGCTGAGCCACGCCGGACGGGTGACAGATACCTCTCAAAAGAGCCGCCTCCTGCCCGTGATTCAAGAATTAGCCGGGGCCGGCCTGATCGTCTCGGTCGAAACGTATCATCCGACCGTTACCCGCGCGTCCCTCGAAGCCGGGGCCCGCATTTTGAATCTTACCGGCACGGACCGGAATGAAGAAATGTTCCGCATGGTCGCCGCGCACGACGCGGCAGTGATCCTGTGTCATGTGCAGGGTCCGAATGTCCGTGAGGTCGGTGATTTCGATTTCAAGGGCGACGCCGTGAGCATGCTCTACGAGTACTTTGCGCGGGAAATTGAGTTCGCGACGAAGGCTGGAGTTCGCAAGATCCTGATCGATCCGGGGCTGGGGTTTTACTATCGCAATTTGCAAGACTCGGCAGTCCGTATCCGTCACCAGATGAAAACGTTCCTCAACACCTTTCGGTTGCGCGCTCTGGGTTTTCCTGTCTGTCACGCACTCCCCCATGCCTTTGAATGCTTTGGTGAGGAAGTTCGCTGTGCGGAACCCTTCTTCGCCGTCCTGGCAGCTCTGGGGAAAACGGATCTTTTCCGAACGCACGAAGTTCCCCGGACGCGCGCCGTTCTGGACACGATGCGAATCTGGTAACGGAGTGTGGGCGGGCACAGGCGCGAGGTTCCTGAAATCGCAGCCCTGATCCGCGGATAGGAATCTGAAAATGAGAGAAAAAACTCTCTACTGTGCTTTTTTCGCTTGCATATGTTATATATGCTGTATCGAACACGAATGCGCCGCGCGCATACCACTCCAGTCCAAGACCGCGTTCGGGGCACTTCCCAACACGGGCACGCAGCGCTATTTCCGCGTAGACGGTGCTTGCCTTGAGAAT
>CAMDJH010000028.1 GCA_945900455.1 Akkermansia muciniphila
CGAAGAACGAGCGCGACGGACGAGGACGATTTGAAGGACCCCATTGCGGCGCTTTCGCCCTCGTCCTCGTCCTTCGTCCTTCGTCCGTCGATGGCGACGAACAGCACACCGACCTATGTGCCGGGACGCACGGAGCGCGGTTCATGGTCACAATTCATGTCCATTCTTTGGAAAACTTTCCTGCCCATGCCCCCCCTCACCCTGCCCTCTCCCCCCGCTCGGAGGGGGGGAGAGGGTGGCCGCAGAGGCTGGGAGAGGGGTCACTTAGATTCCAGGAGATCAGGAGTCCTGAGGATGGTCTTGCGCATTGCGTCAATGCCCGACGCCGTCAGTTCTTTGGCGTCAAAAGGAAGTCTTGCCCGTAAGCAATTCATAGAGCAGCACGCCCAGGCTGTAGATGTCGCTGCGGGTGTCGATATCCAGACCGCTCATCTCGGCCTGTTCGGGCGACATGTAGAGCGGCGTCCCGATCCTCTGTTCGAACCGGGTAAAGAACGTGAGATCCATAAGCCGCTGGGACTGAATTGCCTTGGCCACGCCAAAATCGATGACCTTCGGCAGGGGCACGCCATCGTGCAAGGTGACGAGGATGTTCGAGGGCTTAATGTCGCGTTTTACGGTCGGCACGGACACTCCCAGGACCTCTGCGGTTTCCTCGAACGAGAAGCCTACAAAATAGCGCAGCTTGACGACTTCGGCCTTCCGGGCGTCGTGGGCGAGCAAAAGCGAGAACTGACACTTACATGGGACCGCGTCTCGGCCCATTCGGCGCGATGGAGAGGCACATCGTCGTTGGCGTGGATTGAAATGCGCTGAAGTGGGGAATTCCCACTTGCCCACCTGATTGAGTGAGCATACTTTCGTAGCCATGATCACCGGAATCATCAAGAGCCAGCAGTTTGAAATCGTGGCGCAGGGACTTACACCGGACAGCAAGAAGCGGCTGTCGCTCTCCAAGGCGCTGGCCAAGGCCGGCGTGACTTTTAACATCTACGTCAATAAACTTGGCCAGATTGTGCTCGATCCTCAAAAGACCGTGCCGGCGCACGAGGCGTGGGTTTTTGAAAACAAGCAGGCGCTCGCCTCGGTCAAGCGCGGCCTCAAGCAGGCGGCCAGCGGCAAGGGCGCTTATCTCGGTTCGTTTGCCAGGCATGCGGCCGATGAGTGATGAATCGGAAGTTCCTCTTTGTGCCGGAAGCTCGCGCTACGCTGGAGCGTTTGGGGAAAAATCCCGCCAAAGCTGGCTTGTATCGGCTGCTTTTGAAGACCCTAGGACTGATGGAAACCAATCTCCGTCATCCTTCGCTCAACACGCACCCCTACGACAGCATCAGCGGGCCGGGCGGCGAAAAAGTTCTCGAGGCTTACGCGCAAAACAACACGCCGGGCGCGTATCGCGTATTCTTTTTCTACGGCCCGGACGAGATCGAGAAAGGCCGACGCGTTCCGGTGCTGACTATCTTTGCCATCACGCCGCATCCTTGACCCCCCTGATCCGCGGATAGGAGTCTGAAAATGAGAGAAAAAGCTCTCGACGGTGCCTTTTTTCCACGTGCAGTTGTTATCTATGCTGTATTGAACACGGGCACGCAGCCCTATTTCCCCGGAGACAGTGCTTGCCAGGAGAATTGAATTCGTCGCCACCGACGAAAGGGGAGTGGGAACCGCGGATAAACGCCGATCGACGCAGATTCCAGGCCTTTTCTATCCGCGTCAATCCGAGTTCATCCGCGGTTCTTCTTCGCGGCTTCCTTATCCGCGGATTTGGGGACCCCATTGCATCTTGCTCAGGCAGGCACAGACCCTCAGGATCCTGTCATATACAAACTGAAATCGATAAACATAATTTCCGGACTGGACCATAGGGTTCAGATAGGCCGGATCGGTGAACCAGACGGTGCCGTCGGACTTTACCACGACGTCATTGGGTTCATTGAATCTCTTGCCTTTGTATTGCGACACGATCCGGGTCACCGTGCCGTCAATCTCGGTTCTTGAGATTGGTGACAACGAGGCCTGCGTTCGGGATGTTGGTGGCGATGATGGTGAGCGGATCACTGGCCGAGGCCGCTTGCTTGACATTAAAAGCTGTGGCACTGCTCGAGCCGTTCCAGCTCAACACGACTTGTGCATTGCCTGGCGTCGCCATGAAGTTGGAAATCGCCGGCTCGGCAAAGATCGCTGGTGATGCGGATGCGAGTACGGCCCCTGACAGCAAGATCGAAATGCTGTTCGTGCTCGATCGTTTGCAGCGTCGGCCTCGCCGCTCACACCTTTACGGCCTCGGAGTGTGGTCCTCGAGGAACTGGAAATCCGCTTGATCCGCGCCCATCAGCGGGAGCGAAGAACCCCATCCCCCGGAAGTCGGTATACGACTCCAACGCCATCGTTGGTATGCCGCGTGCCCATCCGCATATCCGAGGTTGGCGCCCAGGCTGTGTTGTTCACCGGGACGACCGGCCCACTCGTCGCCAGAATTACTGGCCTCCCCGATCTTAATAACAAACCCAGCGGCGTCGCCGGTCTCAGGATGGGAATCGATGAAGGTGAACACCCGCGAAGGTCCGGGGGTCACGAGATCGCCAACTTTAGACTTGTTCCACCGCGGATCTGGATACCACGGACCGCTCCTCTCTCCGTTGAAAAAGTAGTTCAGCAGAGCGCCCAAGGCGTAGGTCCGCGTCCGTCGCAGACCAGGATTGCCTTCGACAGTGGATTTGTCAGCAGGACATCGGTAGATCCCGACTGAGTGATTGTATTGAAATAACACCCCCCGTTGCAGATTGGTGGTGGTCGTGTCGCGCTTGGCGTCGCCCACAGCCCAGGATGGCGCAACGCCCTTGAAAGAGCTTCCAGACGAGACCTCGCTGGTCGGTGGCATCACGTCGTTGTGGTCGTCCGCATACATGATCCAGCAGAGCGCGAGTTGTTTGAGGTTGCTCAGACAGGCAGTGGCCTGTGCCTTGGCTTTGGCCTTGCCCAATGCGGGCAGGAGCATCCCGGCCAGAATCGCAATAATGGCGATGACGACGAGGAGTTCGATCAGGGTGAATGCGGAGCGAGTAAGGTTGTGGGTTGAGTGTCCGGCCGAGCGTTCGGGGCGGACCAACTTCCAGCGCGGACCTGGATTGAGCGTGACAGTTGTTTTCATGGTTGTTTAATCGTGAGGGCGGCCAGGACGGACGAGGTTGTCGAAAATGGAACTCTGTTGCTTTTGAAGCTCCGGGATAATGCGGCCCTTCATTTGATCATGCGCCGTCGGCGGGGGAATCGTATCACTCGATCTGAAGATAGTTTCGATCGGGTGCCCTCGGATCGCATCTGGGCCAAGGAGCCCCGGAGTCAGGGTGCCTCCGCCTTACCGATGTCCTCGAACGACGGCGCACCAAGAACTAGAATGTGGCCTTCGGTCTCGGGCCGTTCGCTCAGAACCAGCATTCGGTGATCGGGTGAAAAACTGAGCATCGGGAATTTGCCAAAGGTGGGAATCGCCGTCAGTTCCTGGCGCGTCGCGACGTTCCAGAGGATGACTTTGTGACCGTCCCCGGTGGCGAGCGTCTTGCCATCCGGGGAAAAAGCTAAGCCCACCACGGAGATCACGTGACCCTTGAGCGGTGGCAGCTCCGCGCCGGAAGGCAATTCCCACAGGCGCACCTCGCCGCTGAATGAGGCCGTGGCCAGCAGCCGGCCATCGGGAGCAAAGGCTACCTGTCCTACAATGGCGCCGTAGCCATTCAGTTGCCGCAATTCCTGGCCGGACTTTATGTCCCAAAGCCAAACCGCGCGACCACTGCCCGATCCAGCCAAGGTGTTCCCGTCCGGAGAGAACGCCAGACAGTAAAAATGGCACCCAACGGGCCCGAATCCCGCCACTTCACGCTGCGAGGCCAGGTTCCAGATTTTGACGATGCCATCGGTGGTGCCGGTAGCCAGGTTCCTGCCGTCCGGGGAGAAGATGACAGCGCTGATGCCGTTAGAGTGAGCCCGCCACTGGGTGACCTTCGCTTCGGTTCGGAGATCCCATAGCTCCACGGTGCCGTTGAGGCGGCCCACGGCGCCTATGAGTTCGCCCGGTTTCACGTCGTAGGGTTTGCCAAAATCGACGACCGGCGAACTGCTCGGAACGGAAATATCCCTGCGCTGGCCGCTTGCCGGCATCCAAACACACCATCCGTTGCTTCCGCCGGCGACCACCTGACTTCCATCGCTGGAAAACCCGGCCATAAGTCGGGAACCTTTCAGAATGGGGGGTGAAGGTCGTTCCCCGGTACGCCACAGCCTGGTGGTGCCTTCCATGTTGCTGGAGAGCACGGTTCCGCCGTCCGGGGATATCGCCAATGACCAGATCCGACCGACCGTCCCGCGAAGCCGCCGGATAGGTTTGAACGTGCGCGCGTCCCAGAGATTGATGGTCCCATCAACACTCGCGGTAGCGAAAGTCTGGCCATTGGACGTCATCGCAACACCGCTGACGTTCACCGCGTGTTCCTTCAGGGTGGCCCGCACTTGGTCGGTCGCGAAATCCCATACGATCACTTGGCCGTTCCACAATCCGGCAATCAGATGCTGGCCATCCGAGGTGTAGGCCACCGATATCGGATCGCTTTCAAATCGAATCTCGGGAAGCTCCTTCAGACCGGGCAATTGCCACCCGCGAAGATGGTCACCGAGATTCAAACCCTTTCCCGCAATCGTCACGAAGGACTGGCTGTCGGGAGAAAAGGCAACCGCGTTCCGCGTTTGCAGGCGCAAGTTCGGAGCGTCCTGAGAGACAATCTCGGATCTCCAGGTGTCCGTATCCCACAACTGGAAACCTCCCGGCCTGCCCGTCAGTAGCTGTTTGCCATCCGGCGAGAACAGGGCTGGTTGGATCGCCTCCGGTAGCGACCGCACTTCTTTCCACGTTTTCGTGTCCCAAAGTTTCACGCCGGAACTGTCTCCGGTAGCCAACAGATTGGTATGGGGAGCGAAGGACAACGTCGTAGCCGGCTCGGACAGTGTGGTGACCAGGCGCAATGAGGTCGCCTCCCGCACGATGATTTTGGAGCCGGAGTAGACGAGCAGTTTGCCATCGGGTGAAAACGCCGCTGCCGCCCCTGTCCCTTCGTCAGGGAACGTGGCGAATTCATCGCCCTGGCAAAGCTGCCAGAGGTACCGCCATTCGAAGCCGCGCAAATCTTTTTCGTTGGCTTTGGGCCTCTGGCGGTCGAGCAGTTCCCGAGCATTGCCCAATTTGTTCTCAGCGAGGGCATGAAATGCGACATTGATTTCGGCGGCGTAAGCGTTCTGGCGAATTTCAGCTTCCGCACGCACAGCGCGGTCGCGGTCGGCCCGAGCTCGATCGGCTTGGGTTTGCTCCGCCCGTTCGGCCAGTCGGGCGTCCCGCTCGGCCTTGGTTGCCCGGATGGCTTGCCAGAATGCGAGGAACATGCCCACGAGCAGAGCAGTCACCACCGCACCAGCGGCTGCAAAGGGGAGTTGGTTCCGGCGAACCATTTTCTGGAACCGGTAGAGAGGCGTGGGCGGACGGGCGATCACGGGCTCGCTCTGGAGATAGCGCTGAATGTCCAGCGCCAAGCCGTTCGCCGTTTCGTAACGTCGCGTCCGATCCTTCTCCAGTGCCTTCATCACGATCCAGTCGAGATCGCCGCGAATTTGCCCAATCAACTTGACGCCATCCACTTGACGATGCTTTGCCACCGCCATCCGCGCATCGGCCGTCATCGTGCTCACGAAGCCCGATGGCTTCTGCGGTTCCTGTTCGCGGATGGCTCGCCGCATTTCATCCAGACCCTGCCGTCGAAACTTCTCCGGATCGAACGGTGTGCGCCCCGTGAGCAGTTCGTAGAGGAGCACGCCCAGGCTGTAGATGTCGCTGCGGGTGTCGATATCCAGACCGCTCATTTCGGCCTGTTCGGGGGACATGTAGAGCGGCGTTCCGATCATCTGCTCGAACCGGGTAAAAAACGTCCGATCGGTAAGCCGCTGGGACTGGATTGCTTTGGCCACGCCAAAGTCGATGACCTTCGGCACGGGCACGCCATCGTGCAGGGTGACGAGGATGTTCGAGGGCTTGATGTCGCGGTGGATGATGCCCTTTTGATGCGCGTGCTGGATGGCGTTGCAGACGGCAATGAAAAGTTTGAGCCGTTCCGAGGTGGTCAGATTATTCTGGTCGCAGAAGTCCGTGATCCGGATTCCTCGCACCAGTTCCATCACGAAGTATGGGCGCCCAAGCGCCGTTACTCCCGCATCGAGCACTTTGGCGATGTTCGGGTGATCCATCAACGCCAGCGCCTGGCGCTCCTGCTCGAAGCGCACGATCACTTCCCGGGTGTCCATGCCCAGTTTGATGATCTTGAGCGCCACGCGCCGCCGCACCGGCTCGAGTTGCTCGGCCATCCAGACGGTGCCGAAGCCACCTTCTCCGATTTTCTGGAGCAGTTTGTAATTGCCGATCCGATCCTCGCCTTCCTCCGGTTTCAAGCGCGCAAGCCCCGTTTCCAGCTCAGCAGAAACGGTGCGATCGGCCGGTCGTTGCATAAAGGCGTCGTCGTCGTGGGATGCCAGCAACCGCTCGACGCGCTGCCGGAGCGCAGGTTGGCCCTCGCAGGCGGTTCGGAGGTAGTTCGCGCGTTCCGTCGCGGGCGTGTCCACGGCGACTTGAAAAATCTCTTCCTCGTTCATTAAAACCGGGGTGGGGGAGTTGGCACCGTTACTCTTAACCTGCGCCGCGCGTAAAGAAATCGTATCATTCAATCGGAAAAAAGGGGGTGATTGGGACCAATCTCCTGATGCAACCAGGCACGTGCGTAAGCCCAGTCGCGTTTTACGGTCGGAACGGAAACATCCAGGACGTCCGCGGTTTCCTCGAACGAGAAGCCGACAAAATAGCGCAGCTTGACGACTTCGGCCTTGCGGGCGTCGTGGATGGCCAGGCGGTCCAGCACTTCGTGGACGGCCAGCGACTCCGCTTCGTTGCCAGGCGGTGCGGCGATTTCCAGGTCAGCCACGTCGACATGTTCGGCGCCGCCTCCACGTTTTTCGCGAAATTTGCTGCGCGCGCTCTCGACGAGAGTTCGCCGCATGGCCTCGGCAGCGGCGGCGAAGAAATGAGAGCGATTGGCAAAGATTCCATCGCCCAGCCGCAGCCAGGCCTCGTGCACCAGTGCCGTGGCTTGAAGCGTGTGTCCCGGCTGCTCCCGTGCCATCTTCTGCGCGGCCAGCTTGCGAAGCTCCTGGTAGACGAGCGGGAGCAGTTCGTCAGCGGCCATGGGGTCGCCCTGCCCGGCGGCCTCGAGGAGGCGGGTGATGTCGCTCACGCGCCGGACTCTAACGAACTTCCGAAGATCGTCGAATCCCGAATGAGGGTCCGAAATTGGGGGGGCGCGTCCGCGGGACAGGGGTAGATCCCGGCCCGTTGCCCCGCTGGACGCGCCGCTGGTTCTCGCAGCGCGAGAACCACCACCATCGGGGTAGCGTTCGTCGCGCTGCGACGAACCCTCCCGTGCAGAGTGGCGGAACCAACAGGCGAAGCGCACGATACCGACAAGCCTGTTGCGCCGCTGCACTCCAAAACGCCCGGCGTTCGATTAATTGTGATGTTGAGGTCATCCGGATCAGCACCAGGATGCGGGTAATTTCATCAATGAATGAAATGAGAAAAGCACGATTCGACAGCGAAGCAAAGTGGATGGTTTCTAAAAATGAGAACGCGTGCTTGCCATTCTCCAATAGTTGGCCAGTGTCGTGGTATGGGATACGCACTCGCCAGGGAACAACAGATGTTTATCACCCGCCTGGTGAAGGAGGGAAAGTTCAACAATCAAAGCGAAGCCGTGCGCGAGGCAATCCGCCGCATGCAGCGGCAGGAGACCGAATATCTCACCCCTCCGGCGTTGACGCCCGCCCAGGTTGAGGCGATCTACGGCGAGGAGGACAAGCAGGGCGCCACGGTGGGTCGGGGTGCGTTTAAAGCCTTGCGCGCCGCCGCTCGCAAGGGAGCCAGGGCGTGACCGCCTGGGAGGTCTATGAAGCCGACCTGGGCTGGGGACCGCATCCCGTGGTGGTGGTCTCTCACCCGGCGCGCGCCGCGCGCAAAGAGTTTGTTGAAATATTGGACTGTGCTACTCAGCGCCCGCCCCGCCCGCCGCAGGCACATGAAGTGCTGCTCGACTCTTCCGATGGAATGGACTGGCCCACATTTTGCAAATGCGATTGCATCTATGCGGTGCCTCGGAGCGAATTAAGAAAACTCCGGGGCAACGTCGCGCTGGAAAGACGGCGGATGATTGTCCGCACGCTGATCAGCGCCCACGGTTGGAATGCGCTTTAGCGTATTCCGAGATGCCTCGTGACGATAGTCTTCGGGTGGCAGATAAGGCTAGGTCCGGCGGGGTCGCCGTGAAGCTCGAAGTCTGGACGGGCATGTTCCATGTATTTCAATCCCACGAACCGCTACTCCCGGAAGGGCAGGAGGCCATCGAGCATATTGCCGAATTCATCCGAAAGCGTCTGGACCGATGAGCGGGAAGAACGCGATACGCCAACGATAGGACATTGACAGGTCCATTCTGGGAGCGGAGGGTCCCGATTAGGCGCGTATTGCGGAAGATACTAATTCTCTTGGGCTGAGGAGTGCTAGTAACTTGCTTGTCAAGTGCACACACAATTGTGACATCGAAGGAAAAAAAGTGATGAAGAACTCACTGAGTGTTGGGTCGAACACAGCGGCGCGCAGCGGCACGCGACGGGGAGGCGCGAGCCCACGCGTCGGCGCGTTCACGCTCATCGAATTGCTGGTGGTCATTGCCATCATTGCGATCCTCGCGGGGATGCTGTTGCCGGCGCTCGGTCGTGCGAAGAGCATGGCCCTCCAAACCAAATGCGTGAGCAACAATCGGCAAATCGGTCTGGCGTTCAATATGTATGCCAGCGATTCACTGGACTCTTATCCAACTCACTCGGACTGGCCTTCAACCGGCGGCCGGGATGGCAAGTATTTGGTGTACGTCGCCGCCACGAATCGGCCGTTGAATCCGTATACCCAAGCCAAAGAGATATTTCACTGTCCCGCCGACAAGGGGGACAGTATTCTTCCGAGTATTTTCCAGTGCTACTCGAACTATGGCAACAGCTACTTGGTGCAGTGGGGCTCGGACCGGGCTCTGCTTGACTACCCGGCCGACACCACCAAGTCCTTTATTTTTCGCATCGTGAGCGTGACGGCGACTTCCGGCGATTCGAGGAAACCGATGAAGATTGCCCAGATCGCTCTCAGCCCGTCCAACAAGATCATTCAGGGCGATTGGAACTGGCATGTTAACCGGACCCCGACGGAACCGAAAAACATATGGCACAATGCTAAAGGCAAGGCAGTCCCGGTGATGCTTTACGGGGATGGACACGCCGCTGCCTGGAAACAACCGCCTACACTTTTAAACGAGTGGTTCAAGCCAATTCCCGATCCGAGCTATGCCTTTTGGTAAGAACTGACCAGGACAATTTCAGCGCGGTAGTCAACGTCGCCGGCGCGGCGTTCAACCGTGAAGCCCGCTTTGCGCGCGACGTGCTGCATCGCGTGATTGTCTGCGAGTATCGACGCGGTGATGCGTTCAAGGTTTTCGTCGCGACCGATTGCAACGAGCCGGTCGAGGAGTTCCGTACCCAAGCCGTGCCCTTGCCATGAATCGCTGACGGTTAGCGCAAACTCAGCCTCGTTCGTGCCATGCAGTTTGCTCAGGCGACCCACCGCCAGGATCTCGACTTCGCCGGTTGCGGCGTCATGACGATCAACCACGAGCACCATCTCGCGATCGTAGTCGATAAAGCAGATTCGGCTGAGGCGCTCGTGTGCGATGCGTTGGTCGAGTTTCAGCGGGGCGAAGTAGCGGAGGTAAACGCTGCGGTCGGAGAGGGTCTGGTGAAATCTCACCATCCGCGGTTCGTCCTCGGGTTGAATTGGGCGGACGGTTGCGGACGTGCCGTCCCGCAGTTTCCAGGGTGTGCGGTAGCGTGTCGGGTAGGGGCGAATCGCGAGTCTCGGGAGCTGGCCTTCCGAAATCTCCGGAGAGTGCAGCACAACGCGAGCGTCGAGCGCGAGCATTCGCCCGGGGGAAATCAGCAGCGGGTTGATGTCGATTTCAGCAATCCAACGTTGCTCCGCCACGAGTTGACTGAAGCGCACCAAGAGTTGTTCGAGGGCGGCAAGGTCGACCGCTTTTCGGCCGCGTACGCCCTGGAGTGCGGTAAAGATTTTGGTTTGCTCCATCAATCGCCGGGCGAGCGTGGCGGTGAGTGGAGGCAGTCCGAGCGCAACGTCCTGAAAGACTTCCACGAGTTGACCGCCGGTGCCGAACATGAGGACAGGGCCAAACTGCGGATCGATGCTGCTCCCCAGGATGAGTTCGTAGCCGTCTCGTGCAACCATCGGTTGGACGGTGACTCCGAGAAAATGCTGGCGACCCGCCTTCTCGCTGACGGAATTTTCAATCTGCATCCAGGCTTGGCGCACGGCGGCGGCGTTGCGCAGGTCGAGTTGAACACCGCCCACGTCGGTCTTGTGGGTGAGAGTCTCGGAGAAAAGTTTAACGACAACAGGGTAGCCCAACTTCTCCGCGTGTTTCACCGCATCGTCCTCGGTGAAGGCAACATGAGTCTCGACCGTCGGGATGTCGTAGGCGGCGAGCAAGTGCTTCGATTCAATCTCGGTGAGGAGTGTGCGGACCGCTTTACGCGCGGTTGCGACGAGATTGTCGACGAGGGAACGGCCGGCCGCGGTTCCCGAGGATGGATGCGCGGCGGTTGGCGTTTCGTAGAGCGCCCGCAGGTTATCGCTGTAGCGCCACATCAACGCGAAGGCACGGGCGGCGGTGTCTGGGTAATCAAAGGTCGGAATTTTTGCTGCGTTCAGGATTCCCCTGGCGGCGTCTACGCCAGCTCCTCCCATCCAACTAGTGAGCAGCGGCTTGGTGATATGGGTTGCCAGCAAGCAGAGTTTCTCGGCGATGCCTTGGGAGTCGGTCATTGCCTGGGGCGTGAGAATGACAAGGACACCGTCCGATTGCGGATCTTGCGCGGCGAGGTCCGTGGCTTTCGCGTAACGCGTGGCGTCGGCGTCGCCCAGAAGATCGATGGGATTGCCATGGCTCCAATGAGAGGGAAGGAACTGGCTCAACAACTCGCACACTTTGGGGGATAACTCGGCCAATTGCCCGCCGCTGGCGACGAGGGCGTCCGTGGCCAGCGCACCGGGCCCACCCGCGTTGGTCACAAGGGTGAGACGCGGTCCACGCGGGCGAGGTTGCTTACCCAGCAGTTCCGCCATGTTGAACAATTCGGCGATGGAATCCACCCGCAGCACGCCGACTCTGCGGAAGGCGGCGTCGAGGACGGCATCGCTTCCGGTCAGTGCACCGGTGTGCGAGGCCGCGGCCTTGGCGGCGGCGTCCGTGTGACCCACTTTGAGGACGATGATGGGTTTTGTGAGGGCGACTTCACGCGCGGCCGAGAGGAAGGAACGGGCATCCCCCACCGACTCCATATAGCAGACGATGCTCTGGGTGTGCGGATCGTCGCCGAAGTACGTGATGAGGTCGCCCCAGCCGACGTCGAGCATCGATCCGACCGAGACGAATGCGCTGAAGCCGACATTTTCGCGATGACTCCAGTCGAGCACCGCTGTGCAGAGTGCGCCGCTCTGGCTGAGGAAGGCGACGCTACCAGGTTGGGCGATGCCGGTTGCGAACGTCGCATTGAGCTGCACCTGCGGAACCATCAGGCCGAGACAGTTCGGCCCGAGCAGCCGCATCTTCGCCCGCCGCGCCTCGGCGAGACATTGCTGCTCCAGTTCCTCACCTGTCTTGCCGCATTCCCGAAATCCTGCGGAAATGATGATGGCGGCGGACACACCGGCGGCACCGCACTCTCGGAGAACGCCGGGGACCCTCGGGGCGGGCGTGGCAATGACGGCGAGGTCCACGTTTTCGGGGACGGCGGCGATGTCCGGGTAGGCGTCTCGTCCGGAGATTGTTTTGCGCTTCGTGTTAACCAGAAACACCTCGCCTGCAAACAGCCGGAGGTTCTGGACCAAAGCCAGGCCCACACTGCCGACCTTGTCCGATGCGCCGATGACCGCGACTCGGCGCGGGGCAAACATCGCGTCGAGCGGTCGCCGCCGGGCGTGGCGCAGCACATCGTGGGCGAGTTCGGGACGCGCGGGGGCGGTTGGTTTCATTGTCGGCCGATGAGTTTACGGTGACTGCGAGCCGGCTCGCCGCTGCGGGACATAACTTCGGGATTAAGGGGGGCGCAACGATCCATTCAAGTCGTTCCCACCCGCACTCGCCGAACCCACTGCTGGTTGGCATCCCAATAGGTTCGTTTATTCTTGATTGCCGGATCGTCAGGACCGGGTTGCATTCTGCCGTCGGCATCGATCGCACGGGAGACAAACGTATGTTCGCCGATCGGCGGATTCTTCCAGTCGAAACGCCAGAAATTCCAGGTAAAGCGGGCATTTTCCGGTTTTCGCTCGATCAGCGCACGTTGCCAGGGGCCGTCGTCGATGCGGACCTCGACGCGTTGGATCGGTGTGCCATCACTCCAGGCCGCACCGGAAATGCGAAGCGACCCATCCGCCCGCCGTACACAGCGCGCTGCCACGGATTTGACGTTCATGTTGCAAACGGAGGTTTCCCGCCAATTTGTGGTGCCGTCCTCGCGGTCTTCACCGCGGATCGTTACGTATTCCCGGGCCATCCATTTGCCCATGAATCGGCGGTCGAGAACCTCAATGCGAGTCAGCCATTTAACCCAGGAAATCCCAAACCAGCCCGGCACGATGAGTCGCAGTGGTGCGCCGTGCATTTCGTCGAGCGGTTGGCCGTTCATCGCCCAGGCCAAGAGTATTTCGTCCTGCAACGCGTGTTCTCTGGGAAGACTTCGGGCGAAGTGTTGCGGGTAATCCTTGTCGCGAATTTTCTCAACCTTTTCGTCAGCACCGTAGAAAACGAATTCCTGCGATCGATTTGAAAGTCCGAGTTCACGAAGTAACGGTCCCAGGGGAGTCCCAGTCCAACGCATGTTGCCAATGGCTCCGCAGAAGGCGAGGCTCGAACCGTTACCGCCACATTCGAGGGTGGCGGTGACGGTTTTGTGCCGACGGGCCTGAAGCTGAGCCAGCGTGAATGATCGCGGCCTTTTCAAGTAGCCTGAGAAATCGAGTTTCCACGAGGCCAGGTCCACTTTGGGCCGTCCGTAGTGGCTCACTTCGTACAGGTCTGCATTTGGGGTGATCCAGTTTGCGAGCTTCTGCCAATAGAGCATTTTCCCCACGGGCTGAATATCCAGGAAAGGCATGCTTACTTCGCCGAGTGCCGGTTCGAGTCCGAAGGCGGACAAGGGGCGGGCAGCCAAGGCGTAGGCGGCCATGGCGACGGAGCCCCGAAGCAGGGACCGGCGGGAAAGGGACGTGCTGGAAATCTCGGTTGGATCGGAATGCATGCGCTCAAAATGACAAGCGGACGGTCGTTTTGGAATGTATTTTCTCTCCATTATCCAGCGGGCGGATTGAGATCATCCCGTGATCAGTCCCCGATCAACTGGTCGAATTCGGATGAACCCTCGGCTCGTTGTTTAACACACGCTGTTGCAGACGATCCAGTGTGCGGGCAACTTGCGCGGATGTTGCCTCATCCCCCGCTGAAGTCGCACTATGCCACGCCGGAGGCCAAGCCGGAGTTCGTGAACCGGCTCTTCGATGCCGGCGCGCCACACTATGACGGCATCACGGGCTGGGGTTTTTTGGGCAGCGGCAGTGCCTATCGGCGCTGGGTGCAACAGCGCCACGGGTTGAAACCCGGCATGCATCTCCTCGATGTCGCATGCGGCACCGGGCTCATGGCCATCGAGGGGATGCGCATCCTCGGCACCGCCGACAACATCACCTGCCTCGACCCGAGCGAGGGCATGATGGCGGAGGCACGGAAAAAGCTGGCCGCGAAATTCGTCGTCGGCTACGCCGACCGGCTGCCGTTTCCCGATGAATCGTTTGATTTCCTAACGATGGGCTACGCGCTCCGGCATGTGGCCGATCTCGCGGTGACCATGCGCGAATACCACCGCGTGCTGCGGTCCGGCGGACGCGTGCTGATCCTCGAGGTGACCAAGCCGACGAGCGCCCTGGGGAATTTTTTCTTTTGGCTCTACTTCGGAAAAATCTTTCCGGGCCTGACGCGACTTTTCACCCGCAGCCGCGCCGCGCGCGACATGATGTATTACTACTGGGAGACGATGGATGCCACCGTGCCGCCCGACTCGGTGCTGGGGGCCATGCGCGCCGCAGGGTTTGCCGAAGTGAAACGTGTCCACGTGCTCGGCCTCTTCAGCGAATACGTGGCGCTCAAGGCGTGAGGTGGCCGCAGCCATAAATGGCGTGCAATATGATGGGCGGGTGGGGATGGCCGCGAGAGCCAACGGAAGTGAACTCAATAGCCGCGGAGCGTCAAAGCAGTGTACTGCGATCAATCGCCGAGAGGGAAAGGGCATTGCGGATTCGCACGTCGTTTGGGGCGAAGCCGATCGTGTCACTTGCCGGGGACCCAGCAAACCGTTAGACCGTTCCAATGAACCACCTCACGGGCGCGCTGTCATTCCTCCTGTTTGCGGTCAATGTCGGCCATGCGGCCGGACGTTTTCTGCCGCCGGAGGCATTTCCATCCGCTGTGCTGGGAACGAACCGCACGGTGCGCATCTGGCTGCCGCCGTCTTACGAAATATTGCCGGAGGCACGTTATGCGGTCCTCTATCTGCACGACGGCCAGAACGTATTCAGCTCGGCCGGACCCAACATCGCGTTCGGCTGGGGCAATTGGGAAGTGGACCTCACGGTCGAACGACTGGTCCGCGAAAACCGAATGCGCGAGGTGATCCTCGTGGCCATCGACAATACCCCGAAGCGCTACCAGGAATATCGCGGACGCACCGCGCCCCTCACGGAGGAGGCAAGGAAGTCAACGCGCCAGGCTGTCGTCGATCCCGGTGATAATTCCGCGTATGACCGTTACGCTCAATTTCTGACGACAGAACTGAAACCTGCGATCGACCGACGCTTTCGCACGCTGACTGATCCGGCGCACACGGGCGTGTTGGGCTCTTCGATGGGCGGTATTTGCAGTTTCGCGCTGGCGTGGGATCATCCCGAAGTGTTCGGGCTGGCGGCGAGCATGTCGGGCGCTTATCAGATCGAGCAGCGGTGCTTCCTTGAAACCGTGCTGAAACCCCACGCTGGCCGGCCGAAGCCCGTCAGACTCTACTTCGATTGTGGCATCCAGTCTGGAACCAGTGGCGACGACGGTCGAGCGAACACCGAGCGGGTCGTCTTCGAACTGCGGCGTGTTGGCTGGCAGGCCGATGTCAACCTCCGCTACTTCCTGGACGAACACCCACTGACGCCAGTGCAGCTGGAACCGTTGAAACTCGCGGATGACAAATTTAAGGAAGCGCAAATCAATCAGCACAATGAACTCTACTGGCGATTGCGGGTCTGGCGGCCGTTGGAGTTTCTCTTTCCGGCCAGGTAGGATCAAAATCCCCATTAGCACCGATAAGACTCGGTCACGACTTCTTCGGCTCCACCAACTTTCCGTACATCTCCGGACGGCGATCAGCGATGCGGTTGATCTCGTGCTTGCCGAGGACGCGGATCTGGTGCTTGTTGCGGGCCTTTTCCGGGTCAATCTCGGCAAAGAGCAGGCACTCGTCTTCGTGGGGCGCCTCGGCTAGCACGTGGCCGCCGGGGGCGCAGATTTTGCTCATCCCGATAAAGCGGAAGCCCCGCTCGATCCCGACCCGGTTCACCGCCAGGTAATAGATGTGGTTCTCCATGGCTCGCGCGTTGACTACGCAGCCCGCCATGCACTCGCTCCCCGGCGGCCAGTTTGTCGGCAACAGAATGATGTCGGCTCCTTGCAGCGTCATTACGCGAGCCGTTTCAGGGAACGAGCCGTCGTAGCAGATATTCATACCGATACGGAGCGTCTGGCCGCGGAGGCGAATTTCCTGCACTGCGAACGGGCGGTCGCCCGGCGTCGTGAACATGTCGATCCCCAGGAACGGCAGATGGACTTTGCGGTACGTTGCCACCACGCCATCGGGACCGACCAGCACGCAGGCATTGAACAACCGCGGGCCATCCGTTTCCAACATTCCAAACACCGCGTGGACATTAAGCTTCTTGCAGGCGGCGGTAAAAGCATTCGTCGCCGGGCCGGGCACCGTTTCGGCGCAGGGCTGAGCTTCCGCGAGACTCTCAAAGCAATAGCCGGGCAGGGCGCATTCGGGAAACACCACCAGCGCCGCTCCCTGCGCCGCGGCCGATTCCAGGTTTGCCAGCATCCGAGCCAGGTTTCCGTCGCGGTCGGCTAGCTTCACGTCGATCTGGGCTGCGGCAATGCGAATCGTCTTAGTCATGACATTCAAGTGGCTAAAGGCTCGAACCAGGTTGAGTCGTGAGGTACGAACCGGAATGCATGCGCTCAAAATGACAAGCGGATGGTCGTTTTGGAATGTATTTTCTCGCCATTATCCAGCGGGTGGATTGAGATCATCGCGTGATCATTCCTCGATCAACCGGTCGAATAGGGATGGGCCCTCGGCTTGTTGTTTAAGATACGCCGTTGCCGACGATCCATTTTGACTGCCCGCGTGACCATATCGCCATCCAAGGGCACGCATTCCCGAGGCATTCTGGCCTTGAGGGTTTGTCCTGTCGCGCTCGCGTTGCTGGCGGGCGCAAGCGTGGGGTGCAGTACAGAGCAACTCCGAAAATCAACAGACCGCGAAACAGGCAAGATTCTGTCGCAGAAGACCCCCGGGGTTCCAAACATGGATCGAAGCTTTTCAATCGATGCGAACCGAGCGGTGGATCTTTCCGATTTGCCCAGGGCGGGCGCTCCTCCTGATTTTCTGGGGACTGAAGGGGCGAGTGAATTGGGAGCTCCCGTCCTCTCTCTGTTGAAGGCTCTTGAAATTGGAGTGCGCCAGAGCCGCGAATATCAACTGCAGAAGGAGCAGTTGTATCTGGAGGCCCTCGATCTCTCGCTGGTTCGCCACCGATATACGCCGATCTTTTCCGGCACCGGAAATGGCGCCCTGCGCGGCAGCACATCCCGGCAGGTGATCGGCATCGATCCCGTCACGCAGGAACCCATTACCGTCGCCAGGATTGATAGCAACCTTGTTGAAGGGCATGCACGCTTCGGTGTGAGCTGGTTGCTCGCCACAGGTGCCCGGCTTTCGGCCTCGTTCACCACGGATTTTCTCCGGTATGTCTCGGGAGATCCCCGGGCTCTGACCTCGTCTCAGCTTGGTGCCAATCTCAGTCAGCCCCTTCTCCGAGGGGCCGGATTCCGGGTGACGATGGAGCTGCTGACCCAGGCGGAGCGGAGTCTCCTCTATGCCATGCGGGATTTCGTTCAATTCAAGAAGGACTTCGCAGTCCGACTCGCCGGAGAGTTCTACGCCGTCCTCCAGTTCCGGGACCAGGTACACAATACGTTCCTGGATCTCCAACGATCCCGGGAAAATGCCCGTCGCGAGAAAGCGTTCGCCGACGAGGGACAGCGAGCCCTCGCATCGCTCGACCAGTTGACCCAGGCAGAGCTCAATGCGGAGACCCGTTGGCTGTCCGCCCTCCGTGCCTACCGGGAGGGCCTCGATCGCTTCAAGATCGCCCTCGGACTGCCCGTCGGCGATTCGATCGTGCTTGCGGAACAGGAATTGGCGAATCTAACGATCCAGGACCCGGGAATCTCGGTTGACGAGGCAGTGACGATCGCGGAATCGATCCGGCTCGATCTGCAAAATAGCCGGCAACGTCTCGAGGACGCCATGCGGCGTGTGCCGATTGCAAAGAACGCCCTCCTGCCACAGATTGATGCCAGCGCCCGGGGCAATTTTTCGAATAATGCCCGGCGTGGTTTCCCACTTCCGGATCCCAACATCTATGCCTATAGCCTGGGGTTCGATGTAGATCTTGGCCTCGATCGAACGGCCGAACGCAACGGATTCCGCCGGGCACTCATTGAGGAGGCTCGAGCCAAGCGGGCGTACGCCCTGGCCATCGACCAGATAAAACTCGATGTTGCGACCGATACCCGTGGACTTGAACAGGCAAGACGGAATTTTGAGATTGCCGAGTTGGGCGTGACGTTGGGCGCACGACGGGTCGAGGAACAACAACTTCGGCAGCAGCTCGCACGAGGCACCACCCGGGATCTGCTCGATGCTCAAGCGGATCTCGTCAATGCACAGAACGCCCGGACGGCCGCCTTGGTGACTCATACCATCGCCCGTCTCCGTTACTGGCGGGACATGGGAATCCTGAACATCGGCGAGGCCGGAATGTGGGATGAAGTCTCCCGACCCAATTCAGTGCCGCCGTCGCTGCCCGCCGCCATTGGCCCCAACCCTCCCACTCCGCTTCCATGAAAACTTGGCTATTGCGTCACTCCCGATCCGGCCTCGCGATGCTCGGCTTCCTCGCGATCGCCGTCTGGTATTTCTCCCGGCCCGCTCGATCCAATGCCGGAGGAGTTGTCTTTGCCGCACGTCGGGGACCGCTGGACATCACCGTCATCAATGGAGGCAGCATCGAGGCACTCGAATTTCAGGAAATCCGATCGGAGGTTCGCGGCGAACCCGTGAAAATTCTCAAGATCGTCGACGAGGGCTACTCCGTTACGGAAGAGGACGTCCGAACCAATAAGGTGCTCGTGGAATTGGACTCATCGAAGATGAAGCAAAATCTCGTCAATCAGGATATCACTTTTCAGACGACCATGGCGGGTTTGACCGACGCCCAGCAAGGATTTGAGATTCAACTCAACCAAAATCGCGTCGATGTGCGTTCGGCGGAACAGGAGGCGAAATTTGCCTTCATGGATCTCGAAAAATTTCTAGGAGATCGCATTACAAAAGAGTTGATCGAGATGCTTGACCTGCGGGAACAATCGGACACCAACGCCCTTGCAGCCGCTGAGGGGGGGGAAGTTCGTATCCCGGCCGACATGCTGAGGACGAATCCGGCGCCGGCTGCAGCCGTTTCCCGGCCGCGCCCCAATGTTAACTTTTCCAAGTATGCCCGAATCGACCTCCTGGGGGACGGCGTTGCCAAGCAGGAGTTGCGCAAGCGTGAGGATGATCTGCTCGTCGCCGTCACCGAAGTGAATCAGGCGAAGACCAAGCTCGCGGGAACCCAACGTCTCTACGCCAAGGGATTTGTCACCAAAAACGAATTTGAAAATGACCAAACCTCCTTCGACAAGGCCCGGTTAAAGCAGGAGAGTTCTGAAACAGCCCGTGATCTCTATATCAAATATGAGTTCCCGAAGCAGGCCGAGGAGTTGCTGTCGAAATATGACAAGGCACTCCGCGCCCTGGAGAGAATCCGCAAGGAGGCGGTATCGAAACTTGCCCAGGCCCGGGCCAAAATGAGGAGTGCGGAACAACGCTATCGGATCGAGAAGGAGAATCGTGACGAGCTGAACACTCAGATTCAGAATTGTGTCATCACCTCGAAGAAGACGGGACTCGTGGTCTACGGAGGACAGGAGCAGCGCTGGTACGGTAACAACGAGCCGATCCGAGTTGGATCGCAGGTATTCGAACGGCAGGCGATCATCACCATTCCAAACACGACGAAGATGGGAGTGAAATTGAATGTCCACGAATCCCACATCAAGAAGATCCAGAAGGGTCTCACCGTGCGCATTACCGTGGATGCATTTCCCGATGATCGACTTGACGGAGAGTTGATCAAAGTTGGCATCCTGCCGGATTCTCAAAACCGCTGGATGAACCCCGACATGAAACTCTATCAATGCACCGTGTCCATCCGTGGCACACGGGATTGGCTAAAGCCTGGCATGAGCGCGAAGACCGAAATCCTGATCAAACAATTGCCGGATGTCGTTTACATCCCGATGCAGGCCGTTGCCATGCGCGGCGGGCGGCAAGTGGTTTATCTCGCGGGAAATCGATTGCAGGAACGCGGGGTTAAGGTCGGTGAATTCAATGATGAATTCATCGAGATTAAGGAAGGATTGGCGGCCGGCGAACAGGTGCTTCTCCGAGCCCCGGAAAGCGAGAAAAAGGCAGGTGAAGAAAAGCCGCCAGCCGGCCTGGGATCAGTCAAGACGGCCTCGCCTCCCCCTCGGTGAGTCCTTTTTTCAACCCGAATCGGAGGTAGTCGTTCATTCATTTCTGCGATGTCTACTCCCCTAAATCTTGCGGCGGGGACCCCGTCCTCCGCGGTCAGCCCGGTTTCCGCAATCGGACCGATTGTGGGGCTCGAAAATCTGCGCAAGACATACCAGATGGGTGGAACCACGGTGACCGCTCTCAGCGGGCTGAGCCTCGAGATTCAGGCGGGCGAATACGTGGCAATCATGGGGCCCTCCGGATGCGGGAAATCGACGTTGCTCAATCTCCTTGGTTGCTTGGATCGCCCCTCAGGCGGCCGGTATTTCCTGGGTGGGCAGGATGTCTCCGGACTGGATGATGACGCCTTGTCGGCAATCCGCGGAGCCCGGCTCGGTTTTGTCTTTCAAAGCTATAACTTGATCCAGCAGCTTTCCGTCGTGGAAAATATCGAGGTCCCGCTCTTCTACCAGAATTGTCCGGAGGAGCAGGCGCGGCAGATTGCCACCGATCTCGCCCGGCGCGTCGGACTAGAGACGCGACTCGATCATAAACCGTTCGAGCTCTCGGGCGGTCAGCAACAACGAGTGGCGATCGCCCGCGCCCTCGCCAATGATCCGCTGGTCATTCTCGCCGATGAAGCGACTGGCAATTTGGATTCTGCTTCCGGTCGTGAAATCCTGGGCATCTTCGACGATCTCCGCCGACAGGGAAAAACCCTCATCATGGTGACCCATGACGTCGAAGTCGGTGAACGGGCCCGCCGGATAATCCGCCTCCGCGACGGAGAACTCGAATCGGATACATGTCACTAGCGGCGGCTGCCAGTCGGCTTCCTTAACTCAAAACCCGATTCTCTTGCCACTCAATCTCCCATTCCTGTCAGCTCGGCTCCGTCGATCGATCCGATTGGGTGTCCAGAGCCTGTGGCTACATAGGCTCCGATCCTTGCTGACCGTGCTCGGCATAGTTTTTGGCGTTTGCTCTGTGATCGCCATGCTCGCGATCGGCGAGGGTGCCAGTTTCAAGGCGCAGGAAATAATCAAAACGCTCGGATCTCAGAATATACTTCTTCGCAGCCAGAAACCGGGTGAAGAGGAGAAAGTAACCAATCGACGTGATAACTACGTCCTCGAATACGGATTGAAGAACGAAGATCTCAAGCGCATCCGAAATACGATCCCCGGGGTGGAAACAGCGCTTCCGGCTCGCGTGGTACGTGATTACGTATGGAACATCACCGTTCGCGTGGACGTCGACGTCGTGGGGACCCTCCCGGAGTATCCCATCGTCCGAAATCATCCGATCGCCATGGGCCGGTTCTTCAATCAGGCAGATCTCGATGCCGCTGAATCGGTCTGCGTCCTCGGCAAGGAGATGGCACAGAAACTTTTTCCACTCGATGAGCCGCTCGGACGGGATGTCCGGATCGGCGACAATTATTACCGAGTGATCGGTGTTATGGAGCTGCGGACGACGGGATCATTTTCCGAGGGCAATCTGGAGGATGCCGGAAGCGCCAGCCGGGACCGTATGTTCATTCCGCTGGAAACCGCCCGACACCGCTATGGAGAGGTTCTCTTCCGCCGCCGTGCCGGCAGTTCGGAATTGGAACGCGTCGCTCTCCACGAAATCACCGTGAAGGTCGTGAACCCCCAGGATGTCATCCCTGTTGCCGATGCGATCAAGGACGTACTGGAAAAAAATCACAAAAAAAAGGACTACGCCGTGGTGGTGCCTCTGGAACTTCTGAAAAAAGCTGAGGAGACCAAGAAAATATTCAACCTCGTCCTGGGATCCATTGCCGCCATTTCGCTGCTTGTCGGCGGAATCGGAATCATGAATATCATGCTGGCCAACGTCACGGAGCGAACTCGCGAAATTGGCATCCGCCGCGCTCTTGGAGCACGTCGTCAGGACATCACAACACAATTTGTTATTGAGGCTGTAATTCTCAGTGCGTCGGGTGGACTCCTCGGTGTCCTCCTCGGAGTGCTGATTCCTTTCGCCGTGTCCCATTTCGCTGGAATGCGGACCATCATCACCCCGGGGTCACCGATCCTCGCGTTCACCATCTCCGGCTTGATCGGGGTCGTGTTCGGACTCTACCCCGCATTGCGTGCCGCAACGATGGATCCGGTCGAGGCGCTCCGCCACGAGTGACAATTGTCCGGCAAGTTCGCTCAAGTTTCCAGCGCGGTGTTTTTACCAGATTGTAACGCGACCCGAGCGTGTTTTCAGGGCAGAGTTCGTGTGGGCGTACTAAAATGTTTATGACCGACCGAATTCTTGTCGTGGAAGATGAGCCGGATGCACTGGAACTGATCGAGTTCAATCTCGAAGCCGCCGGGTTCCGCGTCTTCACTGCCACCGATGGACCGGGCGGCTTGCAGCGGGTCCGCGATGGGGGTATCAGTCTCGTGATCCTTGATGTCATGCTGCCAGGGATGGATGGGTTCGAAGTGTGCAAAGTGTTGCGCCGCTCGCCAGCGACATCCCAAATCCCGATCATCATGCTGACCGCCCGGGCGGAGGAGATCGACCGCGTATTGGGCTTCGAATTGGGGGCCGATGATTACCTGACAAAGCCCTTCAGTCCCCGTGAACTGGTGCTGCGGGTGCGCGGACTGTTACGGCGCCTCCATCCGCCTGATCCGGCCGAAGCCCAGGTATTGACGTTCGGTGATCTCGTCATTGATCCCTCCCGTCACGAGGTCAAGATTCACGGCAATCGGATTGAATTGACCGCCACCGAATTTCGCCTCCTGCAACTTCTTGCCCAACGGCGAGGCCGGGTTCAATCTCGGGATGCACTCCTCCAGGAGGTCTGGGGATACGAAAAAGTCATCGACACCCGCACCGTCGACACGCATATGCGGCGGCTAAGGGAGAAACTTGGAAACAGCGCCGACCGGTTGGAAACTGTCCGCGGTACGGGCTACCGATTTCGGGACGAGTGACCTCCGTTCGGTCACCCCAGTTCAGGATGCACCTGCCAATGAAGCCTTCCGGGCGGCTTCGAAAACCCATTTCACGGGCACTCCCGCCTGGGCAGCAATGTCCCGAATCGAATCAAACTCGGGTGCCACTTGGACGACCCTGCCATTCAGTCGACCGAGCTTGATTCGGACCGCGCCGAACTCGGTCTTTATTTCTACGAATTCGCGTCGAAGTTTGCGTCGTTCCGCGGTGGATCGACGGACTCCAAATGAGGTCGTCTCGACCAGCAGCAACTCCGTGAATCGGTCTGCATCCGCAGGTTCGCAAAGGACCGTCAAGAGGACGCCGGGGCGGTTCTTCTTCATTTGGATCGATGTATGAAACACGTCCAGTGCGCCAAGCCGGAGCGCCTTTTCAAGCACGTGCCCCAGCAACTCCGCGGGAATGTCGTCGAGGTTTGTCTCCAGAACCACGATTGTGTCGGTCTGCCAGTCGTGGGCCATACCGGTCACGCCGTCGTCGAGCGTGAGCACAGCCCGCAGCACGTTCGGACGCGTCTGGTTATTCCGTGTGCCGAGGCCGTACCCGACGCGGTGGGCCGTCAACCCTTCCATCCGTCCAAATCGATCGACAAACTCTGCCAGCAAGGCCGCACCGGTTGGGGTGACCAGTTCGTGGGGTTCCTCGCATTGGGAAACCGCGATGCTCTTTGCACCCAGAATTTCCAATGTTGCCGCGGTTGGAATCGGAAATCGGCCGTGCGCGCACTGCACAAATCCGGTGCCGTCCACGACGGCTGCAGACCACACTCGCGGCCTTCCCAGCAGTTCGAGAGCAATACAGCCGCCGACGATATCGACAATTGAGTCGACCGCACCAACTTCGTGAAAATGGACCTTGTCCGGTGGCAATCCATGGATCTTGCCTTCGGCCACGGCAATCCTATGGAAAACAGCGAATGATTTTTCTTTCACCCAATCAGATAGGGAACTCGCGGAAATCAATGCGTGAATCGCCGCGAAATCCCGGCTGCCTGTCCCATGACTCGGAGCGTGAGCGTGGTTATGGTCATGAGCGTGGTCATGAGCGTGGGCAGGTCCTTGGTCGCAGTCTGCGGCGTTAGCGTCGGTGAGATGGACGTCAAACTTGACTCCCTCAATGCCGGATTTCTGGCGTCGGGCGGCGTGTAGGTGGTAGCCGTCGAGCTTCAACTTCCGTAACTCACGTTCGAGCGCCTTGAATTCCACGCCGAGGTCAAGCAGTGCGCCGAGAAACATGTCACCGCTGATGCCGCTAAAGATATCGAGATAGAGAGTCTGCATTCCGGGGCGACTTCACTCCGTTTTGACCCGGAAGAACAGCAAACATCGCGATCTATTGTGGCAGTTCATTTGAATTGTCCGGTTCGAACCGACTGAATTAGAAGGAGCTGAAACCTGAGGATTCCTGCAATCGGTAGAGCATCTTCCCGGCCACGGAATCGTCTCGAAAGGTTGAGTAGGGGGCCGTGTACACGCCTCCGGTATTGGACCAGATCCTGTCGAAATAGGTGCCAAGTTTCCTGGCGAGTTGCGACTCGCGAGGCATGGCCACCCGCAGATTGGCTTCGAGATTGAGATCCTGGAGGTTTCTGCGAGTAAAATTGGCCGATCCTGCGTATGCGATCCGCTCGTTCCCTTTCGTCAGGATCAATAGTTTGGTATGGAACTGCTCCCCGTGGGTCTCATACCAGCGCACGGCCACTGCGTATCTCGAGGAGAGCTCATGCGCCACGGGGCGATTTGGAATCCCGTTCTTCTGCCGGCCAAACGCATCTTTGTTCGGATCGAGTATGATGCGAAGGACGGCACCTTGATCAGCCGCGTTGCCGAGTGCTCGGATTATTTCACGGTCGGAAAGGTAAAACATCGCCAGATCGACTGCGTCGCCCTGGCGGCACGTGGAAAGGTCCCGAACAATCGCTTCCTTAATTTTCCCTTCCGTCAGCAGCTGCACCGTCATTGGGCCTGGCTTTGACTTCGGGGCGATCTGCGGAACCGGGAATGTTTCTCCCGACATCCGGGCGACCGCTTGCTCCGCTCGCAAAATATCGACGGCCAGAGAACCACGGACAAGAATGCCGACATTCGAATGCCGGCTGCTGGCCTCATGCGGGTTCGCGGAAGTGACGAGCGACACGACCGTATCCCCTTCGTCGGCCACTATCAGCTTGCGGTGGTTCGCTTTCGTGTTCAGCAGAGAAAGAAACGCCCGAAACGTTACCCGACGCTCGGCTCCGCCCAGCGGGTGGTTGATCCATCCTTCGCCGGCCGATCCAAACCACTGGATGTAGGTGCGCCAGAGACTCCCATAATATGGATTCGAATCCCGAAGCGGAGTAAGGTCCGTCACAATGCTGTGAACCCCGGCCCGACGTAGCTCCTCAATCTCTTTTGACTTGTAGCTGCCATAGAATGAGTTGATTGGATCCGTGAGAAACACGATCTCAACTTCCGGGTGAGCCCTTTTCTTCGCGGTAAGCCGTTCCGTCAGGTCGAGGGCAAGCTGTCGGTAAGGCTCGGATCCGCCCGAATCGGAGTTGAACAGGAATGCATCGATTACCACAAACGTCTTCGCGCCATCGATAATCTGGAAAAATCGATCGAAGATCTGCTGTTCAACCCGCGGTTCACTGTCGGCGGTCCGATAAGTCAGGTCATAGAGAAACTCGACATCCCCCTCCGTCGCAGACCGAACGGCCCCTTCGAGACTCAGCTCGGCTGGGAGCGGCTTCTTTGCCTGATAAAGGGCGATGCTCGCCCACCAGATGGCAACCACCAAACCGACACGTCGGGCGAACCGAATCCTGTTTGTCGGCAGGAATTTAATTTTCAATTTTCACACTTTATTCCTCGTCGATGAAACTATCAAGGGGTCGCGAACCAGCTAGCCGAAAGATCAGGGGTCAATTAGGGGTCAGGGAATAGTAATGTAGTATCGCACATTACTATTCCCTGACCCCTTTTTGCCCCCTTTTCTCGATTTTTGTCGATTGGATCGGTCTTGAGAACGGCTCCGAATCCGCAACCTCTACTTGCCGGTCCGCATTGCTGTCGGCACGATCCCCACCTCGACTATGGACGGTTTCTTTCGCTTTTTTGTGCCCACTCTTGCCGCTGCATTGCTCGCGGGGTTGTCCCGGGCCGATGAGGGTATGTGGCTTTACAACCGTCCCCCGCGGGAACTCCTTCGGCAAAAGTACCAGTTCGAACTAACGGACGCCTGGCTGGAACACTTGCAGAAATCGTCCGTCCGCTTCAATTCCGGTGGTTCCGGCAGCTTTGTCAGCGAAGAGGGCCTCGTGATCTCCAATCATCACGTCGGGGCCGATGCGTTGCAAAAGGTCAGCACGGAGGCGAAGAATTACCTTCAGAACGGATTTTACGCGCGGGCACTTTCGGAAGAGATCCCGTGTGTCGATCTTGAGCTCAACGTCCTGCAAGAGATCGAGGATGTGACGAGTCGGGTGAGCCTCGCGGTGCCGGCGGGTCTTGGACCCGACGCGGCGTTCAAGGCGCGCCGCCGGGTCATTTCGGAGATTGAAAAGGAATCTCTGGACCGCACAACGCTGCGGTCGGATGTCGTGACGCTTTACCAGGGGGGAGCTTATCATCTCTATCGGTTTAAGCGTTACACGGACGTCCGGCTGGTCTTTGCCCCGGAGCAGCAGATCGCGTTTTTTGGAGGGGATCCGGACAATTTTGAATTTCCACGCTTTGATCTCGATATCTGTTTGTTCCGTGTTTACGAGAATGGCCATCCGGTTCGGGTTTCGCATCATCTGGGGTGGTCAAAGAGCGGGGCCGCCGACGGTGAACTAACGTTTGTGTCCGGACATCCCGGGCGAACGGACCGTTCACTAACCATGGCTGAGCTGGAGTACCTTCGGGACGTGCAATATCCAGCGACACTCGCGCGGTTAAAGCGAATGGAGGTATTGCTGGCCGCCTGGAGCGGTCGCAGTGAGGAGAATGCCCGTCGGGCCCAGGATGATTTATTCGGCGTGCAGAATTCGCGAAAGGCGCGCGATGGCGGGCACGCTGGGCTATATGATCCGATGATCATGGGAGTCAAGTCCCGGGCTGAATCCGCCTTTCGAGAGCGCCTGAAGAGTCATCCGGAACATGCAGCAGCCGCGGCCGCGTTCGATCGCATAGCGGCGGCGCAGGAAGTGATCCGGCAGTATCGGTTGCGTTATAATGTGCTGGAGGCGGGGCAGGGGTTTTCCTCGGAACTGTTCGAAATTGCCCGGACGCTATTGCGGGCTGGTGAGGAACGGCCCAAACCGAATGGCGAACGACTGAAAGAGTTTGGGGAGGCATCGCGGCCATCGCTGGAGCTATCTCTATTTTCAGATCAACCGCTATATCCGGACTTCGAAATTCTCCGATTGTCAGATTCACTGACCTGGGTTGCGGAGCAGTTGGGATTCGGGGATCCTACGGTACAGAAGATTCTCGCGGGCAAGTCGCCCCGGGCGCGGGCGGTGGATCTGGTTCACGGTTCGAAGCTTCAGGACGTCGCTCTGCGGAAAAAACTTTTTGAAGGAGGGGCGGCAGCAGTGCTGGCCGCGAATGATCCGATGATTGAGCTGGCACACCTGGTTGATGCCGAGGCGCGAGAATTGCGCAGAACCATTGAAACGCAGGATGAAGTGAAGAAGCAGGCCCACGCGGCTATCAGCCGGGCCCGGTTTGCTTTGGGCGGTACCGATTCCTATCCGGATGCGACCTTCACGCTCCGGTTGGCCTACGGGATGGTCAAGGGTTACGATGAGAATGGCAAAACGGTTCCGGCACTCACGCGGATGGCGGGATTATACCAACGGAGTGCGGAACATAAAAACCGGCCGCCATTCGACTTGCCAACTCGTTGGGTGAAACGCGAATCAGCGCTCGACTTGAACACTCCCTTCAACTTCGTCGGTACCCACGATATTATCGGAGGCAACTCGGGCAGTCCGGTGGTGAACAAGGCGGGTGAATTCGTGGGAATTATTGTTGACGGCAACCTGCAAAGCCTGGTCTTGGATTTCGCCTATGAAGAGGTGCAGGCGCGATCCATTTCCGTACACAGCGCCGCCATCCTGGAGGCGCTGGAAAAAGTCTATGACGCCGGCGAATTGGCCCGCGAATTGAGTACGGGCCGGCGTCGGCATTGAGGCGCCATGCTAACGCTTCCTAACCGGGGTTCTCGACTCCGATCGGATCAATAACGGGGGGACGATTGGCGGCTCGCGTTTAGTTTGATGCCTTTGAGAATGGGCTGAAGTTGGTCGGACTGATGACACTCGTCGTGTTGCTCGTCTCGCCGTGGTATCGCGGACCGTTCGGGGCCTAACCGGGCGGGCGGCAATGGGGTCAGATCCATATAATTGACATATCGGGAATCGACGATGAACATCCGGCAGCATCTTTTCAATTGTCAATAGTATGGATCTGACCCCATTCCCCATTACTGTGGATCTGACCCCATTCCCCATTACTGACCCCTACACTCCATTAAAGCTTCAGCCAGCGTTTGAGCGCGGCTTCCACTTCCTCGATGACATGAGCATCGAACTTTCCAGGAGCTTTGCGGACGAATTCGGTGAATTTCACCGGCTGGATGCTCTGGACGTTGATGTAGCTTTGTTCCCGCAACCACGGCACGCGAGGCAATGTGACCTCGTAAGCTGTGTCGGCAAATTGTGTGGTGATCAAGACCACACTGGCCAGCGCCAGCCGGGCATCGGTTTGAGCCGCCAACACGAGCGCATAACGGGGCTTGCCTACCATGCCCAGGTCGATAAACCAAACTTCGCCGGGTTGTGGGACCGTTCTCATTCTCATTTTTAGAACTCATCGGCCAGCGCATTGCGGCGGGCGGCAGGGCTCAAAACGTCCTCTTCCGGGCCGTCGGCTTGGACAGGGAACGGGATGGCGCGGCGCTTAATGATCTGTTTGTAAAAAAGTTCCAATGCAGCCCGCGGTTTTAGTCCGATCTCTTCGAGGACGGCTTCCGCCTGACGTTTCAGCTCCGGGTCAATACGACTTTTGGCGATAGCGCTCATGGACCCATTGTGGCCCAATTGTGGCCGCTGTCAACAGCCTGACGGCACCCCTGATCCGCGTCTAATTTCTCTAAGCTCCGAAAAAAGTGAGTGAAGGGGTCATGAAGGGGTCATGAAGGGGTCAGAACGAGTTAGCTCATCGCAGCCCTGTCGAATCGTGGTCGGCGAAAGGCGTGCTCGTTTCCGATTTAAGATTGGCGCGCGCTTCTCGGCCGCGGGCGGAGAATTCGACGAAATTCCGCAGCAGGCGCAGTCCATTTTCCTGGCTTTTTTCCGGGTGAAATTGCGTGGCGAATACGTTGCCCCGCCAGATGGAGGATGCGAAATCGTCTCCATAGTCGGTCCGAGTGGCCACAATCGACTCATCGGTGGGGGCGGGATAGAAGCTGTGGACGAAATAGAAATAGGCGCCGTCTGGGATCCCTTGATAGAGTGGACAGTCCTGCCGCAAGATCCGGACTTGATTCCAGCCAATCTGGGGAATTTTCAAACCCGGACGCCTGTCAAAACGAACCACTCGCCCGCCGAAGACCGAGAGACCCGCGGCGCAAGAATTGAATTCGTCGCTCCGTTCGAACAACGCCTGGTACCCGACACAAATTCCCAGGAAAGGCCGATCCGCCAGGATCCACGCGCGGGCGGCCACGAGCAATTCCTGGCGTTGGAGGGCCGAGACGCAATCGTCGAAGGCCCCGACCCCGGGTAACACGACAGCGTGGGCATTTTGCATGGCAGCCGGGGTGCGGACGCGCTCCACATCGGCCCCGACCTTGCGCAGGGCTTTTTCAACGCTGCGAATGTTGCCGGAATCGTAGTCGAGGAGGGCGATCATGGAGGAGTGTCGAGTCTCACGCCGGGAGCATGCGCCAGTTGCCGTTCCGTTTTCAATCGCAACTGGCCGCAGGCTGCGTCGATATCGTGCCCTTTCTCCCGGCGCAGCGTGGCGCCGATCTCTTCGTTGAGCATCGCCTGCAGAAAGCGTTCGCAAACCTCCTCCGTAGGTCGGCTCCATGGAAGGCCCTCGACGGTGTTGTAGGGGATTAGGTTTACCTTGGCATGCAGACGTCGGGCGAGCCGGGCCAGCGGACCTGTTTGGTCGAGGGAATCATTGATCCCGGCAATCAGGATGTATTCGAGCGTCATCATCTTGCCCTTACGCGCCACATGGTATTCGCAAGCGGATGTCAATTCCGTCAACGGATACTTGCGATTGATGGGCATGATCTTCGATCGGACGATATCCGTTGCTCCATGCAGGGAGATTGCGAGCCGGAATTGGAGTGGTTCCTCGGCCAGTTGGCGGATCTTCGGGGCGAGCCCACTGGTGGAAATCGTGATCTTCCGGGCACCGATGCCGCCGCCCCACGAAGCATTCAGAATACGAAGAGCGGTCAGCAGATGATCATAATTTGCGAGGGGCTCGCCCATCCCCATGATGACCAGATTGTTGATGAGACGCGGCCTGCTGGTGGCGGCAGTGGGCTTGCGGTGGGATGGTGTCCCCGTGAGCGATGGATCCGACAGGGTCGCCGGGCTGACCGGGGCAGACGGCGCCGAATGCCATCTTTCCACCGCGAGGACTTGGCCAATGATCTCGTCGGGAGTCAGATTCCGTTTGTAGCCTTCCAGTCCGCTGGCACAGAACTGGCAGCCGTAGGCGCAGCCCACTTGGGTCGAGACGCAGAGAGTGTGGCGGTCACTGACCTCACCATACAGGGCGGGGCTGGCGGGGATCAGGACGCTTTCGATCAATTGCCCGTCAAACAGTCGCCAAAGAAATTTCTGCGTGGTGTCGTGGGATCCTTGTTTCCGAACCAACTCGGGGAGGGCGAGGGTGAATGTGGCGGCGAGTTTCTCGCGCAATGGCCGGGAAAGATTGGTCATCTGCTCCCAGGAAGTTGCGCGTGTCGTATACAGCCAGTGCAGCAATTGATCCACTCGGTAGGCGGGCTGCTGCCATTCGGAAAACAGGGCAACCAGTTGCTCACGAGTCTGTGAGCGGACATCGGGCGGGCGGGCGGAAGCGGTCATGGGGAGCGAAGTTCTCGGAAACGGCAGGCGGCTGGCACATCAATCCTGGATAAAGTAACTCAGGTTCTCCAGTTCGATCGCAAGGTTGACATTATTGACCGTCACATTTTCCGGAACGTGGGCCACGATGGGGGCAAAATTGAGAATGCCGGTAATGCCTTCATGAACCAATTGGTTGATGACTTCCTGCGCGGCGCTGGCCGGCACGGCGAGGATCGCCATGCGAACATGGTGTGCGCGGATCACTTCGCCCAGGCGGTGCATGGCGAGGATTGGGGTGTTGCCTGACCGGTCGCGGTGCCGTTGCGGTTCCTCATCGAACGCACCTACCAGTTCGAATCCCTCCTGCTCAAAGCCCCGGTATTGCAACAGGGCGGTTCCAAGATTGCCGACTCCCACCAGAACCACCGGCTGCAGGCGGTTGGTGCCGAGCAGGTCCGAAATCATCTTTGCCAGCTGTTCGACATCGTAGCCGAGCCCGCGAGTGCCGAATTGACCGAAGTAGGTGAGATCCTTCCGCAACTGGGTTGGTTTCACACCCGCGGCTCGGGCGAGCGCTTCGCTACTCACCGTTTGCAATTCATTCTGTCGGAGCCGTTGCAGGCAGCGCAGATAAATGCTCAACCGGTAGATCGTCTTGCGGGGAATTTCGAGCCGGAGGGATTTCTTCAAGATAGCGGGAGTGAAGGTAGATCGGAGGGCGGGGGACGGGGCGTCGAGAATCGGGGACCTATTGCTTCACCGCCCGGATTTCTCCGGTTTGCGGGTTATAAGACCAAGCGACGCCCGGGGGTGCGGCTGGCGTGGTCACGAGAAATCCCTGGCTCACGAGTTCGTTGAGATCCTTTGGATACCGGTCTTCCATGGCATGAAACTGTTGGATCGCCGACTGAATCTCGACGAACCCCACCGTTTTAATGGCGGTCCACTTGCCGCGTGCCTGGGCACCGAGGTAGTCAACCGGGGCGAGGAGCGGGTTCCCCGAGTTAGCGAGAGGGTCCTCCGGTGGCTTTGCCGACGGCTTTTTCCCGCATCCTCCGCCGAGGGCGACGGCCATGAGAACGATGAAGGTCCAACGATTCACGGGTGGAAGCTAGCGTGTGGGAACGAGGTTTGCCAGAGTGAGCCGACATGAGTTGGTTGTATCGCCGGGTGATCCGGCCCGTTCTCTTTTCGCAGGATTCCGAGGTGATCCACGATCGCACTCTGCAGATGCTGGCATGGGTTGGGCGACGTCCTCCGCTGGTGCGCCTTGTGCCTGCCGTGTATGGAGCCCCGGAATTAGCCGTGAAGTGCTTGGGTCTGACCTTTCCCAACCCAGTGGGCCTGGCCGCGGGCATGGACAAACGGGCTGTCGCCCTGCCGATGTGGGAGGCCTTTGGCTATGGATTCTGCGAAATTGGGGGTGTCACCTGGCATGCCCAGCCGGGAAATCCCAAACCCCGCATGTTCCGCGTCGTGCCGGACGGTGCACTCGTGAATCGGATGGGATTCAACAACGGCGGTGCCCTTGCACTTGCGTCGCAATTGGATGCGTGGCGTGATGCGAATCTCTGGCCCTCCCACCCGGTCGGAATCAACTTGGGGAAATCCAAGATCACCCCCAACGAATGTGCGGCCGAGGACTACGCAAGGTCTTTCCAGACGCTCCGCGCCAAGGCCGATTTTTTTGTGGTGAACGTGAGTTCGCCCAATACGCCAAACCTCCGCGACTTGCAGGGGCCGACCGCTCTCGATGAAATCCTGACCAAGCTCAAGCGGTTGAATCGCGAGATGGCCGGAATAGCGAAACCGCTGCTGGTGAAAATTGCCCCGGATCTCACCCCCGATGCCCTTGATCTGATTGCTGACGTTGCGATCGCCCATCAGCTCGATGGCCTGGTGGCAACCAATACCACCGTGACCCGCCCCCCCATCACCCATGTCCGCTCTGCTCTGGCCTATGCCGAATCCGGTGGCCTCAGCGGTCGGCCGGTCCGCGCCCGGAGTACGGAGGTCATCCGCCACCTCTATCGGCGCACCGCGGGACGGATTCCCATTATCGGCGTGGGCGGAATTTTCTCGGCCGACGACGCCTGGGAAAAAATCACCGCGGGCGCAACGCTCGTTCAAGTTTATACGGGAATGGTGTACGAGGGTCCGGCCATTGCGGGCGATATCGTCCGCGGACTCGTCCGCAAGCTCGGGAACCGTTCGTGGAGCGATGTCGTGGGTTCGGCCGCGGAACGATCCGACGGATGAGACGCTTCAGTCGGTAACCGCGCCCTCGCTGGCGGAACGGACCAAGGCGGCATATTTCGCGAGCACTCCGCGGGTGTACCGGGGCTTGGGTTGCTTCCAGAGGCGCAGTCGGCGGTCGAGTTCTTTCCCGTCAATATCGAGGGTAATGGTGCGGGTGTCGGCATCAATTCGAATGGGGTCGCCATTGCGAATCACCGCGATGGGTCCACCTTCGTAAGCTTCCGGTGTCACGTGGCCGATCACGAATCCGTGAGAGCCCCCGCTGAATCGTCCGTCGGTGATCAGCACGACGTCCTTGCCGAGGCCCTTACCCATGATCGCAGAGGTGGGGGATAACATCTCCCGCATGCCCGGACCGCCTTTCGGGCCTTCCGACCGGATGATTACCACGTGCCCTTTTTTTACGCGGCCGCCCAGAATACCGTGGAGTGCGCTTTCCTCGTCCTCAAAAACGATGGCCTTGCCGGCAAACTGTAGACCTTCTTTTCCACTGATTTTTCCGACCGCACCGCCTGGACAAAGGTTGCCGCGGAAGATCACCAGGTGGCTGGTGGACTTGATTGGGTTGTCGAATCCGTGGACGACGTCCTGGCCTTTCGGATATTTTGGGGCTTTGCGCAGGTTTTCACGCAACGTTTTTCCCGTCACGGTCATGCAATCTCCGTGCATTAATCCTTCGTCGAGCAGCATCTTCATCAGCGGCACGGTACCCCCGATTTCGACGAGTCTCGCCATGACGTACTTTCCGGACGGCTTCAGATCGGCCAGGACTGGCACCCGTTTCCCGACGCGCGTCCAGTCATCGATCGTCAGCTTCACGCCGGCGGAATGGGCCATAGCGATCAGGTGCATCACCGCGTTGGTGGATCCGCCCAGAGCGATAACGAGGGTCATGGCATTCTCGAAGGCTTCCCGGGTCATGATATCCCGCGGTAAGAGGCCCCGGCGGATCAGATGCATCACCGCGGCACCGGCCTGTTCGCAATCGATCGTCTTGTCCTTCGAGATGGCCGCCTGCGCGGACGAATTCGGCAGGCTCATGCCGAGAGCTTCGATGGCACTGGCCATGGTGTTGGCCGTGTACATTCCGCCGCAGGAACCGGCACCGGGAATCGCCACTTCGGCGATTCGTTCCACTTCATTCGCGCTGCAGGTCCCGGCGGAATTGCGGCCCACCGCTTCGAAAATGTTCACCAGATCGACATCTCGCCCCTCGTGCTCGCCGGGTAGAATCGTGCCTCCATAAACAAAAAGACTGGGCCGATTCAACCGACCGATCGCCATGAGACAACCCGGCATATTTTTGTCACAGCCCCCCACCGCCACAAACCCGTCGAAGCCCTGACACCCCACCACGGTCTCGATCGAATCCGCGATGACTTCCCGGGATACCAGGGAGTACTTCATCCCCTCGGTGCCCATCGAAATTCCGTCGGAAATGGTAATGGTATTGAAAACGATGGCCTTGCCGCCTGCCTCGTTAATGCCTTGGGCAACGCTGACGGCGAGTTGGTCGATGTGCATGTTGCACGGCGTGACCATGCTCCAGGTCGAGGCGACACCTACCTGGGGTTTTCGGAAATCTTCCTTCTTGAACCCGGTTGCGTACAACATGCCACGGCTTGGGGCACGTTCGATGCCATCGACGACGATGGATGACCATTTCCGTTGGGCGGATTTCGTAGAGGGGCGAGACGATGAACTCATTCGGGCGTGGATAATTCCGTCTGGCGGCAAAAAGGTCAAACTGGATGAACGGGTGACGAAGGGTGAGGGCGCATCCCAAAATTGTTGGAATGACGACCGAAGCAAACGAAGGAAACGATAGGCAGGCAGCGACAGGAAGATTTTTTGTTCACTTTATGAACGTGCGATTCCTCAGGCCCAAAGGGCCGTCATGCCTTATCCCAGGCCATCGGCTTAGGTATCGGGGCAGCAGGCTGCCCCTGATCCGCGGATAGGAATCTGAAAATGAGGGAAAAAGCTCTCTACTGTGCTTTTTTCGCTGGCATATGTTATATATTCTGTATCGAACACGCATGCGCCGCGCGCATACCACTCCAGTCCAAGACCGCGTTCGGGGCACTTCCCAACACGGGCACGCAGCGCTATTTCCGCGTAGACGGTGCTTGCCATTGAGAATGGAAATTGTCGCCACCGACTATTGAGGAATGAGAACCACGGATAAACGCCGATAGACGCAGATTTCATGCCCTTTCTATCCGCGTCAATCCGTGTTCATCCGCGGTTCTCCTCTCCTTTATCCGCGGATTTGGGGCTGCATACGCTGATTGCCAAGTACCTGATAACTGGGGCAGTGTTCCCCCCTAGCTCAGGGTCTCCTTTGCGCCCGTGCTCCCCCCGGCGGTGCCACCGGCTCAACTACGAAACCGAAAAGGAAAGGATACTGTTTGTGAAAGCAGATCGATTCTCGTCCGGCTGGCTGCGAGCCAGTCGGTCAGCGTATGTTTTGATGATCGGGTGGCTGGCTCTGCTCCTCAATCCAACGTTTCACGTTCAGGCCCAGCCCACCATCACCGTTTCGCCCACGAGCCTCACAGTCTATGAGGGCGACAGCGCACGGTTCACCGCCACCTCGCCAGGATCTTCACGGTCCTTCTCCTGGCTCAAGAATGGTTTTGTCTTCGGTGGCCCGACGGGGCCGTTCGCGACGAATTTGATCCTTCCGCGGGCGCAACTGTCCGATGCTGGCGAATACGCGGCGGCGGTGACCAGTGTCCTGACTGGCCTTAGCTCCACCAGCGCGCCGCCGGCTCATCTAACGGTGCTTCCTGGTGTTGGCATGATCGTAAACGTGGCCGGCAGCGGAGCGGTGTTTAGCACGCCTCCCCGGATCAGTGCTCCAGGCCCGGCGACATTAATCTCGGCGAAGTTCGCGCCGGGCACGAGCGTCACGTTGACGGCCACGCCCGCCGCCGGTTGGAAGTTGAGCGGTTGGTCGGTGGACGGCGTGGATCAGCCCGGCGTAGAACTCAATCTCGCGGTCACAATGAACACCGCTCATGCAATCGGAGTGGCGTTCAGTCCGTTGCTGAACGTTGGTAGCTATGCCTTCATTGCAATCTCCGGAGAATCTTCATCGGGTGGCCCGGTCGCCGGTGGAAATTATTACTTCGACAGCGTTTCGGTTCCGCAGATTAGTGATTCGGGCCGGGTGCTCTTTGCCGGCAACCTGGTCGGCCCGGACCCCGCCCACCCGGTGCGGTTGCAGGAACGCACGGGACTTTGGTACTCGCGCACCCGCATTGCTGCCCACCCGGACAACGCCATTGTCCGTCAATCTCATTCCTATTTTTGGTACACACCGACTTTTTATCCCTTGGCTCTGAGGGAGATGCGAGCGGTCTCCGACTTTGGGGCGGCATTTACGAGCGACGGCGACATCGCTCTGTCAGCCCGGATGTTTCTAGGCGGGAACGACTTGCGCAGTGCGGCGCTCGTATACGAGCCTTACGCGGAATATCGTCCGGAATCAGGGGCGGGAATTCCGATTCCTTTGCCAGAGGCGCCTCAATTTCAGACTGTCGTAAATCCCGATCAAAGTGGGGCTCCCGGCCTGGGTGAGCTAAACATCTGGCGGGCGGCTGGTGGGGCGGTTTTCCAAGGAGACGCCCCGGGCGCCGTCGGGGTGATTTCGGGCGGGTCTCGCGTGGCGTTCAGCGGAACCTATGTGACCTACGGTACCTTCGTTGACCCAACTACGTCTGAGATCAAGTCTCACC
>CAMDJH010000029.1 GCA_945900455.1 Akkermansia muciniphila
TCGGTTTACCCATCCCGGGAGCATGGAAAACTTCGGGAAGGTTGTCCCGCAAAATCGATCATCCCCTTCAACCTCAATCTCTTAATCACTTTGAAAAGCGCGTCCTGAACCGCAACGCCGCTTCGTGTTTTTGATTTTTCGTTGACACACTGACGGATGAACGATGCCATCCATCGAATTCCATGGAAGACCTGGGGCGGCGTTTTTTGCTCGAATTGGAAAATCGAGTTCCCTCTCTGAGAGTCGCTCCACGCCTGAGATACGCCGTTCTTAATTTATGAATACCTCCACAGACCGTCACGCTGCCTATGATAAACAGCGGCTTTTCCTCCTCAGCGTCATCGCGCTCGCGACGACGGGAATTGGCTTCAGCATTCGTGGCAACATTGCCAGTGAATTGCAGACGGCGCTGTTCGACTCAGTTGATAAACTGCGCAGCGCCGAGATGGTGGCAACGTCGCTCGGCGTGGTCTTCCTTGGGTACGCCTTCACGATCGCCATTGGCAGCCTCCTGCTGGATTACATCGGCATGGGACGCCTCCTGTGCGGCTCGGGTCTGCTGATGTCCACCGGAACCATTCTCGTCATATTCTCGCAGAAGTTTCAGGGCTTTCTCGGCCTGTACAACACCGTCTGGCTTGGGATGCTGATTATCGGCATCGGGCAGGGTTTGGTCGAAACGGTGATCAACCCGCTGGCTGCCACGCTGTATCCCGACGAGAAGACGCACAAGCTCAACGTGTTGCACGCCTGGTGGCCGGGCGGAATCATCATCGGCGGCTTGCTCGGATTGGCGCTGGGCCAGTTCCACTTCAACTGGCAGGTGCAGATGGCCCTGGTGCTACTCCCCGCTGCGGCCATAGTCGGTCTGGCCGCAACCAGCAAATTTCCCCCTTCGGAACGTGTGGCCGCCGGCGTGCCAACCAGCGTGATGTTGAAGGAAGTATTGCGCCCCTTCTTTTTGCTTTGGTTTTTTTCCATGTTTCTCACCGCCGCAGCGGAGTTGGCGCCGGGCCAATGGGTCGACATGGCCCTGACCCGTACCGTTGGCATGAAGGGAATCTGGCTGCTGGTGTATGTGAGCGGCCTGATGTTCGTCATGCGGCACTTCGCCGGACCGCTCGCACATAAGCTGTCGCCCGTCGGACTGCTCTGGATCTCCTGTTTGCTCGCCGCGATCGGCTTGGTTCTTCTGAGTATTGCCAACTCGCAAATCACGGGCCTGCTGGCTGCCACGGTCTGGGGCGTCGGGGTCTGCTACATGTGGCCAACCATGCTCGCCGTGGCCTCCGAACGCTTTCCCCGTGGCGGGGCTCTGCTGATGGGGTTGATGGGCACCGGCGGCACGCTCTCGATCTTTTTCGTCCTGCCGCAAATGGGCCGGATCTTTGATAGCGAGAAGATCCGGCTTGCGGGTGGGGATGCGGCGTTCAAAGCCCTAACAGGGGACAAGCTGAATGAAATCCTGGGTTATGCATCGCAGTATTCGTTTCGAGTCGTCGCCATCCTTCCCGCAATTCTCCTGGTTGTCTTTGGCGCCGTCTGGCTTTCGGATCGAGCGCGCGGCGGATATAAGCCGGTCAAGATTGTGCCCGCGAACGATTGATCCAATCAATCCGAAACAAGGCGATGATTTATACGTCCTTCATGAACATTCTTAGCACGCACGCATTCCATCCCGTCCGCCGCGGCCTCAAGTCTTGGTGTTCGACATTGATGAGGGCAACTCCCTTGGGGACGGTGTTGATGCTTCTTGGCAGCCAATGGAGTGCCGACGCTCAAACGCATTTTTACAATTTCAATGACACCAATGGCCTGAGCCTGGCTTGGGAAAATACGGATCCGATCGGAGGCCTCACGGCACCGCCCGCGACGTTCACCTTTGCGAACGGCCATTATCGGATCGTAGCGCCCGCTCAACAGGCTCCGGATTGCGATGCCGGGCCAGCCCGGGCGGGAAGTTTCCTGAAGAACGTGGTGTACAGTGACTTTTACATTTCCGCAGATCTGATCGATTTTGACGACACGGTTGACCAGGCCGTCGGCATCGTCGCGCGAGTTAATACGCCCGGATTGCAGACCACCGGTGGATACCTGTTCAGTTGGGAACCCGGCAGCAGTTCGCTGCCTGGGGGTCCCTCCGACGGTGACTTGGATATTTCAAGGCTCGTTGACGAGGCACCCATCGACCAGATCGAGACGGCACCCTCGGGTCTGCATCTCACCCGCGGAAAGAGTTACCGGTTTGTTTTCATGGGTACGGGGACCAACTTCGAGGGGCAGGTTTATGAGCTCCCCGATACGATCCATCCGCTCATCCGCCTTCCAGCGAACGATCCGGATAATCTCTATAAAAATGGCCAAGTGGGCTTGACCTCAGGCAGTGATAAATCCTGTAACACGGGCGCAGACTCCACCTGGGATAACTTCCTGGTAACGACGGCCGAACCGCGACTCTTGGCAAGCCAGTCGGGCGGCACGGTGATCCTCTCGTGGCCAAAGATCTCGTTTACGCTTCAGTCCACCCCGAGCTTCAGCTCGCCCGCCTGGACGACCATCACGAATGGGATCACTGACGCCGGGAATCAGTTTACCTATGTCGTACCCGCCAGCGGCGGTCCGGCGGAGTTCTATCGGCTGCAGTATCCCTAGTCTCACGACGGACCTCGTGGATTCCGCTGGGCCGGGGGCCGGGAGACTCGCCATTTCTACCGCGATAAGATAATGGATAATGAGCCTGTCACTTTTCCCTGTTTTCCGACGTTCCAAATTCAAACTCCGCCACTTTTGTCTACCTGCCGCGCGGGTCAGGCGAGAGGCGAGAGCGATTCCACGTTCTCGTTTTTAGCGTCCGAGCATCGACTTGTAGTCCGGCGGAGGTTCCCCGTAGCCCAACTTCCGACGCGCGATAGCCGGTTCGATGATATCCCGCCGGATGTCTATCTCCTGTCCAAACAACTCCCGCCACAATCGTCGGGTGTTCTCCGGGTAGCGGTTGGGCGAATCATCGTCGAAAGCGGGTCGAAAGAGATCCACCGCGTTTTGGAGCTCGTGTTGAAGTTCCTCAGCGGTCGGGTGGCCCGTGAGTTCGCGTACGCGTCGGAAGGCTTGCAGATCTTTCGGTTCCAGCCGGTCGAGCTTGCCGATGAGGATATCGATCGGGTGCGGAAACGCGAGTGTCACGTTCGCGAGCTTCACGACCTTGGCGCGCTGCCGCCAGCGCGGGCTGGATCGGAAGCTCAACTCAAACCCGAATTCCAAATAAAGACCGCCCTGAGACTTGTCCAAACCCGCAGCCGCAATGAGGTCACTCAAGTCTTCGTCGTCATCCGAGAACAAATCCACGTCACCGCTGAGCAACTGACGATCGACGGTGAGCTGCAACGGCGCCGAACCATACACGGTGAGATGAAACGCACGGTCGTCCGGTAGCGCCGCCAGGAACTTCTGGAGCAACCGGCCGGCAGGTGTGGTCCAGTCAACTTCCGCGGGCCACCAGTTTGCGGTCGAACTCATGTTTGCGCCGGCCGATGCCAAGGAAGTAAAGGGCTTGCTGGATGAGGCGATTGGTCACTTCTGCGTCTTGGGCGAGGTGTCGGGCCAACCGTTGGTCGCGAACTCGAAGCGGGCGGACCTCCTGGCGAAGCAGAAGCCGCGCGGCCAGACGCGATTTGCGCCAGGCCCTGTCATTCTTTCTGTCAGCTCGATTCACCGCTCGAAGACTAGAACTCGAACCCGCTTGGGGCAACGCTGGAGTCCTGAGTCTTCAAATCTGTCAGAGATTCATATTCTCGACCTCTCCACCGAACCCTCACCACCAAAAAAAGTCAGGCCGTGGGGCGTATTTGCTCGTGGTATCCGTGTCCGGCGTGAAAATCGTCCACAACACCGGATCGTTCATTTCCTGCGGGAACACGTAAAACTGCGCGTGGCCATCGCCGAAAAGCATATTGTGGCTGCGTCGCCCGAGCACATTGTGCCAGGCGCTCCGCTTGTCATTGATCAGGCGGTTGCCATGCCAGGGTGAATCTCCAATGATCAACTTATTCACCGGGCTGACACTGATGTCGGCCGTGGTGATGGGACGAGTTGTCCGATCATCGACATGAGCGGTGATATGGCGGGTCCGAAATGAATTCCCGCCGAATTGGGTTCGATAGCTATTGCCGAACGCCTCCCAGCACGATTTATTTGTATAGAAGTAGTCTCCCACGTCGGCCGGGCAGTGAAAGCACTCTTGAGCCGTGGCGTATAGATTGAGCGGCCGATTCGTCGGCGCGGCGCCGCCGCCGTGATGGTCATCCACCTTCCCCTTCTGGCCGCCATCCGCGTTCCATCCAAGAGTCCGGGGATAACTGTCCCGATTGTCCCCGGCGTAGAGAAGGTACGCCAGTCCGATTTGGCGTTCGTTGCTCAGACATTTTGTCTGATTGGCCTTGCTCTTGGCACGGGAGAGAGCGGGCAAGAGCATTCCGGCGAGGATGGCAATGATGGCAATGACGACCAGGAGCTCAATCAGCGTGAACGCTGTCGGCCGCCGTGAAGAGGTGGAGTGCTCGTGGTTCATATCGGAGTGGGTTGGTTGGGCTATCCGGGATGCCGTGGGTGAATCGTGGCTTCTTGAAGACGATGGAAATCGACTGTGCGCTGCATTCCCTCGATGAGCGACGTTGTCTTCCAATCGGGAAAAAGCGTCGAGATGAAATGGGGGGTTGGCGGGGAGTGTGCGGGGATTGGTGGTCCGTTCGCGGACAAATTGGACGCGGCTTCCGGTGCCGCAGCAGCGATTGCGGCAATGACTTGATTTACGTCTGCCACTTCACCGGCAAGATCGATGACATGAGCCCCGAGCGGTGTTTCCAACGCTCCACGAACAAATGCCCGGGCCACATCCTCGACGTAGTCGTACCCCACCGATCCGGTGTAGTTGATGCAAAATGCGTCTCCGCGCGCCGCGGCGCGCGCCGCGAGGGAGGGGCCAGCCGTCAGTCCCACTTCGCGCTCGGGCCCGTAGGCAACCTGTGGACGAATACCCACCGACGCGATCCGGAATTGCCGCCAGTATTGCTCGGCAATGATCTCCACCGCCTTTTTGAAGGCTCCGTAAAATGTCAGCGGAGAATGCCCTCCCTCGGTGGCACCCCTGGCGTGGTCCGGTTCGTCACCGAAAACCGCCACCGAACTGGCATACGAGAGGCCTTGAATTCGGGTGCCAGACGCTCGGACCTGTTCAAGCAAAGCGAGCGTACCGAGCACATTCACGCGGCAACCTTCCCACGGGTCTGCCTGGCAATCGGGTGTCAGCAGCGCTGCCAGATGAATCACATGAGTGACGTCATGTTCGAGGAAAACCCGGGCGAGCAATTCCCGATCCAGCAGGCTGCCCTGGACCAGCGGAATGGCCGCGCTCCCTGGACCAAGGACCCGTTCCCACCGCGCGGGACGTCCACTTGCATCGATCACGACCACCCGATGGCCGATTCCCATGAGCTCGCGCAGAACCCAGGTCCCGATGAATCCACACCCACCGGTAATGAGAACGGTTGGCTTCATTTCAAGGATACGGTGTTGAAGCAGTTCCTCATTCTTAGCAAATAAATTTACTCACCGCTGCACGCGATGGCCCGATTCTCCTTGCGTGAGCGCGAGAACCTCCTCGCGACTCACGAGATTGAAGTCACCGTGGATAGAGTGCTTCAGACACCCAGCCGCCGCGGCAAATTCAATCGCCTCCGAACCGCCCATCCGGACCAGCATTCCGTAGATCAGTGCGCCCGAAAAGGCGTCGCCCGCTCCGATTCGATCCACCGATGCCACCGGGTACGCGCGACTCACAAAGGTACCCTGCGGGTTCACCAACACGCATTGCCACCGGTGTTCCGCAGCGTCTTGGCCGTCCCGCATGGTGACGGCGACTTCGCTGAAGTTGAATTGCGCCCGGAGCGTGTTGGCGGTCTGGGTGCATCGGTCGGCCTGCGAAGCGTTCTTGTTTGAGGGTTTCGTTTCGACACCCAACACGAGTTGAATATGCTCCTCGTTACCGATCAGCACGTCGACATAATGCATCAAGGGCGTCATCAACTTGCGCGCAGCCTCGGCGCTCCAAAGTTTGCTTCGATAGTTCAGATCACAACTGACGCGCAGCCCAAGGCGTTTCGCCACCGTACACGCTTCGGCCACGACGGCGGGCATCGTCGAACTCAGCGCGGGTGCCGTGCCAGACCAGTGAAACCACTGCTTTCCTGCGAGAACGGTCTCCCAGTCGATCTGACCGGGGCGTAACTCCGAAAAGGCGCTACCGGCGCGATCGTAGATTACCTTGGACGGCCGGGGAGGCGCTCCCATCTCGAGATAAAACGTCCCAAGCCGGGTTCCGCAACGGGTGATGTGATCGGCGTTGACACCATGCTGCCGCAGATAATTGATGCAAGCTTGGCCCAGGTCGTTGTCCGGCACCGCGGACACGGCGTACGCCTCCAAGCCGAAGTTTGCCAGAGAAACGGCCGCGTTAGCCTCCGCCCCCGTGTAACGAATCTCCAACTCGCGGGCCTGCACGAAGCGTTCGTTTCGTCGGGTCGTCAGCCGCATCAGCAGTTCACCGAAGAAGACCGCTTTCGGTTGCGCTCCGTCGGCCGCCAGTCGCCGGTGAAGTTCGTTGCCCGCGATGGGCGTGCGCGACCGATTCGAATCCGCAGCGGCGCGGATATCCCGTTCCCGAATCCGACCGCCTCGTCCGGTGCTGGCGAGTGTGGACCAATCTACACCCAACTCGCCGGCCACCCGCAATGCCCGGGGGCTGATCGCCGGGGTTTTCCGCGATTTGGAAATCTCCTCCACCGGAGGGTGAGATGGGCCGGGCGGTGTCTTGGCGATCGGTTCCGCGGGGCGAGTTGGAGACGGGCTTGGGCTTGGGGTGGGGGGCGAAGCGGGCGGCGACGCGGGAAGCACACTTTCGTCCGGGGAGACCAAGTGCCCGAGCAAATCACCGACGTGGATCGAGCCACCGGGTTTCGGGCAATCCGCCCCAATACGGAGAATTCCACTGTCGATCGATTCAATCTCCTGAACAGCCTTATCGCCCTCAATACTGAAGAGCGAATCGCCGGCATGGACGAACTCGCCGTCGTTCTTGTGCCAGGCGATAAAAGCACCCTCTTCCATGGACCAACCGAGCCGCGGAACGATGATTTCGATAGGCATAATTAGGAGAGATCCTCCGTGAAAGACACAAAATCCGCCCGACAGGAACCCGCGATTCGGCCGTCTGCGGTTGTGCTGGTTTTCATATTTTCCGTGGTTCTACTCGTCAATCAGATCACGAATGGCGCGCTCAATATCCTCCACCTGCGGGATCACCGCCTTCTCCAGCGGTGGACTATACGGTGTGGGGGCAAAGGCCCCGTTCAGCCGGCGGATGGGCGCGTCCAGATCGTCGAAGCCTGCGGCGGCGACACAGGCGGCGATTTCAGCACCGAAACCGCACGGTCCAAACGCTTCATCCACGATGAGCAGCCGCCCGGTTTTCGCCACCGAACGGAGAATGGTGTCGGTGTCGAGCGGTGAGACCGTCCTCGGGTCGATGACTTCCACGGAAATCCCCGCCTTCGCGAGTTGTTCCGCGGCGGCGAGCGATCGCTGCACCATTAGCGCGATGGCGACGACCGTGACGTCCTGCCCTTCGCGGGCGACGCGGGCAACACCAAAATCGATTTCGTAAGGTTCCGCAGGCACGGATCCTTTTGTTGCCATGAGTTCGCGCGGTTCGAGGAACAGCACCGGGTCGTCGCACCGAAGCGCACGGGTGAACAGACCCTTGGCATCGTAGGGCGTGGAAGGCACCACCACACGCAGGCCGGGGATGTGACTGTAAATCGAATGGTAGCTGCCCGAGTGATGCGTCGCCGCACTGTGTCCGATGCCGATGCATCCGCGGAGGAGGATGGGCATGCGCAACCGGCCGCTGCTCATGTATTGAATCTTCGCGATCTGGTTGATCAGTTCGCCGAACGCGTCATTAATGAAATCGATAAACATGAAATCGATGACGGGGCGCGTTCCGGTCATTGCGGCGCCGCAGCCAAGACCGACGAAGCCGCGTTCGCAAATCGGCGTGTCACAAAGGCGATCGGCCCCGTACTTGGCGTACAGCCCCGCCGTCGTGCCAAAGTTGCCGCCGCGCACACCGATGCCTTCACCAAAAACGAAGATTCGCGGGTTGTGCGCCATCTCGTGATCCAGCGCCTCGACGGTCGCGGCAACGAAGGAAATCTCCCGACCCCCCGCCCTTCGGCTATCTCCGACCTCTCGGTTCCGGACACCAGACGCTTCCGCGTGGACATGGGTCGTCGCAGCGGACGCTTCGGGCCACGGCGCATTCTCCGCGGCCTGACTTGCTGCCGTCACCTGTTCGAGGATCTGCGCGTCGATCGCGTTGAGCTCCGTTTCAGCCGCCCGCTTCGATTCGAGCAACGTGGCGCGGAGACGCTTGATCGGGCATCGATCGCGCCACGCCGCGACCTCCTCGCGAGTGCGATAGGTGTAGTCGCCCATTCCCTCGGAATGCGGGCGCGTGCGATACGTCTTGCACTCAATGAGCGTAGGACCCGCGCCGGTGCGGGCACGCTGAACGGCGTCCCCGGCGACTTGAGCCACCGCGGCGACGTCATTCCCATCCACTTCGACGCCCGGAATGCCGTAAGAGGCGCCGCGACTCGCCACACTGGGATTGCCCGAGGAGTAGCGGAACGGGACCTCGGTCGCGAACTGGTTGTTCTCGCAGACAAACAAAACCGGAAGCCGCCAAATGCTGGCCATGTTCAGGGCTTCGTGGAACGCCCCGTTGTTGACCGCGCCATCGCCAAAGAAGGCGACCGCCACACGATCGGACTTGAGCACTTTGAAACTATAGCCCGCACCCGCTGCCTGAAGAATGCAAGGGCCGACGATTCCGCTCGTACCCATCATCCCAATCTCCGGCGCGAAGAGATGCATGCTCCCGCCGCGTCCCCGGGAGCAACCCGTTGCACGCCCGAACAGTTCCGCGATGAGTTCCCCCGGAGGCAACCCCTTGGCCAATGCGTGACCATGTCCGCGGTGCGTGCTGAAAAGGACGTCGTCTTGGCGCAACTGAGAGCAGACGCCCACGGCGACGGCCTCCTGACCCACGTAGGTGTGACACGCGCCATGAATGAGCCCGCGTTGATGACAGCGGGCGAGTTGCTCCTCCGTCTGACGGATGAGCTGCATCGCGCGATACCACGCGATCGGTTCCTCTTTCGCATGGCTGCTCTTTCCGTGTGTTTCGTGCGATTTCTGCTTCATTTTTTCCTTCCCATCGTTGCGCCCGCGTTCGCCGCCAAACTCCCGCCATCCATCGGAATCAACGTGCCCGTGATCCAACTGGACGCGTCCGACGCCAGGAAAACCGCCAGGCCCCTGATGTCGTCCGGCTGACCCAGCCGTCCCGCCGGGATGCCACTGATATATTTGTCTCGCAGGCTGGGGTTCTCGGCCATGCGCTTCTCCAGGCCGGGATTCACCACTTGTGCCGGCAGGATCGCATTGACCCGCACACCGCGGCCGGCCCATTCGGTACTGAGTTCACGGGTCATTTGTGCGACCCCTCCCATCGCCATGCTATAGGCAATATGACCACGACCGAGTGCCGTGATGCTAGCGAGCGAGCCGATATTGACGATGCTACCCCTGCCGGCCGCCAACATGCGGCGTCCCGCTTCCTGGCACATGCAGAAACGACCGAGCACAAGATTGCGCCAGCAACGCTCGACATCCTCGAGTGAGACCTCCTCGGGCGATGCCAAAATTCCATCGCCCGCCACATTGCCGAGGAAGTCGATGCGGTCAAACTCCGCGTCGAGGCGTTTGAACAGTTCGCGAATCCGCGCGGGGTCCGAGACATCGCACGGCGCCACGACTGCACGGCGCCCCAATCCTTCGATGCTCGCGGCCGTTGCCCGCAGGCCGACCTCGTTCCGGTCGACGAGCAAAGTATCCGCACCCGCTTCAGCAAGGGCCAAAGCCATCGCACGGCCCATGCCTTGGGCGGCGCCCGTAACCAGGGCGACTTTTCCGGTGAGATCAAACATCGATGGAGTCATAGGTTCATATCATCTTAACCAATCCGGTGGACGTCCCGTTATATCAGCGGCCTTCCGAAGATTGGCAACAACATCCTCCGGGAGGGGGATGCCGTGCGTCAACGAGCGGTCGTATCGTTCCCACTCGATTTCGCCGGGCACACGCAACTGGGTGGCACCCTCCGCAAGCGGAGCTTTGTGGATTTCCTCGATGAGCGCCTCCATCCGACCGGCGAACTGCGCAGCGGGCAACATGGCGTTGGTGTCGATCACGATGAATGCAGCCCCGTGATTCGTTGATTGCTTCCCATCGTCCCACATCCAATTCCCGACACGCCACGTGAAGGCCGCGCCGCTGAGAATTCCCGAGAGCGTCTCGATCAGCAGGGACAGACCGTACCCTTTGTGGCCCGCGGCAGGCTGCAGCGCCCCGATGTGCGGGTAGCCACTCGGGTCGGTGGTGGGCTTCCCGTCGGCCCCCATGAGCCACGTGTCCGGAATCGACTCCCCGCGCATCCGCGCGGCGTACACTTTTCCACCGGCAACCGTAGCCGTCGACATGTCGAGTAACATCGGAGGGTACCGACCCGCCGGAACCGCGTAGGAAATGGGATTGCTCCCGGTGATTGCGCCGCGTGAACCCGGCGCACCGACGGATGGAATATCGTTCGCCATCGAAATGCCGATCAGTCCTTCACGCGCCGCCAACCACGCGTAATAGCCCGCCGCGCCAAAGTGACAACTGTTGCGCACGCCGACATACCCAATCCCCTGCTGCTTCGCCTTCGCCATCGCCGTCTGCACGGCGAAGACGGACGTGACCAAACCCAGAGCGGAATCCCCATCGACCGTCGCCCACGCACCCCCCTCTGCCACCACGCGAGGCACGCCGCGCGGATGCAACCCGCCTGCATGGAGTCGCCGGAGGTAGCCCGCGAGCGCTTTCGTCCCGTGCGTGAAGACGCCCCATGCATCCGTGGTCGCAAGGACGTCAGCGCCGGTCGACGCATCGGAGTCCGACAACCCTGCCGCCTGAAACGCTTCCTTTGCGAACGCGTGCAACGCGTCGTAAGTCACGGTCTTGGATGCGTTCGGAGGGGGCATTATTTGACGCCATTGACGACCGTGGCCAGCGCCTGGCCACGCACCGCTGCCAATGCGAGATTCGCGACCGACTCCCGCAATTTCTTCACCGCCGGGACACTGCACGAAGCGATATGCGGTGCCAGAATGACGTTCGCCATTCCCAGCAGCGGATGGCCTGCGGGAATGGGTTCCGGGTCAAAGACATCCAGCGCCGCCGCGCCCAGATGGCCGCTTTGCAAGAGAGCGGTGAGGGCATCCGGATCCGCGAGATCACCGCGGCCCACATTGATGAAGATCGTCCCGGGCTTCAGTTTCGCAAACGTCTCGCGATTCATCAGTCGGCGCGTCTTTGGGGTCGACGGGCAATGCAAAGTGAGCACGTCCGCGTTATTCAGCAGATCCGCAAATGCAACCGCCCGGGCACCCAGCTTCTCAATCTCCGCCGCCGAAACCACCGGATCAAATACGTGCACCGCGCACTTGAACGGCACTAACCGCCTCACCACCTCCCGCCCGATGCGACCGAACCCGACGACTCCGACCGTCAGATCGCGCAATGCCTTCATGTGGGAAAGTGGCATCGACATTCCCCATTTGCCCCCGCGCAAATGATTTGCGTGGGTCACCACCTGACGCGTCGTCGCGAGAATGAACGCCAGGGTTTGATCCGCCACCTCATCGATGCAGTAGTCGGGAACGTTGCAGACGGGGATGCCCCGCCCGCGGGCCACGTCCAGGTCGACATTATCCACGCCGATGCCGTAACGCACAATAGCCCGGGCCTTTTGCATGGCCGAGACAACATTTGCGTTCACCCGGGCGAACTGGGTAACGACGGCATCCGCGTCCGCGCAGAGATCGATCAGGTCCGACTCCGTTTTGCACTGTCGCGCCACTATTTCGACACCGTGGGGTTTCAAAATGGATTCCTCGACGCTGAGGTCCGGAAACGTCCAGTCGGTAAATACGACCGTTGGATTGGGGGATTTCATACTTTAGATTCGCGCGGCTGCGGTGCCTGAATGTTGATGGATCGCGTTTCTTTCACGTTGACGAAGCTGACAAACACGCCCCCGAGGAGATAGCAGGCCGCGAGGAAAAGCAGGCAGGTACTTTCACTCGCGTTATGGCTGTGGAGCCATCCATAGAAATGATTACCCAGGTAGCCCGCGAGATTCCCCAGCATGTTAATGAATCCAATCGAGACCGCCGCGGCGGAAGACGTGAGGGTGATTGTCGGCAGCGCCCAAAACGGGGACGGCCAGAAATAGGCGGCCAAACCGGTCAGGCACAGCCAGGTCATCACAATCGCGAAGGACTGGCCGTGAATCGCGCTGCCCGCGAGCAGCAGCGCGGTCGCCACCTGCCCGCCCACGCAGTGCCACTTGCGATCGCCCGTGCGGTCCGAGGATTGGCCGGAGACAAACACGCCGATCAGTCCACAAGCGTAAAAGAGTCCGCTGAAGAACAGCGCCGAGCGGTCGGAGCCTCCGGAGAGATTCTTCACCATCGTCGGGAGCCAGAACCCCAGTGCATATCCGCCGGTGTTGGTGGCGAAGATTCCCAGAGCCAGTAGCCAGACGTTGCGCAATCGCAACGCCTGCCAGACGGTTGTCCCTCCCGCCCCTTCTTTGACCCGGGCCTCAGCGGCGAGCAACCCCTCGAGATGGTCCCGCTCCGCCGGCGTGAGCCATTTTGCGTCCCGAGGCCGATCGGTCATCCAGAACAACGTGAAGACACCCAGAAATACGGCGGGAAGCCCTTCCAGGATGAACAACCATTTCCACCCAACGAGTCCCAGCCAATGCACATCAAGCAACAACGCCGATACGGGTGCACCCAGCGCCAGGCTGAATGGCACCGCCATGACAAGCCCCGAGAGAGCACGGGCCCGGTCGGCGCTGACGAACCAATGGGTGAAGTAAACAATGATGCCCGGAAAGAAGCCGGCCTCGGCCACGCCTAAGAAGAATCGCGCGACGTAAAACTGCATCGGGGTCCGGACGAAAGCGGTTAGCGCCGAGATAAAACCCCAGGAAATGAGAATGCGCGCAAACCATTTGCGGGCGCTCCAACGTTCAACCAGCAACGCACCGGGAATCTCAAGAATCAAGTAGCCAATGAAGAAAATACCGATTCCCAGCCCGAAAATCTGTTCCGAGAATTTCAGGTCGCTGGCCATCCTCAGCTTGGCGAACCCGACGTTGGCCCGATCGAGGTAGGCCACGATATAGAGCACAAAGACCAGCGGCAACACGCGCCAGGCAACTTTGCGCCGCAATCCCGAAAATTCAACCGCCGCGACGGTCACGCGAAGGCCTCCGGCTTTCCGCCGTGAGTCAGCATGAGACAGTCCTGTAGCAGGGTAGGCATTTGGGGTTGACGATTGACGGTCAACTTCTAAGACTGCGGGCATGCCCATTGCCAGTACAAAGTTTGCTTAAGGCGCGTTTGGGACGGCAGTTTTTCTATGGAAGAAGAGATGAACGCTCGCCATCACCCTCGCCATGAACCGGCCGTTGCCTCGCCCTCTCCGCCACTCCGAGCGGGGGAGAGGGTGCCCGAAGGGCGGGTGAGGTGGCGCTCCGGTTCATGGTCCCGATTCAAGTCCGGTTCTTGGAAAATGCGCACGACGTTCCAGACATTTTTTCTCTGGCTGTGTACGGGGGTGACCATTATGGCTGCGGACGCCACGGCTAACGGGTCCTCTCATTGGGCCTTCCAGCGAGTCATGCCCCAGAAGCCTCCGGCTGTCCAGAACGTGGGGTGGGCACGGACCGATGTCGACCGGTTCATCCTTGCAAAGCTCGAAGCGGCAGGGACGGTCCCCGGTCCGAGCGCGGACAGACGCACCCTGCTTCGGCGCGCAACGTATGATCTTATCGGCCTGCCGCCGACGCCCGAAGAACTCGAGGCGTTCGTCGCCGATCCATCGGCCGAGGCATTCAACCGGGCCATCGAACGTCTGCTGGCGTCACCGCGCTATGGCGAACGCTGGGGACGCCACTGGATGGATGTCGTCCGCTACGCCGATACCGCGGGCGACAATGCCGACTATCCCGTGCCCGAGGCCCGGCTTTATCGCGACTACATCATCGATTCTTTCAACGCAGACAAACCGTATGACCAGTTCGCGCGGGAACAGCTGGCGGGCGACATTCTTGCTAAGCAGGGACCCGCCGACGGTTACGCAGAACGAGTTACCGCCACGGGTTTTTTGGCATTGTCGCGCCGCTACGCGACGGCTCCATTTGAGTTCAACCATCTCATTCTCGAGGATGCCATCGAAACAACGGGACGCGCGTTCCTGGGCATGACATTTCGGTGCGCCCGATGTCACGACCACAAGTTCGACCCGGTAACGCGGGAAGATTACTACGCCCTGTACGGGTTGTTCGAGAGCACGCAATTTCCTTACGCAGGCTCCGAGGAATTTCACTCCAAGAAATTCCCCCGAAGCGGATTTCAGCCGCTCGTGCCGCCCAAGCAACATGAACCCTTGATCAAAGCCCACGAAATTCGACTTGCCTCGCTGGAAGCCGCAATCAAGCAACACGAAAACGAACGGACCGCAGAGAAACCAGCCATCGGGAGCGTCACCAACGCCGCGACTCGATCGATCGATGACAAACTCAAGACCCTGAACAGGGAACTCGCCGAGTTGAAAAAGCCCGGTGGGCCCGCCGGGTTGCCCGTCGCCTACGCGGTGGCAGAAGGCAAACCGATCGACTCGCGTCTGCAGTCGCGCGGAGAACCGAACGAACTCGGCGTCCCAGTGCGCCGCCGGGCGCCGAAATTTCTTTCGGGTGAGGAATCGTTGGACATCCCGGACGGCGCCAGCGGGCGTCTGCAGTTCTCCGAATGGCTCACGCGCCCCGAGAATCCTCTGACCGCGCGCGTGATGGCCAATCGCATTTGGCAGCATCACTTTGGGCGGGGCTTGGTGGCCACGCCATCAAATTTCGGACTGCGGGGCGATCCCCCCACCCATCCAGAATTGCTCGACTACCTCTCCAGCCGATTCATCGAGTCTGGCTGGTCCGTCAAGGCTATGCACCGCCTGATCATGCGTTCATCGACCTACCAGCAGGGGTCAGTGATCAGTGGTCAGTCGTTAGTGATCAGTGGTCAGTCGTTAGTGATCAGTGGTCAGTCGTCAGTAATCAGTGGTCAGGGGTCAGGGGTCGGTAAGGAGAGGCGCGTTGCCGCACTGACTACTGACCTACTGACTACTGACCTACTGACTACTGATTACTCCCGCTTCCCCCGCCGCCGCCTCTCGGCCGAGGAAATCCGCGACGCCATGCTCTTCATCGCCGGCACTCTGGATTTGCGTCGGCCTGGGCTCCATCCATTCCCGAAGGTGTCGGAATGGAAGTGGACGCAGCACAATCCCTTCAAAGAGCTTTACGACTCGAATCATCGCAGCGTTTATCTGATGATCCAGCGCCTCCAGCGCCAGCCGTATTTGTCCCTGTTCGACGCCCCGGACGCCAACGTCTCAACCGACGTGCGCACGGATTCCACCGTCCCCTTGCAGGCTCTCTACCTGATGAACAACGTGTTCGTACAGGACCAAGCTTCCGCCTTTGCGGGTCGGGTGATGAACACGGCCAGCAGCGACGAGGACCGGGTCAAGTTCGCGTGCGCGACGGCTTGGTCGCGCGAGCCCAACCGCAAGGAATTGGCCCGCGCTCACGAATTCTTATCACAATGCCGCGAAGAGCTGCGCCGGACGGAGGCAACGGCAGAGCACGCGGAGCAGAAGGCGTGGTCCAGCTACGCTCGAGTTCTGCTAACGGCGAATGAGTTTTTCTACCTGGACTGAATCCGCCATCAACCCGCCATGAACGCGCAATTCGCCATTAGCCGCCGCCAGTTTCTCCGGGGTACCGCTGGATCTCTCGGCACCAGCATCCTCGGATTGCCTCCAAGCTTTTCCCTGGCCGCTGCCCTGAACGATGGGCAGGTGCTGGCACCCAAGCCTGGCCACCACCCGGCGCGGGCCAAACAACTTCTGTTCGTCTTCCTTACCGGTGGCTTTTCGCATCTCGACACCTTTGATCCAAAGCCCAAGTTGCAGGCCGGCCACGGAAAACCCATTCCGGCCTTCGGCTTGCGCGCCGACGAATCCAAGGCGCTGCCGATGCTCGGTTCGCCGTTCCAATTCACCGCACGCGGGAAGTCCGGGTTGCTGGTGAGTGACCTGTTCCCCCAACTCGGCGATCTGGCGGACGACCTTTGCGTCATTCGCTCAATGCACACCGACATCGTTGAGCACTTCCAGGCCACCCTGGCCATGCACACGGGTTCCTCGACCATTCCCCTGCCCAGCATCGGTGCGTGGCTCAGTTATGGACTGGGTACATTGAACCCCAACCTGCCGCCCTACGTCGTGCTGGCCGAACACCTTCCGTACGCGGGTGCTCAAGTCTGGGACAGCAACTTTCTCCCACCCGATCATCAAGGCGTACGCCTCGTGCCCGGTGATGACCCGATTCCCAATCTCAAACCGCTCGCCCGCCCGGTACGATTGCAGGAGCTCGAGCGGATCATGTTACGCGACGCGAACGAGGCTCACGCCGCCGCCCGACCCGAGGATCTCAAACTCCGCGCCCGCATGAGCACCTTTGCCACCGCAGCGGGCATGATGCAGGAGGCCCCCGAAGCCCTCGACCTATCTCGCGAAAGTGATGCCACGCATCAGGCCTATGGCATTCGTGCGGGCGACCAAAAGTCCTTCGCCTGGCAATGCCTGATCGCCCGCCGGTTCCTGGAACGTGGTGTCCGGGTGGTCGAACTCATCGATACCGGCTCGCACGACAATTGGGACGCCCACGGCGATATGGCCACCCACCGGCCCAAGGCCCAACGGGTGGATCGCGCGCTCGCCGCACTGCTCCGCGACCTCAAGCAGCGCGGCCTTCTCGAACAAACTGCGGTCGCCATCTGCACCGAATTCGGCCGCACGCCGTGGACCGATGGTGTCAATGGAAAAGGCCGAAATCATTATGCAAAAGCGTTCACCTCACTGCTGGCCGGTGCGGGTGTGAGGGGCGGTATGGCCTATGGCGAAACCGATGACTACGGCGCCGCCATCATTCGTGACCCCGTGCATGTTCACGATTATCACGCAACCCTCCTGCACCTTCTCGGGCTCGACCATCAGCGCCTGACGTACCGCTACGCCGGTCGCGATTTTCGCCTCACCGATGTCGCCGGCCGCGTCCTCCACCCGATTCTCACCTAACCTTATACCCATCCCTGCCATTCGAAGAGTCCCCTCCCCTCCCCTCACCACTGGATCCCAAACACCTGATATTACATCCCATGAAACGCCACCCACACTTCCTCGCCCTGGTGATGACGCTCCTGTCATCCCTCTCCTCATTCGCGGCGGATTCCCTAATCCGGCATCGCCTCCTTTTCTTCGAGTATGGCAAGGGACCGAACCGTCTCCTCGAACTCGATGATAGCGGCAAATTGATCTGGGAGCACAAACCGCCGAGCATCGCCGTTATTTTCCAAGTGCTGCCGAACGGCAATGTTCTATACGCCTACGGTGGCAAGCCGACCGGGGTGCGCGAAATCACCCGCAAAGGGGATGAAGTTTGGAACTACGTTAGCCAGTGCCCTCAGGTTCTCGGCTGCGAACGATTGGCCAATGGCAACACACTTATCGCCGAACAGGGCCCCTGTCAGGCGGTGGAGGTGAATCCCAAGGGGAGCGTCGTGCGCGTCACGCCGCTCAAGACCAGTCATGAAAGCTATCATCTCCAGGTCCGGAATGTTCACAAGCTAGCCAACGGAAACATCCTCGCCGCCCACGAAGGCGAAGGAGCGGTGCGCGAAGTCGATGTGGACGGAAAAGTCGTCTGGGAGTACACGGGCGTTGAGAATACGGGTGATGCGCAACGCTTGAAGAATGGAAATACGCTGATCTCGTGCGGCACTCAAAAGCGTGTCATCGAGGTGACGCCTGACAAGAAGATCGCCTGGCAATTCACGGCGGCGGACGCACCCGAATTGAATATCACCTGGGTTTCCAGCATTCAACAATTGCCCAATGGGCATCTGCTCATCGGAAATTTTTTACGTGGCCAGGAAGGAAAAGGAGCCCACGCCTTTGAAGTCACCCGTGATAAGAAAGTTGTCTGGACATGGGCCGACCATAGTTTCCTAAAATCGCTAACCACCGTGCGCGCCGTGGAGCAATAACCCAGACCAATCAATCTCAGCGAATGATCCCCGCAATATCCAACTCGAATCCTCCAATCCTATGAAAAAACCCGCCAAAAAAAACAAACCCACCGCGACCCTGAAAATGAAAGATCTCAAGCCGAATAAGAATCCGAAGGGCGGCATCAAAAAAGCCACCCTATTTGTCCGCAAGGCTGGCGGGGACTAAAACGATTATTGACCTGGGCCGCGTTGGCCGCATCGAAAACCGCGCTTTCCTGGTGTGGCGTTGACTCCAACCGACCGCCCCGTTACCGGTCGGTGACGGGTGTGGGCGGTAACAGGTCGATCACAATGAGCAAATAGAGGATGTAAAGTTGCTCGCGAAGCAGCGGCGCGGGGATGGTCACCGGGATTTTTCCCAGGATGTCCCGCAGTGATCGCGAGCCATCGCTTTCGCGCAGGATTTCCGCCTCCCATTCTGGGATTCTCAGATCGATCCGCGTGCCTGGGGCGGTGCTCCTGTAGCGCACGGGTCGGAGCGCGTGCCACGAACGGCCCCGTAACGGCAGTGCCGTGTGGTGAAGTCGCGTGCGGATCGGGCACCACGCGAGCAGCGCATCCACATCGTCCCAGGGCGGATTTGCGGGTGGCTTGCGCATGAAGAGCAGGCGGTGAAACGATGCGGGGATCAGCATTTCCTCCAATTCGCAAAACTCCGCGCGCGAGCGCGGCATAAGGACGCGAGTGAGGCTCCGCCGGCAAAGCGGTCCCAGTGAATGGCCGCACGAGTAGCTGCCGCACAGGCTCAGACCAGCCACTCGCGCTACGCGCAGCCACTCGGTCAGCGGCAGATTGTGGATGCAGGCGCCAAAGAGGTCGCCGGCAAGGTGGGCGGCGGATTCCGTGGAAAGTCGGCTCTGCGAGTCATGGAAGGAAATGGCATCGCAGGCACGCAGGATTTCGCGCAAACGCCGGGTGTCGCGGAAGTTTTCGACGTCGATGCCAAATCCCGACAGTGCCTGTCGCCACCCCACACTGGGATGTGTGGACCCGTTCACACCAAGGTAGAGCGCGCCGTCCGGAGTCAGGCAGCGCGCGAGGTTGCCCAGCGCGCGTTCTGGCTCGGGCACATAGGAAAGCACGCCGTGGCATGAGATGAAATCGAAGCCTCGTCCGATCGTGGCAGCGAGCCGCGGGCTGGCGAGATCGGCGACCACGAAGCGGATACCTCGCATCTCTGGGGCGCGTTGCGCGAGGCGGAGTGCGATCGAGATCGAGCGTGGGCTGAAATCGACCGCGACAATCCCTGCGCTGGGCACACGGCGCCGGAGACTGAACGCTTCGCTGCCAGTGCCGCATCCCGCGACGAGGATTCGCCGAGGCTGCACGCTCTCGCGACCTGGCCGCGAGAGTGCATCGATCCATTCAAGCGGGGCGATTTTACATCCGGGGTTCGTCAAAACACTCTCATCGGCCGCAGGATACGGGCGATCGTCGTAGCTTCGGCGGATCTTCGATCTCACGGCGGCGGGCGTTGGCATCGGCATAGCTCTCCCCGGGCTATTCGCCGAGCGTTTGCAGGAAAGCAACTAATGCCTTCTTGTCCGCCGCACTCAACGGCACGCCGCCGTCGGGGTGCTTCGCCAGGTTTGGGTCCAACGTTTCACTGCGCTTCACCCCCGTGCTGTAGTGTTCGACCACTTCCTGCAGCGTCGAAAAACGACCATCGTGCATGTAGGGCCCGGTCCGTGCGATGTTTCGGAGCGAGGGGACGGCGAATTTGCCTTTGTCACCCTTCTTGCCAGTGACCCGGTAGCGGCCGAGGTCGGGTGGTTGAGTGTCCAGGCCATTGTTGGCAAACGTCTGGCTCTGAAATAATGGGCCGCCGTGGCAGTGGAAACAATCCGCGCCGTATTGCCCGCGCCGTGGGTCGAATTCCGTCATGAACAGTTCGAAGCCGCGCTGCTCTGCTTCACTGAGCCTGGCCTCCCCCTTGAGCATGCGGTCGAATTTGGACTCGAACGATGTTAGCGTGAGCATGAATTGTTCGAGGGCTAGCCCGATTTTTTCCGGCGTAATTTCCGGCGAGCCGAAGGCACGCTTGAAAAGCACGGGGTAAGATTCCCTTTCGGATTTCGGATTTCGAACGTCGGCTTTGTCAATTTGAGCCGCCGCACCTCGGTTGCCACCATCGGACTTCAGTTTCGCCACCACATTCGTCAACGTCTCATCCATTTCCGAATGATCTTGAATCGGAATCAATGCCTGGGCTCGGAGCGACGCGGCGCGACCGTCCCACAAGAATGACGACTTCCACGCAAGGTTGAACAGTGGCATCGCATTGCGCGAGCCGACCTGATCACGCACCCCAACACTGAAACGGCGCGGGTCGGAAAAAGCAGCGCGGGCCAGATGACACGAACCGCAGGAGATCGAGCCGTCCTTCGACAGGGCAGTCTCGTTGAAAAGTCTTTGACCGAGTGCAACCCGTTCTTCGATGAGTGGATTGTCACGCGGCAATTCAGGAATCGGAAACGTGGCACTCATCTGGAACCGATACGGCGTGAATTTCTCCGGCAGGTAGAGCGGTTTGACCGGTGCGGTCACCGTTTCGAAATTCGCGAGAGCGCTCACTCGTTGCACCCGAAACGAGCCAGGCAGATTCGCCACCAACGCGCCCGCAATGGGGTCACCGTCACGCGAGTGGGTAGATGAACCCTGCTTGACGAACGACAACGGCGCCGGCGTGGTGAAGAGTGAAGCCAGGTCGAATTCGAGATCGAGTCGTGTGTCGCGCGCGAGGTCGAGCGCCACGGCGAGATGGATGCGGGTGCGGTTCGTATCGCGGGCGAGGTGATAAGACCAACCGTCGAACGGACTGCCCGCAGTGCGCCACATCCCTTCCAGGGCGAGAAAGATGTAGCCGCCTTGCCAACTCCAGTGCAAGCCGTTCAGGTTTGGATTCAGCGGATGATTGGCGGGAAATCGGGCGACATCCGCATGATTGTCCTTCTCGTCAGGACCGACATGGAAGCGCACGCTTCGATACGGACCCATCGGAATTCCCTCCAGACGAAGCGAGTCGCGGCCTTTTTCCAAGTCCAGCCACGCGATGCGGTTGGTCGGCTCGAACCACGAACCGTCCGGGCGTTCGAGGCCGAAGCCGCTCAGTAAATAGCTGACCCGGGTGATGGAGAAGGACTCACCGGCTGCGGATTGGTAGCGGAGGGAGTCGGGCTGAATCGATTCACCGGAAAATTTGGGCGTCACCTGGATGCTAAGCGAAGCACCAAACACCAGCCCCCAGGCGCTCGACAGCACCCAAAAACTCAGCAACCAGAACGGCGCGGTGCCGGGCCGTCCAAAGTCTGGCAACTGTTGTCTCATAGGAGCGTGTGAGCGGGTGTACGTTTCACGTCAGTAGGTCGTCAGCGCACCCGGTATCTTTTCGGGCGGGCTGGCACGAAAGGGTGATGTCGATGTCGTACAAGCCGCGTTGGCGGCAAGGGCCACACTGTAGCACGGGTCACTTGCGGCTTCGCAAAAAAGCCACCAAATCGCGTAGTTCCTCATCCGACATTGCCCGATCCAGCCCGTCAGGCATCAGCGAGTTGGGAAGTACGTGCATTGAGGTAATTTCCCGGCGGGCCAAAGTGTGTTCCTGGCCGGTGGCGTCCGCGACTACAATGGCTTCAGGCAGGCTCTTGCGGATTACCCCGACGATCGACTGGCTGGGCCCTCTCTCGATGGCGTACGCCTCGTGGTCGCGGGCCAGCGTATTGCTCGGAAACAGGATCGACTCCAACAAATCACGCTCCGTGCGAATCGATCCGATCGCGCTCAAATTTGGCCCGACGAGGTTTCCGATGGTTCCAATTCGATGGCACGCGGTGCAGGCTCCCTTGCCCGATTCAAATACCTTTTGCCCCTCCGACGCGTTGCCGTGGGCAGCGACAAGTGTCGGCCATGTTTCGACCTTGCGACGACGCTCGGTATCCGCAGCTGCCAAGCGGCGCAACGCGGGTGAGATCGTCGCATAAACCTCCGGTGGGTAGTGACTGAGGAGGGTACGGATTTCGCTTTCCTGAAGCGACGGCAGCGACGTTGCGGTGTTGAGTGATTCTGCCAGTGCAATGCCAATTCCAGCGTCACTGGATGCGTCAAATGCCTTGAGCAGTTCGCGCAATTCCAGCGGGCCGAGAGTGGCAACGGCCGGAGCCAGTGCGAGCAATTGGCTCGAGCTCAATCGTGCGCTGGCAAGAATGCGCGCCGATTCGAGCCGGGCGCTACCGATTGTGCCGTCGGCAATGACACGGGACAGTAGCGTATAGGAATCTTCCGGAAACGGTGCGCTTGGGTTCAGGGCCGCACCCAAGGCCTTGATTCGAAGACCCAGGGGATGTCTCTCATCGGACGCGAAGCCACGGAGGGCGGCGGACGTCTCGGAAGTTTGCGCTTTCGCAAGCGCATCGATCAGCAAGGTTTGATCCGCCCCCGACGCGGTTTTGAGGCCGGCTTGAAGGGGGGCAATCCACCGACTATCCGGGCGCCCAGCCGCGGCGGAAGCCAGGATCCGGCACGCGGACCGTAATTGAGCTGGATCGGCGCTAGTGAGCAACAACGCCACGAGGTCTCGCACGGACGGTTCGGTGAGCCAAGGCGTTGCGACGGTCTCGATCAGGGCAAACCGGCCCGCAGGGATCGGCGATTCCTTTAGCCAGGCGGTGATTAGAGTTACCGCCGGCGGTATCCAATCTCGATGCCGCACCACCACGCGGGCTGCCGTGCCGGCTAAGGCTTGATCCCTTGCACCGAGTAGCGGCACCCCGGATGCCGCAAAGAGTGGTGACCCCGTCAATTGATCCAATATCACGAGTGCCCGGCGCTGGAGGGCCGGTTTCCGTTCATCCCTCAGGGCTAGCATCAGCGGCCCGGATCGGCCCGCACGGATGAGGGCATCCATCGCTTGGTGCTCGACCGCCGGATCCACGTCACTCTCCAACCGCTTGAGGAGGGCTCCGATGGATTCAAGGTCCAAGCCTGGCAGCGAACCGAGCGCATGCGCTGCGGCAAGTTGCACGGCCGGATCTCGGGAATCGAGCGCGATCCGGAGGGCGTTGGCCGCTTCGGGACTGGCGAGTGAGGCCAGCGCATTGGCCGCCGCATGGGATGTGCCCGGCGCATCGCTACGCAGCATTGCGATAAGCGACGGCACGGCAGAGGCATCGCCGCCGCGGGCAAGTTCCCAGACTTTCGCAACCGAGTTTCCCCACCGTTCCACGGATGCCATCTTGCCGGTCGAGCGGATGCGATAAACTCCGCCATAAACTTCGGGCTTCGCCATCATCGAGGACGGGCAACCGATGCGAAACCACCCTCCGGTATCCACCACTAGAAGGGTACCGTCCCGGTCCTCCAGGACATCCGTCAAGTGCGCATCCGGGTTGTGCAGCGTCAGAAACTCGTGCTCCGCCACCTTGAACGTTGCACCGTCCGGGTTGAATTCCATCCGGCTCACGCGTTGCGTATTAAAATGAGCGACAAACAGACTGCCTCGCCAGCCCGGGTTGAGCGCGCCGCTTCGGTAGAAGGCGCATCCTGATACCGCAACGTGTCCAAAATTGTGGACCACTGGCATCGTGTCCAGCGTGCGGGGAAGACCTTCGATTGCTTCGAGCTCATCCTCGCGCGGATAAACTCCGCCCCGCAGCCAATGCATGATCGTGTCACCCCGCGGGCTGTTATAGTACAGATTGACGGTGCCGATGATCTCCCCCGCGGGCGTAAAATCGATTTCCACCGGATTGTCGGCCGACGCGAGCGCATGCCATCGAACGTCGGAACCATCCGGTCGGCAGGACCAGATACCCGAGGCCAGACCGGAGTGAACCAATGTGCCGTCGGATTGCGTCACTCGGTGGCCTTTGCGCCCGTGACACCAATAGAGCCGGCCGTTGGGATGCAGAAATGGGCCGTGCACGTCGGCGGCATTGCCCGTGAATTCGTACCCGCCCACGATCATTTCCCGACGATCGGCGACCCCATCTCCATTTGTATCCGTCAGCCTCCAAATGCCCGGAGGCGATGCGACGAAGAACGACCCTTGCACCCACACGCCCCCTTGGGGAAACGTCATCTTGTCAGCAAAAACCGTGGAACGATCGTAAATTCCGTCCCCGTTGGTGTCGGAAAGAAGCACCACCCGATGAGGGAGGACTTTCTCAAGACCCGCCTTATTGAGGTTTGTCCCGGAAGAATCACCGACGAACAATTGGCCACGCTCACCGAGCGCCGCCATGATAGGATGGAGGACGAGGGGTGGGGCAGCAACCAGCTCGGCAACCAATCCATCGGGCAGATCGATGGGTGCCGGATCGACGGCAGCCAGACTGGAGAGGGCGACAAGGAACCCGATGAGGAATACCGACTTATCGATGAATTTCATGCGAACCGGAGGGAAACTAGGCAGTGCACGAAGGACGAAAGCGGATCCACCGAACTTAACAGAAATCCCACTGACGCCATGGGCTAAGTTCTTGCGGCGCTCCGCGCCTTTGGAATGTCCAAACTCAAGAACCGACCGGAAGGTCGATCCCAATCGGTTCATGGAGAAGAAAGTTTTCCAAAAATTGGACATGAATTGAGACCATGTACCGCGCTCCGTGGGTCCTGGCACATAAGTCGGTGTGCTGTTCGTCGCCATCGACGGACGAAGTGCGAGGGACGAGGACGAAAGTGCCGCAACGGGGTCCTTGAAATCGTCCTCGTCCGTCGCGCTCGTTCTTCGTCCTCGATTTGCGAAATGGAGTCAGTTCACGGGTAGCGAAAACCTCCACGCAGCACGGAGAGGGCAATCCATGTGTTTCCCCTTCCGGACCCCGAATTGAACGGTCCTACCGGCAGTCGATCACGAGCCCTTGCGAGCGGGCGCCGCCTTCGGTTTCTCTTTCTTCGGTTTTTTGACTTCTTTTTTCTGACTGTTGTTGCCTTTAGCCATGGTGATGTGGGGGTTTTGGGTTTTCTGAAATCTGTCGGTGAGTTACGCCGTTTGTCCGTCCTATGCAATCCAAGAAATGTCCAACCACATAAAAAAGCATGAATCTCAAGAGGACTATTCCGCCGCGACCACCTCGGTGCCAAAGCCCGCATCGGTGAAAATCTCGAGCAACACCGAGTGCGGAACACGGCCATCCACGAGTTGAACTTTTTCGACACCCGCGCGGATCGCGGCGACGGCGCTGTCTATCTTGGGGATCATCCCCTGGTCGATCACGCCCGATTGCCTCAGCGCGGGAACTTGGTTGACGGGCAGGTGGGAGATCAGGGATTGGGGATTCTTCGGATCCCGGAGCAGTCCTGGCACGTCGCTCATAAAAACGAGGCGCTGGGCTTTGAGGGCGATGGCGGTCATGGCGGCCGCGACGTCGGCATTGCAATTGTAGATCCGGCCATCGGAATCGCGGGCGGTCGGGCTGATGATCGGGGTGACACCCCGACGGATGCAATCGAGCAATGGAGCGGTGTCCACCGCAGTGACTTCGCCCACAAAACCGATATCCAGGTCCTCGCCCTGCGGGCCGCGCAAGGACAGCTTCCGGCAACGAAAGATTTCCGTCCCCGCAAAACCTTGAGCCGCACCACCGATCCGCCGAATGGTCTCGACGATCTCCGGATTGATCTCGGTCGATAGCACTCGATCGACGACGCGGATGGCCGCTTCGTCGGTGACGCGTTGGCCCTGGACGAAGTGCGCCGCGAGACCGGCCGTTTGCATGGCTCGAGTGATGGCTTTTCCGCCGCCGTGGACAACGACCGGGTTGATCTCCACCGCTTCCAGAAAAACGATGTCGCGGGCGACGCCGTCGCGAACGGCGGGGTCGGGTGAATCCATGAAGGATCCACCGTATTTCACAACAAAGGTTGTGCCGTTGAATTTCTGAATATAAGGGAGTGCCTCCAGCAATGTGGTGGCCTTGGTGATAAGCTCTTTCATTGTCTCCGAGGAAAAACGGTTAAGGGCGCGATCGGACGTCGAAGATTTCGATCGGTCGGTCAAATTCTAACCGCCCAGGGAAGCGGCTTGGCTGGGGTCCGCGAGGGTTCCCTTGTTAAAGTCGACGTATTTCTCGGTTAGATCGGCGGCATACATGAGGGCTTCGCCGCGGCCGAGGTTCAGGCGGATATGAAGATCAAACTCCTGGGGCTGAACCGCCTTCCACAATGTCGCAAAGGGTGTCCGCGTGGGCTGTCCACGTCGGAGGCTCCAGGCGACCCGGCGGGAACCCGGAGTGCTATAGCCGATATCGACACGATCCTCGACAACTACGGCGGGGCTGTAGCCGAGCGCGTCGATAATGCGACCCCAGTTGGGATCGCCACCGTGCCAGCTTGTCTTGACCAGGGAACTATTGGCGACCGCGCGGGCGGCGGCATCGGCGTCGGCCGCAGACTGGGCGCCCGAGACACGGACGGTGACAACGCGGTGAACCCCTTCGCCATCGCGCACAATCATTCGGGCGAGTTCGAGGCAGACATGCTGGAGGGCGGCCTGAAAACATTTGAACGGAGCTGTGGTGGCGGAAGATTTCTTGGTCTGTCTTATCAGTCGATTGCCGGCCTGACCGTTGGCCATGACGAGGACGGTGTCATTCGTGCTCATATCCCCATCAACGGTGATTCGGTTAAAGCTGTGGGCAACGGCTTCCCGAAGGGCGGTTTGGAGAACGGCGGCCTCGATCGCTGCATCGGTCGTGATGAAACACAACATGGTTGCGTGAAGCCCCGCGGGGACGGCGGCCGGACGGGCACCGGTGTCGGACATGCCGGGTTGGATCATGCCCGCCCCTTTGCAGATTCCGCCGAGACGGACCTTTTTTCCGCTGAGCAGGAACTCCACCGCAATCTGTTTCGATCGAGAATCACTGGTCATGATCGCCTCGGCGGCCTGATCTGCGTGGGTCGGAGTGGTGCCGAGCTGCTTCGCGGCGGCGTGGATGCCCGTCTGGACATTTTTCAGGGGTAGGAGAACGCCGATGCGGCCGGTGGAGCCAACCAGTGCCCGGCCGGGGGCAATGCCGAGAGCCTGTTCGGTCGCGGCGGTCATGGCAAGGGCATCTCGCATCCCTTGACGTCCCGTGCAGGCATTGGCGTTGCCGGAGTTGACGACGATGGCCTGGGCGATGCCCTTGGCAACGCGGGGAACGCAGACCTTCACGGGCGCGGCGCAGATCTGATTGGTGGTGAACATCCCAGCGACCGTGGCCTCGGTTTGCGAGACGATCAGCGTGAGATCACGCTTCTTCCCCTTGTTCGAGCCCTTACCGGTGCCGAGGCGTTTGATATCGCAGAATACCCCGGCGGCCAAGAATCCTTGTGGGGCGACGATGGAGCCGGGAACCGGCGTTAGTTTCAACTTCATGAGTGGATGAATGCCTACGGACAAAATTGGCCGGCGAAAATCGAGACAGGTCAAGGAACCTTTGCGTTGCGTTGGATGTCACTCCATCAGGATGGGCCGCCGCCAATCCGAGTCGGCTCGTGTCCTGGGACAATACGGAGTATCGCCGCGGCGGCCCGGTCCGCGGCCCCGGGACTTCCGAGCGATGCGATCACGGTTCGCAGTTGTTCCTGAATCTGCATGCGGCGGTCCGAATCGTGAAGCAGTTCGAGGGCTGAATTCGCGAGATGATCGGCCGTGGCTTCGCCCTGAATGAACTCGGGCATCACGGAGGCATTGGCGAGGAGGTTGGGCATGGCGAGCCACCGTACCTGGATAATGCGGCGTCCAATTTGGTAGGTCGTCCAGGACGTCTTGTAGAGCGCAACGGTCGGGACGCCAAACCACGCGCATTCGAGGGTCACGGTTCCGGTTGAAGCAATGGCAACCGTGGCGGTGCGAAGGGCATTTTCCAGGCCGCCGACCTGCACCTCGACGCCGGTCAAGTCCTCGGGCAACGACTCGGCCACGGTGCGGAGATGTTCGTTGGGCAACACCATCCGAATGGTCGCCCCCGCTTCTTCGCGGAGTCTCCGAGCCGCCGGGAGTAGCACGGGAAGATGCCGTTGCAATTCCCCCGGGCGGCTGCCTGGAAGCAGGAGCACTGTGATTTTACCGAGCGCTTCCGGAGCGCTGTCAATGGGGGTCGGCGATACTCCAGCGTGACGATCCACGATGGGATGTCCGACAAACTCGACCGGAAGAGCGGGTGCGTGTTGCGCGTACCATCCGGGTTCGAACGGCAAGATGCACAAAAGCAGGTCATGAGTGGACTCGATCAGTTTCGCCCGACCGGCACGAGAAGCCCAGACCTGCGGCGACACATACTGAACGATTCGCGGGTGCCATCCCGGAATTCGAGATGCGGCCTTCCGCAATGCCCGGGCGAACCGGAGATTGAATCCCCCAAAATCAATACCGACGAAGACGTCCGGTTTCTCATCGATGGCTTGCTGAAGCAGGGTGTGAAAAAAACCCCGGAATTTCCCGTAGTGACGCAGCACATCTGAGAGACCAATCACCGAGTGACGCGTCAATTCGACGGTTAGTTCGACCCCTGCCGCCTGCAGTCGCTCGCCGCCGGCACCAAAAAAGTGGGCGGGGCGGCGGCCGAGTTGCCCGCGCAGGGCGTTCACCAGGTCGGCGGCCAGCCAGTCGCCGCTCGGTTCACCAGCGATCAACATGACAGATAGCGGAGTCAGAGGGCGCAGGATAAGGATATTTGGACCGAGGCGAACCGGAAAACCGCTGAAATGCACAGGGCATCCGGCACCCAACGAAAGCGAATTAGACCAACCAGGGCCTCAGGGGCCATTTTTAATCCTGCGTCTCCGGGAGGTTGGGCAGGGGAAGCTGAGAGGATAAACCGCGGATGGACACGGACTGACGCGGATAAAGCGAAGCCGTTGCGTTTGACCTTCGGAGTGAGCTCTTGGACGCTGCCCAAGTGACGGGAATCGGCGTCTATCGGCGTTCATCCGCGGTTCCAACTCCGGTTTCATGGACGATTCGCCGCAACAGATCGCAACGAACGCAGAGAAGAGGAATGTCCCGAAAAAGTGACAGGCTCATTATCGAAGTTGTTGGAGAATGTAGCGGACGCCGCGCTGCGGCGTCCCCGCGCCGTTCAGCCGCGGCACGAGCCACGCTGCGGCCCTGTCCGCCCGCTGTACGCGGGCGGGGTTGTCGCAACGCGACAACCTCTACCAACAACTTCGGGATGCACCGGAACGGCTCGCGTCCCGGAAAAACCCATTTCCAATTCGAACCCCGCTCCCTAGGCTCCTTCCTCTTTGTTTTGCTATCACTTGATTTTATTGAACCGAGTTCGCACACCCTTTTGACCTATGGCCGTTGATAATTCTGTCGTCGCCCGCGTGGCGATGCCCGCTCTCACTCCACAAACTCTGAAATCTCGCCTGGCTCCAACGCCATCCGCTCCCCCGAGGTATGCGGTGCAAGTTCCCAACACCGCGGGACAACCGGTCACCCTCGGTGATCCGCGGGCCACTCGCGCTCTGGTCGCCCTCATGGATGTCCACGCGGTCAATGGCGGCGCGGCGTGTCACTGGGGCGGGCCGGCGGCGTTTGCGGAGGTGATCGCGGCGATCCATGGAGTGATGTTTCAGACCTCGGGACGTCCGTGGCACGAGGCCTACCATTTTGTGAACGACGCCGGGCATGCCGAGAACGGGATCTATGCGCTGCGGGCCAACTATGGTTTTGCCGGCATGACGTTTGAAACCTTGAAAGGCTTCCGAAGCATTGCGAGCAAGCTGACGGGCCATGGGGAATCGCACATCAATCCCGAGGGCGTGTTGCTGTCGAACGGCCCGTTAAGTTCGGCCTTGCCGCAGGCGCAAGGTTTGGCCATTGGTGATCAGCTGGTCGGCCGCGATCGAGTTACGTTCTGCGTGGTTTCCGACGGTGCCGCGATGGAGGGTGAGGCTCGAGAAGCGTTCGCTGCAATTCCAGGGCTCGCGGGCAAGGGACGATTGAATCCCTTCGTCATGGTTATCTCCGACAATGACACCAAGCTGTCGGGGCGGATCACGCCGGACGCATTTTCGATGCAGCCATCGCTCGAAGCATTGGACGATCTGGGATGGGATGTGCGCCGCGTGCCGAACGGCAATGACTTGGCCGCGGTCTACCTGGCGGTCGAGCAGGCGGTGGCGAGTGCGCGGGCCAATCCTTCAAAGCCCGTCTGCATTTGGCTGAAGACCATCAAGGGCTACGGGGTGAAGAGCACGATGGAGAATGCTGCGGGCGGGCATGGGTTCCCGCTGGCCAACGGGGAAAAGATTATCGAATTCGTCGATGAAATTTATGGCGGGCAGACCCCGGATGAATTTCGCGCCTGGGCGCAGTCGCTGCGAACGCTTTGGGAAACGCAGGACACTGCGAAGAAGGCCAAGGCGCTGGCGGCGGCTTCGTCTCCGATGCCGAGTGCAGCCCCGGCCGTCAAGAAGGACAAGGTGCAGGCCGGTCTCGCTGCGGGAGCGATTCGCGCGGCCACCGAAGGACTCCCGGTCTACTCTGTCTCCGCGGACGTGCAAGGATCGACCGGCATCAGCACTTTCCAAAAGGCGACTCTTCGATTCATTGAAGTGGGCATTGCGGAATCGAATATGATCAGTGTCGGAGTGGGCCTTTCAAAATCGGGATTGATTCCCATCGTGGATACCTTCGGTCAATTTGGGGTCACGAAGGGCAATCTGCCGTTGACCATGGCCGCGCTTTCCCAAGCGCCGGTTATCGCGATGTTTTCGCACATCGGTTTCCAGGATGCGGCGGATGGAGCGAGTCATCAGGCGACCACCTATTTTGCGGCGGTCAGCGCCATTCCCCACACCATCGTCATTGCCCCGAGTTGCGCGGACGAGGCGGAGTCCTTCATGTATCAGGCGGTGAAACGGATTGCGGACGAGCGCTCGGCGGGGCGGGATGGTGAATCGGTGATCTTCTTTGTCGGGCGCGAGAGTTACCCAGTCCGATGGGTCGACGGTGCCCGCTACGAATGGGGCAAGGCGCAGGTGATTCAGGAAGGTACGGACGTCGTATTGATCGGGTCGGGCGTTCTGTTCAACAAGGCATTGGAAGCCGCGAAGATTCTGGCGTCAAAGGGGCGAAGCGCGACGGTCATTAACAACCCGTTCATCAACCGGGTGGATGTGGCGGCCATTGGCGCTGCGGTAAGAAAGTGCGGCGGCCGGCTGGTGACGATTGAGGATCATCAGAAGGTATGTGGAATGGGGGCGCAGGTCAGTCACGCGCTGTCCATGGCGGGGATCGCTCACCGCGTCCGGTCGTTGGGAATCGACGGGGAATTCGGCCAGAGCGCCTACCTTGCCGAAGAGTTATATGCGAAGCATGGGCTGACCGGGCCGAAGATGGCCGAAGCGGCGCTGGAACTAATCGACATCAAGGGTGTGTGATGTAAGATTGACAGCGTGATACGAACATTCTCCTGCCCGCCGTCGAATTTGGCAACGCAGCTCATGTCCGTGCGGCCGGTTTCGTGCAGACATTAATCCAATTCAGAGTGACGGTGCGCGGCAAAGGCTTGTGAGGACGACCTCCTTGGTTTTCCAGATCAGTGTCATCGTCAGTGCCAGGGGCAGCAACGCGGGCAGGAGGATTTGCCAAGGTTCGATCCGTTCGAAGAACCGGTACAGCGGCCAAAGCACGCCCGGTTGCGGGGTGCCGAACTGGGTCAGCAGCAAGCCGGCGCCAAGCAGCGCCACCCCGGCCAGGATGCGAAGATTGAGCGCCACGAAGAAACGGGTTTCACCGCGCAACGTTTCATCCGGAAGCATTGCTGTCAGCCGTTTTAGGACGAAGTTTGTGGCCGCGAGCGTCGCAAAGCCCGACACGAGGAGAAGGGCGAAGCCCCGTTGGAAATACGGCTCATCCGGTCGTCGAGCCCACCAATAGGCGAAGGGGAACAGGGCGAGTTGCAGCAAAACCAGCAGCACGGCCCGTTCCCGTGAAACGACCCAGATTCTCTCCTGAGGTTGAAAATGTCTCAGTTGATGGAATCCGTACAGGAGCAAGCCATGAGTGAGCAGGCCGATCAGGGGATTCACCGGTAGGAATGGGTCGGGGACTGCCGTCTTGGCCGTGAGCAGCAGGGTGAGCGGCAAGCCCCAAAAAAGGCAGGACAACCCACGAATCACTCCAGCGAGAGCCGGTAGCGCCAAGGAGGGGTTCATTCGGGACCCCGCACGTGAATCAGTGCAAACCGGTGGAAGTGAGCGTCCATGCCAGTCTGTCAGAAAGTGAGGTAGGTGTAGTCTTTGAGTCCGCGTTCGTAATCGTCCAACAACCGCATGGCCTCGTTCGGCTTCAGGCGGTCGCTCTTGATGGCGGCATCGACCTGAGCCTTCATCTGACGCTTCAGTTCGAGCTCATCATATTGAACCGCACTGAGGCACTGGATGATCGTGTTTCCCTCAATAACCTCTTCGACATAGTAGCCAGCCGGTTCATCCGGTTCCAGGAACACATGGACCTCGTTGACGCGGCCGAACAAATTGTGAAGGTCTCCCATGATGTCCTGATAGGCACCCATAAGAAAGAACCCGAGGTGGTAGGCTTCGTGGCCTTCACCCGATGGCTTCAGTTCATGCATGGGGAGCGTGTCCCGCACACCGGGCAGATCCACGAACTTGTTGATCTGCCCGTCTGAATCGCACGTGATGTCAACCAGGGTACCCTCCTGCGTCGGCCGCTCGTTGAGACGGCTGATGGGCATGATCGGGAAGAGTTGCCCGAGCGCCCAATGATCAAGCAGTGACTGAAATACCGAGAAATTACAGAGGTACTGGTGCCCCAACGAGTCTTCCAGCTTGCGAATCTCCTCGGGGACATACGACTGACCCTTGAAACTCGCCACGACTTTCTCACAAATCTCCCAGTACAAGGTTTCAATCTTGGCCTTTTCCGGAAGCTCCAGCATTCCCAAGGTGAACATTTGGTGGGCGTCCTCCTTCCGCTCGAGGGCGTCGTGGTAACCTTCCAGCTTGTTCAGACGGCCGAGGTTGTCCCGGATGTAGAGCAGTTCCTTGACCAGGTGGTTTTCGCCCTCACCTCCAAGACCATACTGCAGTTCAAGTCCCGGCGGGGTTTTGTCAATCGAACCAAACACATCGACGATGAGCAGGCTGTGATGGGCCACGAGCGCTCGTCCGCTTTCGCTGATGATGTCCGGGTGGGGAACTTTCTCGGCATTGCAAACGTCACCCAGATAATACACGACGTCATTGGTATACTCCTGAAGACTATAGTTTGTGGAGCTGTCAAATGCGCTCCGTGATCCGTCGTAATCCACGCCTAATCCGCCACCGACGTCCACAAACTCGATCGGGAATCCCATCTTGTGCAGCTTTGCATAAAAGCGGCCCGCCTCCTGGACGGCCCGCTTGACCGTCAGGATGTCGGGCACCTGGGAACCGATGTGAAAGTGAAGCAGCTTGAAACAATGCGTGAGATTCTCCTTCTGCAGGAGCGAGGTGGCTGCGAGCAATTCAGCGGTGCTTAATCCGAACTTCGCATTTTCTCCTCCGCTTTCCGCCCATTTCCCGGCGCCCTTGCTCAAAAGCCGGGCGCGGATTCCGATCATCGGTTCGACGCCAACCTGTTTGGAAACCAGGATGATCTGACGCAACTCTTCGAGCTTTTCCACCACCATGATTACCTTTTTTCCCAGTTTGATCCCCTGCAGGGCGAGCTTGATGAAGGCGACGTCCTTGTACCCGTTGCAGATGATCAAGGAGCCCGGCTGGTCCTGGAGCGCCATGCCGATGTACAACTCCGGCTTGCTGCCCACTTCCAGTCCGAAATTGTAGGGCCGCCCGGCGTCGAGGATCTCCTCCACGACCTCGCGCAATTGATTCACTTTGATGGGAAACACCCCGCGGTAACTGCCCTTGAAGTGGAATTCCGCGATGGAGGCCCGGAATGCCTCATTTAAGGCCTGAACTCGATGCCGCAGAATATCCTGAAATCGGATCAACAAGGGCAGCTTCAGCCCCCGGGCCTTTGCCTCGTCAATCACGTCCGTGACATCCACCGCCGCTCCCTTCTCCTGCAGCGGACGGGCGACAACGTGACCATCGTCATCAATGTCAAAATACCCGGCACCCCAGCGGTCAATATTATAGGTGGCGCGGGCTTTCTGGATGTTCCAGTCACCGTCGGGTGACTCCGGCGAAACGGGATTTTCCCTCATTACTTGCTAGGTGTGCTGAGACACAGGCCCGAGTATGGACTAGGCCGGGCTGAATGCAACAGTCCGCGTGACCTCTCGAAAAACTTTCCTTCAATGTTTCATGGCGCCTCGGCGCGCACCGTTAAGTTCGGTGAATTCTCGCCGCGGGGAGAATCGGGACCGTGCCGGGGGCTTGAACCGATACATGAAAGAAGAAGCTGCCCTTCGCCCCACTCCCATTACGCCCCCATCCGTCTGCGAACTGCGGCGAATCCAATCAAGGCGGTGCCGGCCAAAAACGCCACCGAACGCGGCTCGGGCACTGCCGCCAGGCTGTAGCCGATGACGTCCAAACCCGTCCACTCGTTCACACCCAAGTTAATCTGGACGCCCGGCGTTGAAAACGCGTCCTGAACCTGGGGCAAAGTCCCCGTGAAAAAATCATTAAAATCTCCCCCCGCATTCTGGTTGAACCGCGTCAAACGCGTGGTTCCGTCGAGCGATAAATAGGCTTCCGCCGCCGCCGCCGTGGTCAGGCTGCGGCTACCCGCCTGGTCGTACCGAAAGAGGTCCAATGATTTGATGGCCCCGGTGGGACTCGGCGCCCCGTTGGCCAGACCGTTGAGGGCGGATCCAAAACCGAGAACCTCATTGATTTCGTGCGAAACAACATCCAGAAGATCGTACTTAACCGGATTCTGCGGGCCGGTACGGGTGAGATTCATGATCGACGTCTTCAAACTGACGACGGCGTCGTGGCCTCCAAAATTGTTGCCCAAACTCGTCTCACCCAATGCCCGGAGCAGCGGAAGGGTCAAACGAATATTGGCGTTGGCATTGACGGGATTGTTCGGACCAGCACCCAAATGTGCAAGTGCCAGTGTGTCATTCGCGGACGATTGCAGCGCAGTCAAATCGGTCAAGAATTGGCTGTACGACATGTCGGTATTCAAGGTCGCACTTTGCCCAAGGCCGACGCTTTCATTTGCTTTGAATGTGATGTTGACCGTGATCGGCGTCGCAATCGTCGTTTGATATACCTGAATCGCCGAATTGATCGATGCCATGATGTCCGCCGCGTTGGCGTTTCCGGTGATCGAACTGTCGAAGGTCGGAGTGATCGTTATCGCCGCGCTCACCGGCGAGTAATTCGAGACCCCAATCAACAACAACAGACCGGGCAGACTTGATAAAGAAGTCCATGAAGCAGCCCATTTCGTGGGCTTACGCCGCGGAAACCGTCTCGGTTTCATAGAAACGTTCGAAAGGATCGAAAGATTAACTTTCATTGGGCCAGTCTTATCTCGGCACCTGCAGCTGTCAATGCGCCATAAGGTAAAGAAAGACCTCGGATTCACGGCCCACGCTCGGTCTTGACGACATCAGCCCGGCAGGTACCGTACCGCACTTCAACCGGCGGGACCCGAGCCGTTGGAGGAGAGTTCCGTTTTTTTGCAACCATGACACGTCCGCTCCCCATTGGCCCCTGGCTACGGCGGGCAATTCCTATTGGTTTCGGAGTCGGCGTGTTGGGCGCCGTCGGGCAGCCCGTCAACAGCCCGCTTCGCGACGGCCTACTGCCACCCTCGCACAACGCACCGGTAACAACCTCGCTCCCGCCCGACGACGCGTCCCGCAGCGAAAGTCATTTTGCCTGGCGCCAATGGGGCCCGTTCTCGCTGTATCCACGTGTTTCGGGACAGGCCGTCTACGACGATAACGTCACCATTTCGTCCACGAAAAAAACCGACGACCTGACCTGGAATCTTTCCCCGGCACTGCTCGTCGAAATGGGCGATCGGGAAGGCGGCACCGGTCGGATCCTGACGCTCGATTACACCCCAAGAATCCAGATTTTCACGGAGAACGATCAATTTAACACGGTCGATCACTTGGTAAATCTCGCCGGCCGATGGCCCTTCAGCCGACTGACGTTGGGCTTCATTCAATCGTACGACGACTCATCCGGCGCGGCGGTGGACGTCGGAACCCGAGTGAAGCGTTATAGCTATCAAACCGGATTGACGTCCCACTATGAGATCGACGAGAAGGCGTCTTTTGACGTCAACGCCCGGCAGACGATTTTGGAGTACGATGAGAATTTGATTGGCTCGTATGAGGTGTCGAATGACGACTGGTTTAATTACCAACTGAGTTCGAAAATCACCGGCGGATTAGGGGCCACGTTCGGCTACTTGGAGCCGGCGGATTCCTCAGGGCAAACGTACGAAAGGGCGCTGCTGCGCCTACAGTACCCTGCCTCCGCACGCATCAATCTGTCGGCGTCGGGCGGAGTCGAAGTACGCCAATACGGGCACGGAGTTCCGCAACAAGTCGGGCCGATCTTCTCCCTAGGCGGAGTCTATTCGCCGCGCGATGGGACGACGTTCCAACTCTCGGGCGACGTGGGTAACCAGAACTCCGCGGCCCTGGCGGGGCAAAATTACACGACCACAACAGTCTCCCTGTCCGCGCAGCAACAG
>CAMDJH010000030.1 GCA_945900455.1 Akkermansia muciniphila
GTGAGTCTTCGCGAAATTGGATAGAGAGTAAGAATCGAGAACGCGCCCGCTCCGCAATCCAGAATCCGACGTACCCCCCGTCTCATCTCCACATCTCAATGCGTCTTCCACCTGCATCGGCTCACTCAGTCAATTTCGCCGCGCCACACCATGGGGCGTTGCCCCAGGCTGGGATGAGGTCGCGCCGTTGGCGCTGGGGCTGAATCAATAAAGCGACAATTGCCCCGTAGCAACCCGAAGGGTTGAAAGCCGGTAGCCGGCGGTTGAGCGAGCAGCGAACGACACCACCGGATGATGAAGGAAAAAGACAGTCCTGGCTTGAATTCTCGAAACGAACACGTAAAAATTTCCAAATATGAATGTGCTCGTAACCGGTGGTGCCGGCTACATTGGCTCTGTCTGCGTTGAAGAATTGTTGGATTCCGGATTTTCGGTGACCGTTTTTGACAATCTTTCCGAAGGTCACCGATCCGCGGTCGATCCCCGGGCGTCTTTGTTCGTCGGAGACCTGTCTGACCGGGCCGCAGTTCTTGCAGCCCTCAGGACAGCCCAGGCCGAGGCGGTCGTTCATTTCGCCGCATCCGCCCTGGTCGGCGAATCGATGAAAAATCCGACCAAGTACTTCCGGAACAATGTCGCGAATTCGATCAATCTCCTCGATGCCTGCGCGGAGTCCGGTGTCCGAAAGTTCGTGTTCAGTTCTACCTGCGCCGTTTATGGCATGCCAGATCGATTGCCTATCGATGAGTCACTGCCGAAGCAACCGGTCAACCCCTACGGTCAATCGAAGCTGATGATCGAGCAAATGCTTCCGTGGTATCGCCAACTGCACGGCATTGAGTTCGCGACATTTCGCTATTTCAATGCCGCCGGAGCGAGTGAGCGGTTCGGGGAACATCACCGCATTGAGACTCACCTCATTCCGAATATTTTGAAGACCGCCCTCGGTCAAAAACCCTGCGTGGAAGTCTTCGGAACGGACTATCCAACACCCGATGGCACCTGCATACGGGACTTTATCCACATCGCTGACCTCGCCCAGGCGCATATTCTGGCACTGCAACCCGGCAAACAGGGGTGCTTTAACCTGGGCAACGGGACGGGCTTCTCCGTCCGTGAAGTAATCCATTCCTGCCAACATCTCTCCGGCCAGAAGATCCAAGTCATCGAGCAACCGCGGCGTGCCGGAGACCCTCCGCACCTTGTCGCAGTAGCTGACAGAGCTCTCGGGGAGTTGGGCTGGAAGCCTCGATACACGACCCTCGAATCGATGGTGCAGACTGCCTTGAAATGGCACCGACGGCATCCCAACGGGTATCCCAATGACCCGGTTGACCGATTTGCGGCCGTTTCGAATTAGCGGGGTATTTGGGTGTTTCGTGGCGGATTTCAGGACAGACCAGCAAGTCCCGAAGGGACGGCTGGAAATTGGACCCACGACGGGGGACACCGTTTCCCCGTGCTGGACATGGAATGGAATTGGGAATTTGCGTAGAACATGCCACCGACTCAACCGTCCCTTCGGGACTCGCGTAATTCGATCCACGGTCCCGGCGTTGAAACGCCGGGCTATTGTCATGATGTCCCTCCGGGACAGTCAGAAAATGGCCGAATTCCAGTTTCACTCCGGGGCACACTCGCGAGCATGAGGCCGCTCCTGCAGATTGGCTTTTTTTTGCGCGTGAGTGCTGGAACGACAATCTGAATTTACCAAAGCCGCGGAGCGGCGCCAGACCGTAGCCCATGGCGCGAGCCGTGGGGGATGGCGCTCGAACAAAACGCAAGCCCCGTCCAGGGGCGACAGAGCTGGAGAATGACGCGCCTTGTGCCAAAATCTCTGTCGCCCTTACAGGGCTTGCGTGCGGTGCACTCGAGAACCCACGGCTGACGCCATGGGCTACGTTCTGACGGCGCTCCGCGCCTTAAGAGCGCACGTTTGCGTTCAGCGGGCGGAACAGGGCCCGCAGCGCGCTTCGTGCCGCGCCTGAACGACGCGGGGACGCCGCAGCGCGGCGTCCGCACCCGTCTCCAACAACTTCGGGATGCACGGCGTCTGCCCAGGGCTGCATCAAGCTCATGAATTGAAGGCCACTGAGCTGCGGCTTGGAGCGCTGGCATCCTGCCGGCGCGTGGCATCGGAACCCGCCGGCCAGGATGCCGGCGCTCCCAGGCGAGCTTGATGCAGCCCTGGCGTCTGCCCAGTCTCTGAACTCCAGCGTTGCCGCTGTGCGAACGTTGGCGTATTGATTTACGGTCGAATGAAACCGTTGGATTTCAGCCATGAACTCAATCGCCTGATGGACCCGTACTGGCGCAAAGCACGCATCGCCGCACGCCTGCTCATCAAGCGCGAGGACGGCGTGCCGTGGTCCGCGCGCGACCGGCGAATGGCGGAACGATTGTCCCGGGATCCCGGCGTAACGAATCGTTTGCTGGATCAAGCATACCATTCACGCCATGCGAGGAGAAAATATGGACCTGGAATCTTGGGCTGGTTCAATTGACTTAACAACGCGAGCGGCTCAGCTGCTGCAAAAGTTGGTTGCAGCACTGCCGCAAGACCGGGAATTTACCATCACAGTTTTCGGGTCCGCACCCCTTCAGATCTGCGTGGATGCCTCCCTGACGAGCGCGGATGTCGATGTGTTTTCCGATTTTGAGGAACTCCGCGACTGCGCAGATCGCGCCGGGCTCGGACACGAACAGACAGAATTCCATGTCCAGGTTTCCAGAAGTCCTATTTCTTGGCTTCCTTGGCCCAGGTGTCTTTCATCGACATCGTTCGATTGAATACCGTGCGCCCCGCCGCCGCATCTTCCGGATCCAGACTGAAGTACCCGATGCGCTCGAACTGATAGCGCTCGTCCACCCGGGCCTGTCCCAACGCGGGTTCTCCAAAGGCGGACAGTTGATCGAGGGAATGCGGATTCAACACGGTCTTGAAATCACGCCCGCTTTTCTCGGGTTCCTCTTCCGTAAAAAGCCGGTCAACCATTCGGACCCTCAATGGCTGCGCGTGGGATGCGCTGACCCAGTGAATCGTCCCTTTGACTTTCTTCCCCGCGTTGGCACCGCCCGTTCGTGTTTCCAGATCCGCTGTGCAACGCAATTCCGTCACCTGCCCCAGCGCATCTTTCACCACCTCGTCGCAGCGGATGATGCAGGCGTATTTCAGGCGCACTTCGCCGCCTGGACGCAATCGGAAATACTTCGGGGGAGGATTCTCCATGAAATCCTCCTGCTCGATCCAGAGTTCTGAGGTAAAGGGTATCCGGCGGGTACCGGCGGCGGGGTCTTCGGGATTGTTGATGGCATCCAATTCCAGCACCTGCCCGGCCGGAATGTTAGTGAGCACCACCTTCAAGGGTCGCAATACCGCCAGGCGTCGAAGGGCAACGCGGTTGAGGTCTTCGCGGATGGCGTTCTCGAGCACATTTACTTCGGTGAGCCCGTTGTACTTGGTGACGCCGATGCTCCGGGCAAAATTCCGAATTGCCTCGGGTCGCACTCCCCGCCTCCGCAGGCCGGACACCGTGGGCATTCGGGGATCACTCCATCCGGTGACCAGTCTTTCTTCAACCAGTTGAAGGAGCTTTCGCTTGCTCATCACGGTGTACCCGAGATTGAGCCGGGCAAATTCGATCTGCCGGGGCAGAGCCCGCGGCAATTCCAAAGCCTGCAATACCCAATCGTAAAATGGCCGATGTACTTCGAATTCAAGCGTGCAGATCGAGTGCGTGATACCTTCCAAATAATCGCTGACTGGGTGGGCGTAGTCGTACATCGGATACACGCACCATTTCGCGCCCGAACGATGATGTTCCGCATGGCGAATCCGGTAGAGGGCGGGATCACGCAGGTGGATATTCGGGGAATTCATGTCGATCTTCGCCCGCAGTACCCGGGCCCCATCGGTAAACTCACCCGCGCGCATCCGGGCAAACAGGTCCAGGTTTTCCGCCACGCTGCGGTTCCGAAATGGGCTATCGGTTCCGGGTCGATCCGGGGTGCCGCGCATTTCGATCATCTGTTCCGGAGTCAGATCGCAGACGTAAGCGCGGCCTTTCTCGATGAGTCGCACGGCGAATTGGTACAACTGCTCGAAGTAGTCCGAGGCGTAGAACGGCTCGAGACGGGTCCCCTTCCCCTTCACCACGGAGATGCCCGCGCCGGACGTGTCGCCCTCCTCCTTAAGACCGAGGACGGAATCAGCCCAACCGCGAATCAGCCAGTCGACGTCGGCGCGAATGCTGTCGACGTACTCGGTCTCCTCGCGCGTTGGATTGGTGTCGTCCATCCGCAGGTTGCATGTGCCGTGATTCTCCTGGGCGATTCCAAAATTGAGGCAGATCGACTTTGCGTGACCGATATGGAGGTACCCATTTGGCTCGGGAGGAAAGCGGGTGACGATTCGAGGATGCTTGCCGGCCGCGAGTTCTCCGGCCACCTGGTCGCGGATGAAATCGGTGGGGGCAACGACGGGTGTTGGGTCTTCGGGGCTCGCCATATCGTAATATCGTAAAAGGAAGGTGGATTTAGCCACGGTCTGCCGCCGCGGTGCATCCCGAAGTTGTCGGAATGACGACAGAAGGAAACGAAGGAAACGAAGGCAGAAGAAGATACGGCGAGTCTTTGTTCTCTTCGTTTGCTTCTGTTCCAAGAGTTTTCATTTCTAATGTGAATTCGCTCGCCCCGCGCCGTTTACCGACAAATTGTGGATGCACGGCTGCCGCCGTGTCGAGCCACGAACTGCTTTGACAATTCGGATGGAGGGACAATCCTGGAGGGAGACTCGGATGAAAGGACTATTTTTCAAGTCGTCGCTGCCTGCTGAGGCGCACTCCTCAGGCGCGGAGCGCCGTCGGAGCGTAGCCCATGGCGTCAGCCGTGGGTTCTCGGGTGCATCGCGCAAAAGCCCCGGAGGGGCGAAAGAGAATCTGGCACAAGGTGCCTTACCCTGGTGCTCTGTCGCCCCTGACGGGGCTTACGTTTTGTTCGAACGTTGTCCCACGGCTCACGCCGTGGGCTACGGTCTGTCGCCGCTCCGCGGCTTTGCTAAATGCCAATTATCCCCCGGGACACTCACACCAGAAAATGCCCAATCTCCAGTCGCAGACCAGGAGGTCTGCCCCACGATTTTGACAAAAATGAGAACGAGATGCCGACGGCTGGGTGCCCTTTTCGGCCTGGCATTCATGGGGATCACTGCGCTGATGGGGGCGCCCAACGTTGGCGAAACGGGGGCGGGCCCCCGAAAAATCACCCCGGCGAAAGGGGCCGACCACTGGGCATTCCGCCGGCCAATCGGCGGGTTGCCTCCCGATCTGGACGGATCGCAGCAGGGAACGGGCAATCCACTCGATCGGTGGATCGAGGTGGGGTTGCGCGCGAAAGGGTTGACGCACTCGCCCGAGGCCGATCGGCGGACGCGGCTCCGGAGGATCACATTGGATCTCACGGGCCTGCCGCCGACACCGGGTGAGGTTCAGGAATTTCTGGACGATACGTCACCCCGGGCTTGGGATCGCGTCGTCGATCGCCTTCTCGCGTCACCGCACTACGGCGAGCGTTGGGGCCGGCACTGGCTGGATGTCGCCCGCTATGCCGACAGCAAAGGATATGTTTTCGAGGAGGAGCGACGCTACGCGTACAGCCACACCTACCGTGACTGGGTGGTCAACGCGCTCAATCGGGACCTTCCTTATGACGAATTTATCGTGGCGCAAATCGCGGGCGACCGTCTGACGACGGCCGACGACAAGTCACCGCTGGCGGCTCTTGGATTCCTAACCCTCGGCCGGAGATTCCTGAACAACGCGCCCGACATTATTGATGATCGGATCGACGTAATTTTCCGCGGATTGCAGGGGCTTACCGTCCAATGTGCGCGCTGCCACGATCACAAATTCGATCCGATTCCGACGGCCGACTACTACGCATTGTACGGGGTGTTCAGCAGTTCGGAGGAACCGGGCGAAAAACCCTTGCTCGGAGAGAATCCCAATCCCGCGCTGCGCAGCGCGTTTGCCGTTGAACAAAAAAAGCGCATGACCGAGATGGCCGATTTCCGCGAGAAAAAGACACAGGAAGGGCGCCGGATGGTACGGGAACGTGCGGCGGACTACTGGCTGGCGGTCCACGATGCCAACGCCCTCAAGGAAGCGCCGGAGGTGGAGGCACTCGCTCGATCCAGAAAACTCGATCCGGGGCTGGCCTCCGTCTGGAAGGTTAAACTGGCCGAATGGTCGAAGGCCTTTCACCCGGTAATGTCTCCCTGGTTGGAATTCAGCCAACTGAGCGAGGTGGAATTCACGGTCCAGAGCGCTGAACGGAGTCGCCGCTACACGCTCAATGCGAATCCGACGAATCGGATCAATCCGATCGTCACCACCCTTTTCACCAATGCGCCCAAGTCGATGAAGGAGCTCGCGGAGCGTTATGGGGCTCTGTTTGCCGCGATTGAAAGGGACTGGACGGCAACGCTCGAAGCCGTGAGGTCCCCCTCGCGGCCACTCCCAGGACAACTGATCGATCCGGCGGCCGAATCCATCCGCCAACTTCTGTTTGCGGCCGATTCACCCGCGATGATTTCGACCGATGTGGCTTTTCGAATTCTGCCGACCCCGGACCAGCAGAAAAAGCGGGCATTGCAACGCAAGATTGACGAACTCGAGGCGATTCATCCCGGAGCGCCGTTACGAGCCATGGCACTGTTGGACAAGTCCACGCCTGGTAATAGCCGCATCTTCAAACGAGGCAACCCGGGCACTCCCGGTGACGAGGCTCCGCGGCAATTTCTGTCGGTCCTGGCACCGGACCGGTCCCCCTTCAAAGATGGGAGCGGCCGGCTCGAACTGGCCCGAGCGATTGCGTCCCGGGACAACCCGCTAACAGCCCGCGTCTTTGTGAACCGCGTTTGGGCGCACTACTTCGGCACGCCGCTCGTGACAACCCCCAGCGATTTTGGAGTGCGAAGTGACCCCCCGAGCCACCCGGAGTTGCTCGACTGTCTGGCAGTTTGGTTCATGGATCACGGATGGTCGCAAAAAGCACTGCACCGCCTGATCGCGAAAAGCCGGACCTACCAGCAAACGGCGGATCCGACGGGTGATGCCGCCGTTGCCAACGAACGCCGGGATATGCAAAACGTGAGTTTATGGCGGATGAACCGGAAACGTCTCGATTTCGAAGCCATGCGGGACAGCCTACTCGCGGTCTCCGGCAATCTCGACCTCACGGCCGGGGGCCAAGCCGTCCCGGTGTTCGGGGAAAATTCAACACCGCGCCGCACGCTCTATGGATACATCGACCGTCAAAATCTCCCCGGACTGCTGCGGGCTTTTGACTTCGCGAGTCCGGACGCCACGTGCTCGGTCCGATTTCAGACGAGTGTCCCTCAGCAAGCGCTGTACTTCATGAACAGTACGTTTGCGGCAACGCAAGCCCGGGAACTGGCCCGACGGGTAGCCAGCGAAGGTCACACGGAGACGATTGACCGCATCCAGCGGATGTTTGCCCTGGCGTTTCAGCGGGCCGCCGACCCAGCGGAACTCGAACGTTCCGTTGCGTTCATCGAGCAGCCGATCGCCATCCCACCGGTACTGGCTGGAGCCAGCGCGCGGAAAAATACGATCGGTGAATTCGACAGCACGGTGAAGGCAGCGGACCGCGATTCCTCGGGACCCCAGGAGGTCATGAAGCCGCTGAACTCCTGGGAAAAGCTCGCGCAGGTGCTGCTGGCAGCGAACGAATTTGTATTCGTCGATTGAGATTTATCCATTTGAGATTTATCCACTCGCCAAGTCGGTCGGAGGTCGGCACAAACTCCCTTTTCGTTACGCCTTCATGAACGAACAGATCATTATCCTCGACTTCGGATCTCAGTATACGCAGGTCATCGCCCGAAGAATCCGCGAGTGCCAGGTATTCTCGACCATCCTGCGCTTTGACACGCCGGCGGCGGAGATCGCCCGATTGGCTCCACGAGGACTCATTCTTTCGGGTGGCCCGAACTCGGTGTATGCGGCCGATGCTCCCGTTCCCGACATCGGTATTTTCAATCTTGGAATTCCGATTTTGGGCATCTGTTACGGGGTGCAGATTTTCGCGCATTTCCTCGGAGGCAAGGTCGAGAAGGGCACCAAGCGGGAGTACGGGAAAGGAACGTTGACGCTGCGGGACGCGAAATGTCCATTATTCCGCAAGCTGCCGAAGACACTGCAGGTCTGGAATTCGCACGGGGACAAACTATCCCGGTTGCCCACCGGTTTCAAAGCGGTGGCGATCACGGACAACTCCGAGTACGCCGCCATCGAGCACCCCGCCAAACAACTCTATGGCATTCAGTTTCATCCGGAGGTGGCGCACACACCGCGAGGAAAGGAAATCATCGCCAATTTTGTGCATGGCATTTGCCGGAGCGGGTCGGGTTGGACCATGCGGCACTACCGAGATCAGGCCATCGAGGAAATCCGCGCCCAGGTTGGGAAGGAGCGAGTTCTGCTCGGCCTCAGCGGCGGCGTCGATTCAAGTGTTGCGGCCGCACTCCTGCACGAAGCGGTTGGGGAACAGTTGACCTGCATTTTTGTAAACAATGGATTGTTGCGCGCCCGCGAGGCGGAAGTTGTCCGGGAGGTCTTCGGCCGCCATTTCAAAATCCGCCTCCAATACGAGGATGCGTCGGACCTGTTCATGCGCCGACTTCGCGGAGTAACCGATCCCGAGCGGAAGCGTAAAATTATCGGCCGCACGTTTATCGAGGTCTTTCAGGCCGCAACACGCCGGGCCGGGAAGGCGCGATTCCTCGCCCAGGGAACCCTCTATCCCGATGTGATCGAATCCGTCCCCATTGCCGGTAATCCTGCCGCGATGATCAAATCCCACCACAACGTGGGCGGCCTCCCGAAGAAAATGAAATTCTCGCTGGTCGAACCCCTCAGGTACCTGTTCAAGGATGAAGTTCGGGCACTGGGACTCGAACTCGGGCTTCCGGCCGAAATCGTAAATCGCCAACCCTTCCCCGGCCCGGGCCTGGCCGTCCGTGTCCTCGGTGAGGTGAGCCGCAAGAAGTGTGACATCCTTCGCAAGGCCGATGCGATCGTGGTTGAAGAGATGAAGTCCACCGGATGGTACTACAAGATCTGGCAGAGCTTCGCCGTCCTGCTTCCGATTCGCAGCGTGGGTGTCATGGGAGACGAACGAACCTACGATTTCACGATCGCGTTGCGGGCGGTCGAATCCCAGGACGGTATGACCGCTGACTGGGTTAAGCTTCCGTACGACCTGCTGGAGCGGCTCTCGAGCCGGATCATCAATGAGGTGAAGGGCGTCAACCGGTGCGTCTTCGATATCACGAGCAAGCCACCGGGGACCATCGAGTGGGAGTGACTTGTCACGCCGGTACACTCGACGGGCCCGTGATTTTTTGCGATCCCCACGGTCCAAACCTCCATGTATCGCCTCCAGCTCGTCAGTGGGGAAGAATCCGGGCCTCTCACGGCCACACAGGTTCGTGGTTGGCTTATCACCGGCCGGGCGGATGTTGGCACCAGGGTCCTGAGGGGGAACGAAGACAACTGGCGGGCGATCGCGGATTTTGACGAGTTTGCCACGGGGTTTCAGAATGCGACGATCGCTCCCACCTCGTTGACAGAGTTTTCCGCCCGTCCCTTCTGCGGGCTGGCCGTGCTCTCAATCACCATCGCAGCGCTGTGCCTGGTCACCGGCCTGATTGCCGCTATCCAACTCCCATGGTCCTACAGTCGGGGACTCATCGTCGGAGTCCGGACCTACAATTGGTTCGGCATCCTTGGCATGCTCAGCGCTTTCCTCAGTTTTGAGCATGTTACGAGCGGAATAAGGTCCGTTCGGGGCCGAAATTTGGCACTCACCGGCGGCTTGTTCTCCGCTTTCTGCGTTGCGGCAGGAGTCTACGCCAACGTTCGTATCGTCTCTGAAGTGACCCGGAACTATCAGCAGCGGGTTGCCACTAATCCACGGGTGCTTCGTTTCGGAGATCTCCCCGACAATCAACTGGCCGCAAAACAGTTGATCATCGCCGCCCGTGCGCTGACGAATGTCCCCGCCGCGTCTGCCTGGTTCGAAGCGCTGGGGCCCGCAGTCGCCGATTTGGATGCTACGGGCCGCGGCTTAAACTTTGCGCTGAACACCCGTGTAGAAGGGCGCCGACAGGCCGGGTTGCGACGGGACACTGTCATCTTCTTTGAAACCGGGCGAGTGGGAACAAATCTGGCCGGAGGTGCCGATCTGCTCCGAAGATCAACCGGATCCAAAGATCGGATCGCGGTGGCACTCGCGGACGGCCGAGCAATTCTGATCTCTGGATCCGAGGCAGCGAGACTGCGTTGGGTCCCTTAAAAAAAGAACGCCCGCACGAAGCGGGCGCTCCTGGCGGGCGTTCTTGTAAAACTCGCGCTTACACCGCTTAAGCTTTGCCGGCCGTCGCGGCCTTCTCCGTCGCGGGTTCGGTAGGAACTGCGTCGGCAGGTGCGATTGGCAATTCAACAAGCTCGAGGATCGCCAATTGGGCTGAATCCCCGTTTCGCTGTCCGAGCCGGATGATTCGTGTATACCCCCCCATGCGGTCCTTGAAAACAGGGGCAATCTTGTCAAAGAGGATATGAACAACGTCGTGTTCGTTGCGCCACGCTTCGCGAACCACCTTGCCCTTGCGGGTGGGTGTTCCATGAAAGAGGCTGCGCGGCTGTTGACGAAGCTTCGCCGCCGCCTGTCTGCGGGCGTGCACGTTATACTCCTTCTTCGCGCCAATGGCCGCACGGCCAAGCGTGATCAGCTTTTCGACCACGGGCCGAAGGACCTTCGCTTTCGTGAGCGTCGTCGTGATGCGGTGATGTTTGATGAAGCTGCAAGCCATGTTGGCAAGCATCGCATTGCGATGGTCGCCTTTGCGGCCAAGTTTCGCGTTGCGCTTAAGGTGGCGCATGAGAGTTCCGGGGTTAGAGTTTCTTGGTTTCGCCGACCGGCTCCAACAGGGCCGGATCAATGTTCATGCCCAGCGTCAGGCCGAGAGCTTGGAGCTTTTCCTTGATCTCGTTCAGCGATTTCTTGCCGAAATTACGGTACTTAAGCATCTCCTGCTCGCTCTTCAAGGCCAACTGCCCGACGGAGGTGATGTTCGCGTTATTTAAGCAATTGGCAGCGCGGACACTCAGTTCGATCTCATTGACCGACATGTTGAGCAATTTCCGGAGCTTCGCCTTTTCATCGTCCTGGGGCTTAATCTCCTCCTCGAATTCGATGGCATTCTTGTCATACCCAACGAATACGTCGAGGTGATGCTGGAGAATCGCTGACGCCTGCGTGAGGGCATCGTCGGGAGAAATGCGACCATCCGTCCAGATTTCTAGGATCAGCTTGTCGTAATCGGTCCGTTGCCCAACCCGGGCGGCCTCGACATTATATCGGACTCGCGAAACGGGAGAGAAAAGGGAGTCGATGGCGATAATTCCGATCGCCTGGTCGATCTTTTTATTTTCGTCCCACGGGCAGAACCCGCGGCCCACCTTGATCTCGAATTCCATCTCGAGCTTTTTCTTCCGGTCCAGCGTGCAAATGAGCTGCTCAGGGTTCACCAGTTCAATGTTTTGGTTCACCTGAATATCGGCGGCCGTCACGGCACCTTCCTTGTTCACCGAGAGGAGAAGCATTTGAGGCTCGCGGCTGTGGGCCTTGAACTTAATCTTTTTGAGGTTGAGGACGATGTCGGTGACATCCTCGACCACACCATCCACGGTGGTAAATTCGTGCATGGCCCCATCGATTTTCACCGAAGTGATTCCGGCGCCTTCGAGGGACGAGAGCAACAGGCGTCGAATGGAATTGCCGATGGTGTGACCAAAGCCAGTTTCAAACGGCTCGGCCACGAACTTTGCGTAAGTCTGCGTCGCCGTTGACTCGTCTTTCGCAAGTCGCTTCGGCATTTCAAATCGTCCAAGTCGGATAGGCATAGGTAATTAGGATTGCAATTTTAAACTGGGCTGCCTGGATTATTACTCCCGGTTCCAGACTTCCCCATATAATTGCTACCAACCGCGAACCGCGCGGCAGGATTGCTTAACGGGAGTAAAATTCGACGATGGCCTGTTCGTTGGCAATCGGTTGGATTTCATCACGCGAAGGAACACGGAGCAAAGTGGCCTTCAGATGCTCCCGATCAAGAGAGACCCAATCGGGAACGACCCGAGCCGTCGATCCTTCGAGATTTTTCATGGCCATCTGTTTCGACTTCGGATGATCCCGGATCTCGATCACGTCATTGACACGAACTGCGAAGCTGGCAATTCCGGCCTTGCGGCCGTTTACCTTCACGTGTCCATGCGTAACCATCTGGCGGGCACCCGCCCGGGTGACACCAAAACCGCTGTGGTACACCAAATTGTCCAGGCGAGACTCCAAGATCTGGAGCATCTTCTCACCCGTGACACCACGCATCCGCAGCGCCCGCTCGTACACGTTTCGGAATTGTCGCTCCAGAAGGCCGTAGTAATAGCGAAGTTTCTGCTTCTCGATTAACCCCACAGCGTAATCGCTGTGCTTGCGGCGGGATTTCGGGCCGTGAACGCCGGGCGGATAGTTGCGGCGTTCGAGGTACTTTGAATTGCCAAAAATCGGCACACCAAAGCGGCGGCTGATGCGGACGCGCGGACCAGTATAACGAGCCATGACCGGAAAAGATAAAAGAAAGGTTGAAAGCGAAAAATGAACTAAACACGGCGCTTTTTGCGCGGGCGGCAGCCGTTGTGAGGGATGGGGGTTACATCCTTGATCGAAGTAATGTCCATCCCGATCGCCTGCAAAGCGCGGATTGCAGACTCACGACCGGACCCGGGGCCATTGACCCGAACTTCGATCTCCCGCATGCCGTGTGACATTGCCTGGCGGGCGGCATCCTGGGCCGCCTGCTGCGCTGCAAATGCGGTGCTCTTACGCGATCCTTTGAACCCTACTCGACCGGCCGTGCTCCATCCAATCGTATTGCCCTGCATGTCCGTGATGGTCACCTGGGTATTGTTAAATGTTGCGAGGATATTCGCCACGCCAGCGGTAATATTCTTCGAACCCTTTGCCTTGATTATCTTCTTGGCGTTGGGGTCGTCTCCCAACAACTCAGCGGCAGACGGTGCTACCGCTGCTGCCGCCACGGTTGGAGCCGCGGCGTTGGCACTAGTCGCCGGCGCGGTGGAAGCCTGCGCAGCTGCGGCGGCAGCGGACGCGGCGGTGGCTGGCTTCTTCGCCTTGGCCGGTTTCTCAGCCGCGGGTGCGGTTGCCTCGCCCTCTTTCTTAGCCGGGGCCTTCTTAGGCTTAATTTCGTCAGGCATGGTCTCGAATCAGGTGGTAAATTGTCTAGTGAATGCCTGTTTTGGCATTTGGATTCCGCTGCACACCCACGGTCCGGCGGGGACCTTTTCGGGTTCGGGAATTTGTCTGCGTCCGTTGACCTCGCACTGGAAGGCTGCGAAGATGGCGCTGACCGCGATACGATTTGATCGCCTGCAGGCGCTTTAGATTGAGGCCCAATTCCCTCCGCAGGTCCCCCTCAATCACATATTTGCCCTCCTGGATCGCGTTAACGATCTGAGACAGCTGGTTCTCGGAGAGGTTCTTTGCCCGGACCGCGGGATCAATGTTCGCTCGAGTCAGAATCTCGCGAGCATTCACCGGGCCCAGCCCATAGACATAGCGGAGGGCAATGTCCACCCTCTTCTCTCCTGGAATATCAACACCTAAAATTCTTGGCATACTTTTCCTGTTTCCGTGCTCCCGGACTTAGCCCTGTCGCTGTTTGTGCCGAGCGTTTGAACATATCACCCGGATCACACCCTTGCGGCGGACTATCTTGCAGTTTACACAAAGTTTTTTGACTGATGCGCGCACTTTCATCGTGTTTCCAAATTGTTACTCCGTACCCTCAGTACAGGTCCGGTAAATCGTCTCTTGTCAGTATTTCTGGATCCCCATCGGTCACCAGAACCGTATGTTCAAAGTGGGCCGCAAACTGACGATCTTGCGTTACCACCGTCCAACCATCTTCCAAAATCTTCACCGCCGGCTTCCCCGCAGTCACCATAGGCTCAATGGCGATAGTCATACCCGGCTTCAAACGTACCCCACCCCGCCGCCCATCGTCGTAATTCGGAACTTGCGGATCTTCGTGCACCGATCGGCCGACACCGTGCCCGCAAAATTCGCGAACGACTCCAAACCCATTCGTCTCCACTCGCTTTTGCACCGCACGGCCCACCGCCGTGACGCTGTTGCCAGCTCGCGCAAAAGAAACACCATCGTACAAAGCTTTTATGGTTACGTCCATTAGTTTTTGCGCTGCCGGAGTACAACCCCCGCACGCGACCGTCATTGCCACATCACCTACCATGCCCTCAAATCGAACACCTACATCCAGTTTAACCAAATCTCCCAATTGAAGTCGGCGGCGATCACCGATTCCGTGAATCACACCTTCATTGACAGAAATGCAACACTGACCGGGGAAATCCCGATACCGATGAAAGGCACTAATTGCCCCTTCTCGACGGATTATTTCGCCCACTCTTACGTCAAGATCATAGGTGGTCACACCCGGTACCACCAACCGCGACGCCTCACGCAATACACAGGCCGCAACGGTTCCTGCCCTCCGCATGGACTCAATCTCACTTGCACTCTTGAGGACGCTCCTGCTCATAACGTCAGGCAATCGCCTCCCCTGCGTCCCAGCTACGTTCCATCCCAGTCACTGCCAAAGAACCATTAAAATTTACGATCGCCCTCGAATGCGACCCTTTTGCAAAAAACCATCGTAATGTCGCATCAGTAAGTGCGACTCCATCTGTCGCATCGTGTCCAAGAGGACACCCACCGTAATCAACAGGGAGGTGCCCCCAAAGAAGCTCGCTACATTCGGGTCAATTCGAAGAAATCGGGTCAAGAGCAACGGAACTACAGCTATCAGTACCAAGAATATGGCACCGGCCAGAGTCACTCGGCTCATTGTGTTGTGGAGAAAATCGCTGGTAGCGCTTCCGGGACGGATTCCCGGAATGTAGCCCCCGTATTTTTTGAGGTCATCCGCAACCTGCAATTCGTTAAATTGAGTTGCGACCCAAAAATACGAGAAGAAAAGGATCATCAGCGCATACAGGGAGAGGTAAATCCATCCACCGTCACCGCGACTCAAGGCGGATCCGATGTCCCTCAACAGGTTCATCTTGGTTATCTCCCCTATTTTCGACAGAATCATTCCCGGAAACATGAGGATTGCTGAGGCAAAGATGACGGGCATGACCCCGGCATAATTCACTCGCAGCGGCATGAAGGAAGTTCCGCCGGAATACACTTTGCGCCCTACGGCCCGCTGTGCGTATTGGACAGGTATTTTGCGCTGGCCCTGAGTCACCATGATGACGCCTCCGATCACGATGAACAAGAGTCCAATGAGCAAGACGGCATGAGTCCAATTGTATTCGCGAAGCGAGGGATCTGCGGGGAAAAACATCACCCGCAATGCATGGAAGGCCAGGGGAAGCCTAGCGAGAATGCCAATGGTGATGATCAGCGACACACCATTGCCAACTCCTCTCTCAGTAATCTGTTCACCCAACCACATCATCACAAGAGTTCCTGTCGTGAGTATGATAACCGTTTGGATTCGATAGAGCCAAACGTTGTCAATGGTGACGATCTTCTGATTGAATTCGAATACCTGCGGATTCTCCCAACTGAGCGCTAGCACGAGTCCCTGCCCAACGCAGAGCAACACAGTGAGATACCGACCGTAGGCCACAATTTTCGCGCGGCCTCCTTCCTCCCGAGCAAGTTTACCAAGACCCGGAATGACTGCCGTAAGCAGCTGAATAATGATCGTCGCGGAGATGTACGGCATTATCCCCAAGGCTCCAACGGCGCATTTTTCCAAGCCACCGCCGGTGAAAAGGCTATAGAATCCGATCGCTCCACTCCCCCCGATTCGTTTGGCTTGTTCGTCGAAATGTTGCTGTAGTGCAGCACCATCAAGGCCCGGAATGGGCACCAACATGATCAGTCGGGCTGCAGTAAGCAGCAACGCTGTGAAAAGGATTCGGGAACGGAGCTCCGGAATCTTAAAACAATTCGCAAGCGTTTGAAGGAGGCGGCCTATCATGTTGTAAAAAGGAAGTGCGGCGAAGGGACGGGATTACCGGGTGACCACTTCGGCGGTTCCTCCAAGTTTCTCAATGGCAGACCGGGCGGAAGCGGAGAAGGCAGACACCTTGACCGTGAGCTTTCGGGTAAGAGAACCCAAACCAAGCACCTTAATCCCGGCGCTGCGCCCGTTGGCAAGACCGGCGGCACGAAGCGCCGCTTCGTCAACGGTGGCGCCATCCGCAAATGTATTCAAGTCGGAGAGATTGATCGGCAAGTAAACCGTCGTAAACCGGGCATTGTTGAATCCACGCTTGGGCAGCCGGCGGATGAGGGGCATCTGTCCGCCCTCGAAGCCAATGCGGATTGAAGAACCGGAGCGTGCGCTCTGGCCCTTGCCGCCTCGACCGGATGTTTTGCCGTGTCCACTGGACTCGCCGATTCCTAGGCGCTTCCGACGATGCTTAGATCCCGGGCGGGGTTTGAGGTCGTGCAGTCGCATAAAATCAGGCAGTCTTAGTAGTGAGTCGATGTTCGAGCCCGCGAGCCTTAAAAATTTCCTCGCGGCGGCGCAGCTGCTTCAGCGCGGTCAAAGTTGCCTTCGCAACATTGGCGGCGTTCTTCGAGCCAAGGGACTTGCTGAGAATATCTCGAATTCCCGCCGACTCGACAACAGCGCGGACCGTCTTGCCACAAATCAGTCCCGTTCCTGCGGACGCGGGTCGAAGCAACACTTTTGCGCCGCCAAAGTGGGCGAACACTTCGTGCGGAATGGTGTTATCGTTGAGTGAAACCATTTGCAACTGGGTTCGGGCGTTCTCGCCACCCTTCTTGATGGCTTCACTCACCTCGGCACCCTTACCCAACCCCAACCCCACCTTGCCCTTGCGATCGCCCATGACGACGAGAGCGCTAAAACTGAATCGGCGGCCTCCCTTTACGACCTTCGCCGAGCGGTTGATATAGAGCACCTTCTCCGCGAGATCGTCCCGCTTGCCATCATTTTCTGTCTCCCGACGGCGCCGTCCGCTTCGATCGCCGCGGTCATTCCCCCGGTCACTTCGAAAACCCCGCTCGGCACCGATAGCATTCGCCGGCGCAGCAGTGCCTGGTGAGGCAGCCGCCGGGGACTCGGAATTGATAATTTCCTTCTCTTCAGCCACGATTAGATCCTCCGTCTGGTTTAAAAGTTGATTCCGCCTTCGCGAGTCGCGTCCGCGAGAGCCTTCACCTTGCCGTGATACCGGGCAGAACCCCGATCGAACACGACGGTGGTAATCTGGGCCGCTTTCGCAGCCTCGGCAGCAAGCTTACCAATTGCGACCGCGACTTCGACGTTGGCGCGTGCCGGCGACTTGGCCACGGCTTTGTCGCGGGTTGTCACGGCGGCCAAAGTTTTCCCCGCTGAATCGTCGATGAACTGCACATAGATGTGCTGTCCACTGAACTTCACGCTCATCCTCGGACGAGCGATGGTTCCGATCACCTTTTTGCGGACGCGCCATCGACGTTTGATGGCCAGTTCATGTTTCTTTTCCGTTCTCATTTCGGAAGCTTATGGAAATTGTGTGGCGGGGGTTATTTCGCCGAAAGTTATTGGACCGTCTTGCCTTCCTTGCGGACGACATGTTCACCGACGTAACGGACTCCCTTGCCCTTGTACGGCTCCGGCGGATAATAGGCGCGAATCTCGGAGGCGACTCGCCCCACCAGTTCCTTGTCCACGCCATCAATGGTCAATTTTGTATTCTCCTCCACGGTGACCTTGATGCCGGCGGGAATTGGGTAATGAACGGGGTGGCTGTATCCAAGACTCAGGTTGATGATCGGACCCTGAACCGCGGCCTTGAAGCCGACGCCCTGGATTTCGAGCTTCTTCTGGAATCCATCGCTGACGCCCTTGACCATATTATTCACCAATGCACGTGCTAATCCATGCATTGCGCGTGCCTCGGCGTTGTCACCCGCACGGCTTACCTTGATCTGCGTGCCCTCGACCACGGCAGCGGTGTGCCGTGGCAAGGTGAGCTGCAGCTTGCCTTTAGGTCCTTCAACAGCGACGCGTCCCCCGGTGATGGTCACATGGACCTTTGCGGGAATCGCCACAGGATTTTTACCAATTCGCGACATATCCAAAAATTCCTTCTTTTACCAAACGTAGCAAACCAACTCACCGCCAAGATTTTGCCGACGGGCGTCACCACCGGTCATCAAACCCTTGGACGTTGACAAGATGGCAATGCCCATTCCACCAAGAACTCTGGGAATTTCCGTGCTACGCACATAGCGACGAAGTCCTGGAGTGCTAATCTGGCGGAGACCCACAATGACCGGGCGACTCCCTTGATACTTGAGGCCCAGTTTCAGACTTTTCTTGGCAGCCGTCCCCTCCGAGGTGACATCATGGACATAGCCTTCCTTTTTGAGGATCACGGCAACCGCTTCCTTCATTTTGGAGTGAGGCATGGTCACCGCGGGATGCAGCGCCATTCCGGCGTTGCGAATCCGAGTGAGCAGATCAGAAATGGGATCAGAAGTCATAGGCGTAAAAAATTACCAACTCGCCTTGGTGACACCCGGAATCAAGCCATTCAGAGCAAGTTCCCGGAAGGTGAGGCGAGACACCCCGAATTTACGAATGTATGCATGGCGTCGGCCCGTAATCTTGCATCGGTTGACCACCCGAACTGGGCTGGCGTTTTTCGGCAATTTCTGGAGGCCGGCGTAGTCTCCTTTCGCCTTTAATTCGGCGCGGACTGCGGCGTACTTCTTCACCGTCTTCAATTTCCGCTGGTTGCGTGCCAGCCAAGCTTTAGTGGCCATAGTTTATAAAGAGAAAATGCCGAGATTACTTGGAAAAGGGCATGCCCATCATTTTGAGCAAGTCGTAAGCCTCCTCATTCGTCGGAGCCGTCGTCACGATCGTAACGTCCATCCCCTGCTGTCGCTTGATCTTATCAAGTTCAATTTCGGGGAAGATGGTTTGGTCGGAAAGGCCAAGGGAATAGCTTCCACGGCCGTCAAACTGTCGCGGGCTGACGCCTCGAAAGTCGCGGATTCTGGGAAGAGCGGAGGCAACCAGGCGGTCAAAAAACTCGTACATGACCTCGCGACGGAGAGTGACACGACACCCTACAGACTGGCCCTGGCGCAACTTGAAATTGGCGACACTCTTTTTGGCCTTGGTGATGACAGGTTTCCTTCCGGTAATTGAAGTAAGATCCTTAGCGGCATCCTCGACGGCACCTTTTTCCAGAGAGGCGCTGACGCCCATATTAATAACGATCTTTTCGATGCGCGGAATCTGATGGACATTCTTATACCCTCGCTTTTCTTTGAGAGCGGGGCTGACCTCTTCCTGGTATTTTACCTGCAAACGGGGCTTCATGGATTAGCGCTTCTTTGAATGGCCGGCTTCGTACGCTTCGACCTTCATAACGTTAGAAATGTGGATCGGACCTTCAAGCCAGATCACGCCCCCTTGGGGACTCTGCTGGCTTTTCCGCAGAAAATGTTGCACGGGTCGGACGAGGCGGTCTCGCTCATCCTTTTCTTTGTCCCGTGATCGGTCATCCGTTCCCTCGATCACGACCGACCCGCGAGCGGGTGAAACCAAAGTGATTTTGCCGCGGCGGCCTTTGGCGGACCCGGCGATGACGACCACCTCATCACCCTTTTTGACATGACGCTTAGGCATACTCTTACGCTTCGTTAGAATTGTTCTAGATAACTTCGGGAGCGAGGGAAATAATCTTCATGAACTTCATGTCCCTCAATTCTCGGGCAACGGGTCCAAAGATGCGGGTTCCCCTTGGGTTGTTTTCCTTGTCGATGATTACAACAGCATTGCGATCAAATCGAACGTACGAACCATCATTCCGGCGAATTGGCGCGCGGGTTCGAACGATTACCGCGTTTTGAACCTCTCCCTTCTTAACGGTTCCATCGGGAGCGGCCTCCTTGATGTGCACTTTGATAATATCCCCGATGCGGGCGTACCGCTGGTTGCGGCCGATAACGCCAATGGTCCACGCGACCTTGGCTCCCGTATTGTCAGCGACATCGGCGCTGGAGCGAATTTGCAGCATATAAATTGTCCTTCGATCAGGCTGCGGCTCGGACCGAGCCATCCGCATTCAGGATCTCGACCAGCCGCCAGTTCTTGGTTTTTGAGAGCGGCCGAGTTTCTTGGATACGCACCAAGTCACCCACCTTGGCCTGACTCTTTTCGTCGTGAGCGTAGAACTTAGTAGAACTCGTCACGACTTTTTTGAATTTGGGATGTCGAAACCGACGTTCGACACGGACCACGATAGTCTTGGTCATCTTGTTGGAGACGACCTCGCCCATCCGCTCTTTGCGGTGTCCTCGAGTTGGAATGGTTTCTGCCATACGCGATCAGGGCTTCTTTGCAGGGGGGTTCGACTTACGGACAATACTGAGGCGGGTTTCGCAACGAGCGATATCCCGGCGCAACTGGCGCATCCGATGGGGTTTCTCCATTCGTGCCGACGCTTGTTGAAGGCGCAGGTTAAACAACTCGTGGCGCATTTCGCGGCTCCGGGCCACGAGCTCCACCTGGGTTAGATCCTTTATTTCAATTTTTTTTGCCATGGAAATCAGTTCCGATCTCTGAGGTTACCCCATCTTGTGACGGGAGACAAACTTGGTCCTGATCGGTAGTTTAGTCGCAGCCAAGCGCAAGGACTCCCGTGCCACCGCTTCGGTCACGCCATCGACTTCGAAAAGAATATTCGCCGGTCGGATCACCGCCACCCAGGATTCCACGCCACCTTTGCCGGTACCCATTCGGACTTCGAGGGGTTTCTTGGTGAAGCTCTTATCCGGAAAAATCCGGATCCAAACTTTTCCCCGGCGTTTCATGTAGCGAGTAACCGCCACGCGGGCCGCTTCGATCTGCTTAGTGTCCATCCAGCACCGTTCCATCGCCTGAAGCCCATATTCTCCAAAGGCTACAGTGTTTCCCCGGGACGCCAACCCTGTTCGGTGGCCCCGCTGCATCTTTCGGTACTTAACTCTTGCCGGCATCAAGGCCATACGTGGTATCTCCTGAAAAAGTCTTTGTTTCCGAGGTTATTTCACCGCTGCGGTTTCTGGGCGACGTTCCGCTGGGGAACGCTCGGTGCGTTCAGGTCGATCCTGTTTTTCCCCCTTTTTCTGTTCGCCTTTACAAATCCAACATTTGATTCCGAGTTTCCCGTAAACCGTGTTCGCCTCGGCAAAGCCGTAATCAATATTGGCACGCAGCGTGTGTAACGGCACGCTACCCTCATGATACTTCTCGACTCGGGCAATCTCGGAACCTCCAAGTCGACCGGCGCAACGAATCTTGATTCCGAGGGCACCAAAATCCATGGCAGTCTGCACCGACTTCTTCATCGCTCGGCGGAAACTAATGCGACGCTCTAACTGCAATGCAACATTCTCGGCGACGAGTTGAGCATCCGTCTCCGGCTGCTTCACTTCTTGAATATCGACGTAAATATCTTTGCCCGTCAGTTTCGACAATTCTTCCTTCAGCTTGTCGATCTCGGAACCTTTGCGTCCGATTACAACCCCGGGACGCGCGGTGAAAATGGTCACGCGGCATCGGTTAGCTGCCCGTTCGATCTCAATCTTAGGAACGGCGGCCGCTTCAAGTTTCTTCTTGAGGATGCGACGAATCGTGGCGTCTTCGACCAGCAAGCCGGCGAAGTCTTTCTTGGTGGCATACCATCGGGAGCGCCATTCGCGGTTGACCGGAATGCGAAATCCAATTGGGTTGGTCTTCTGGCCCATAGTAATCAGTTATCGGTAAGGACGATCTTGATGTGACTGCTGCGCTTGATAATAGGTCCAGCGGACCCGCGAGCCTTCGGCTGGAAACGCTTTAGGGATCCGGCGGTCTGTGCAAACGCACCCGAAACCCGAAGCCGCTCGCGTTTCAAACCGTGGTTGTTTTCGGCATTGGCGATGGCAGATTGGAGCGTCTTTGCTACCGCTCGGGCCGACTTGCGGGGAACGACCTGCAGCACAGCAAGGGCCTGTACGGCGTTCATGCCCTGCACCTGGCGGACAACCTCTCGCACTTTCTGCGGAGACATCCGAAAATTCTTGAGTATTGCCTGAACTTCCATAGGGATCCTACTTCGCCTCCGCCTTCGCGGTGTGGGCTCCGTGTTTCTTGAAGGTCCGGGTAAACGAGAACTCGCCCACCTTGTGACCTACCATGTTTTCAGTGACGAAAACTGGGGTGAAAATTTTACCGTTATGGACGTTCAACGTCAGGCCTACAAAATCAGGCGTAATCGTCGACCGCCTCGACCAAGTTTTGATCGGTGTCTTTGACTTGTTGGCCTTAGATTTCTCGACCTTCAACTGCAAGTGCAGGTCGATGAATGGCCCCTTCTTTAATGAACGTCCCATAGGCTTGCTTACTTACTTTAATTTCATGGCCCGGCCATCACGACGTACCAGGATGAACCGGTTGGAAATTTTGTGCTTATTCCGAGTGCGCTTTCCTTTGGCGAGCAATCCCCACGGCGATGTCAAATGCTGACGCCCACCGCCTCCCTTGCTCTTTCCCTGACCACCGCCATTCGGGTGATCAACCGGATTGCGAACCATACCGCGGCTCATTGGTCGCTTACCGCGATGAATGGACCGGCCGGCTTTTCCCAAAACGACATTCTCGTGCTGGGCATTACCCACTTGGCCAATCGTCGCCATGCAATTCTCATGGATACGTCGGATCTCACCGGAAGGCAGACGAACTTGCGCATAGCCGGCATCGCGGGACATCAGCGTCGCGGCAGACCCAGCGGAACGCACCATTTGTCCACCTCGACCGGGCATGAGTTCAATGTTATGAATCGATAGCCCCACTGGAATCGAGGCGAGCGGAAGGGCATTGCCGACGGTCGGCGGGGCTTTCGAACCGTTCATGATTATGGCACCGACCTGCAGTCCGTCGGGACAAACAATGTAGCGACGTTCCTTGTCGGCGTACTCGACCAAGGCAAGACGCGCACTACGGATCGGATCGTACTCAACCGCAATAACCTTTGCCACCTGGTCCAGTTTATTCCGACGGAAGTCGACGGCGCGGACCTTCTGCTTGTGACCACCGCCGATGGCTCGTGCGGTCACCCGGCCATGGACGTTTCGGCCACCCGTCTTCTTACGGGTATAGACCAGAGCCTTCTCCGGACGAGTTTTCGTAATGTCCGAAAAATCGGCGTAGGTCATACAGCGCGACGATGGCGTTAATGGTCTGAACGTTTTCACTGTTAAAATTCAAGTTTCACGGGACTCGCATCCTCGTGCTGCCAGCCATCACTCTCAGCCGCGAGGAGCGACATGATTATCGGCCGGCATTTAACCCGATCATCCCGAGGGACGAAAGGGAGCGGAGAGATTATTGCTCCGGGGGTTTGATGCAAGAGTATTTCGGATATTTTTGAGAGCTTGAGTCAGAATCTTTAGAATCCTCCGCTATTTGGCATTTTTTGGGCAAAAAAAACATTCATCCAAGGAAGTCATTTTACCGTGTACGGCTTTTCAAGGGGCCCAAAACGACATTGGTAGTCAGACTTTTAGCCCTACAGCATGGGCTTCTGAGGACGGATCGCTCGTTGGATCAGGCTTTGCAGCGAAAAGGAGGAATGCGCCAACAAGAGCCATCCGACCTGGGGATTCAACCGGCGGCCAGATCCTCGCCCGGCGAACCGAAAGCAGATGACGTCTATGTTTCGAACGGAGAAAAGTCCCCCTGAACCGCGGATAAACGCCGAGAGATGCCGAGAGATGCAGATTCCGGGCACTTTCCATCCGCGTCAATCCATGTTCATCCGCGGTTTTTCTTATCGGCTCCCTTTCCCCGCGAGACGAAGGAGTCCGGACGCAACCGGCGCGAAGGCGGCCATTTGCTTTTTTCAGTCTGAATTCAATCGTGGATTCACGGATCAGGGGTCCCGAAAAGCATTGCTTCAGTTTGTTCCTTTGCTACCGTTCCCGGCCCCTCGTGCCACGCGGCAAGAGGTCAAAGCGGCTTTGACAGTCCCGGTGCATTGTGCTCCGGGCGGCCTTAACAACATCGGTACCCAATCCCGTTTTTCCGCGGGATGCCGTCTCCCGAAAAGGGTCGGTGTAGATCCAATGGAAAATTGCAAACGCATGTCGACAATCGGAGTTAAAGAGTTACTTGAAGCGGGTGTCCATTTTGGGCACCAGACTCGTCGTTGGAACCCGAAAATGAAGAAGTTCATTTTCGATGCGCGCAACGGCATTCACATCATTGACCTTTCCAAGACGGTGCCTCAATTGGATGCCGCCTTGAATTTCCTCGCTCAGGCTGCGGCCAAAGGCGGAAACATCTTGTTTGTCGGCACTAAGAAGCAGGCGCAGGAGGCGGTCAAGGAATCCGCCAAAATCTGCGGTCAGATGTTCGTCACCGAGCGATGGCTCGGGGGAACCCTAACCAATCTCAAGACCGTAAAGCGCTCGCTCAAGCGGATGAAAGAGATTGAGAAAATGGAGCAAGACGGGTCGATCAATAAGTACGTTAAACAGGAGCAATCGATGATCCGTCGCGAACACGCGCGATTGTTCAAGAATCTTGACGGATTGCGGACCATGGAAGCCCTGCCCGATGTGATGTTCGTCATCGATATCAAGCGAGAACACAACGCCGTGGCCGAAGCTCGGCGGTTGAAGATTCCCCTGGTTGCGATTGTCGACACCAATTGTGATCCGGACCTTGTCGATTTCCCAATTGCTGGAAATGACGATGCGATCCGATCCGTGAAACTTCTGCTCGGGGCGGTTACGGATTCAATTTCGAAGGCGAAGGCTGAATACGATGCGAAACGGGCGCGAAAGCCCGTGGAAAAGACCGAGGCACCCGCTGCGGAAGCGGCCGCCGTGACGACTCCATCCCCAACTCCCACCGTTTAGCCTCGAGGAGATTCATCGCCCGCCGCCGACCCTCGCGGTCGGACCGGCGGGCGTTTCCACTTCCTGAAGACACGACCCGACAAGAAACCGCTCCAAAAACCACTTATGTCAGAAATTACACCTGCCCTCGTGGGCAAACTCCGCGAAATGACCAATGCCGGTCTGATGGACTGCAAGAACGCGCTCGTTGCCTCAGCGGGCGATCTCGACGGTGCCGTGGACATCCTCCGCAAGAAAGGGGCGGCTTCCGCTGCCAAGAAGGCCGGGCGGGATGCCAAAGAGGGACTCATCGCTCAGGCCGTGACGGCAAGCGGAAAAGTGGGAGTCCTGATTGAAGTGAATTGCGAGACCGATTTCGTCGCGCGCAACGACAGTTTCAAGGCTTTCTGCAGCGATTTGGCGAACAAGATTGCCGCCAGCCCATCGGTGAGCCTCGAAGCAGACCGCATTGCTGCGGTGGCGCGCATCGGAGAGAATATCCAGATTCGCCGTCACGAACGGCTTGAAGTCCAGGGGAGCGGCCTCGTGGCGACCTACATCCACACGGGCGGCAAAGTCGGCGTGTTGGTCGAGGTGGGCGCCAACCGCGACAGCACGGTTCAGCTGGAGGCTTTCAAGCAACTGGTTCGCGACATTACGCTTCAAATCGCAGCGGCCAGCCCAGTATCCGTGAGTCGCACCGACGTGCCGGCGGCCATTATTGACAAGGAAAAGGAAATCGCATCGCAGAGCGAGGCGCTCAAGAACAAACCGCCCCAGGCGATGGCAAAAATCATCGAAGGAAAGATCAACAAATTCTTCGAGACCGCCTGCCTTCTGGAGCAGGGATTTGTGAAAAACCCCGACCTCAAGGTTGAAGCCCACATGGGAGCTGTAGGGAAGCAGCTCGGCGACACCATCACGGTACGCCGTTTTCTCCGATTCCAAGTCGGCGAAGCCCTAACGTGAGCGGCCCCAATCAAGAAGGCCTGCCGTTTCCGGCAGGCCTTTTTGTTGCTCGATTGGGCTCGCGATTCCGGCTTTTGTGACAGCCGGCGGCAGCATACACTCGTCCGGTGCAAGTCCAAATACGCGGTCTGCGCAAATCGTTCCGGACTGTCCGCTTCGATGCAGCGAACAACTCGGTGGTTCTTATCGAGCAGCGATTGTTGCCTCATCGTTTTGAACTCATTTCGACGCGGAACTACCGCGAAACCGCTGCAGCGATCCGAGACATGGTAGTGCGGGGAGCGGGCGCGATCGGGGCGACCGCCGCATACGGACTTGCCCAAGGGGCCCTGGCATTTCGCGGAGAGAATCGCCGTCTTTTCAAACGGCATTTGAGCAAGGTGTTCGGAGAGTTGATGAACGCTCGGCCGACCGCCGTCGATCCTTTGAATGCAATGCTTGAAGTTCAGGCCGCGATGGTCTTCGGAAAAACGGTGGAGCAGAAGCAGTCCCTCGCTCTGGCCGCCGCCGAGGAATTCGCCGACGAAAATGTACAACATTGCCGGGAAATCGGCCGGCACGGAATGCGATTAATCCCGCATGGCTGCACCGTGCTAACCCACTGTAACGCGGGATGGCTCGCCTTTGTCGATATCGGCTCAGCAACCGCCCCGTTGTATGCCGCCCAAGCCGCCGGGAGAAAGTTTCTCGTCTTGTGTGATGAAACCCGCCCGCGTTGTCAGGGCGCTTCGCTGACAGCCTGGGAACTCGCGCAACAGGGGGTACCGCACAAGGTCATCGTCGACAACGCGGCCGGACACTTGATGCAGCGGGGCAAAATCGACTTGGTGATCGTTGGCGCGGATCGCGTACTGGGGCGCACCGGGGACGTCGCGAATAAAATTGGCACTTATACCAAAGCCGTGCTGGCGCACCGGCATCGAATTCCGTTCTACGTGGCGATTCCGCTTTCCACGATCGACTGGAAGCTGTCATCGGGACTTGCGATTCCGATCGAGGAGCGCGACGAGGCGGAGGTGTTGGGCGCATGGGGCGTCGCCAGCGGGAGGAGGCGGACGTACGTTCGAACGGCGAATCCCAGCAGTTCGGCGTTGAATCCAGCGTTCGACGTCACTCCAGCGGAATTAATCACCGGGATCATTACCCCCGTCGGAATCATCCGCCCCAAGGACTTGTGGCGTCGCCGAGCGGAACTCGGAGCATCCGGCGACAAATAGCCTGAACCATTGCCCGTCAGGGCGGCACGTCGGAACAACGGATTGCAGCGGGGGTCAAGGTTTCGGGGGGATTGCCCTGGCCCGGTACGACCGGGCGGGTCGGCCGGCCACGAGTGGGTCTGCGAATTCGGCAATGCCGCCCGGAGACTGGGCGACCTTGCGGCTGATTTCACCCCACTGAACGAAGTCCGTCGTCGCATCCAGAGCGTAGATAACACCGGGTTCACCCAGCACTCGCAGCAAGAATTGGGAGCCGTTCAATATCCCGCGCGCCTCCATCACCGGGGGAATCGTCCAGACCGCCTGGGCCGTAATCCTATAGTCATCAAATATCATGAAATTATCGCCCGGCTTGCCGGGTGTACGGATCGCCCAGACGGCATCAATGTCCGCGAGATCGAGTTTGACATTGCGAGTGGTGATCGGAGCGGCGTTGACGAGCACCGCTCCGTTGATGGTGGCCGCCCAAAGGTTGCGGGAATAATTGATGGTCACGTCGAGGTCGTAAGCCTCGCCATTGCGGAAGGAAAACCCGGTGGATTGAAACCCCTTATCATCGTCGAGGAGATAGCTGATCAGCCGTTCCTCATTGGCAAAATCGAGAGTGAAGAGCCGGTCATCCTTGGTATTATAAACACTCCACCGAAAGTCATCGAAGTACGGGGAATTGGTGGTTGAATCCTCGATCTGAATTGTCACGGTGAATCGCACCAACGGAAAGTCGCCTCCCGTGGGCGTCAAATTGACGGGGCGGAAGATATTGAAGAAATCGTTCGACGGTGACGCCATGAACCCGATGTAGGCCGCCTGCCCAGAAAAGCCGGGCGTGCCAGCCGTCAGAACTCCGTTCCCGGCGGTGCCAAAGCTCGTCCATCCATTTTGTCCAACGAGGTCCTTTTCGGTCGAGTACCCTTCAAATGCTTCAAAACCGGTCTCATACAGCACTCGAGGGTCAATCCCCTGGCCGAACAACAACGGACTGAGCGCCAAGAGCGCCGCGCAAAAACGCGCGAAAAACCATCCAGCCGTTGACTGGATCCACCCCGTTGGAGCGAGGGGCAAGGCGGTAGAAATCCTCGCAGCGAAAAGCCGGTGGTGGCGGAGAGACTCGACGCCCCTCACTGCCGCTCCCCGTTTCCGTTGTTGGAACCTTTTTGGTTGCTAGTCGGACGAGACGGAGCCGTTTCGTTCCGGGGTGGCGCTGGCCGGCCTTGAGGTACCGGCGGTGCGGGGGAAGCCCCGGGCGGACGCGGAGAACTCTGGTACGTGGGCGCGGGAGAAAGGCCTCGGGCCGGAGGACTCTGGTACGTGGGTGACGGGGAATACCTTTGGGGTGCCGGCGCACTCTCGGTTCGGTAGGTGGGAGAAGGAATGCTCCGTTGTTCGAAGCGTTGAGTGGGTGCCGAGGGCGCGACGGGACGCCCTTGGAACTGAGTACCGGCCGAGGGGACCGGAGCCGGCTGTGGGTAGGATTGGGCTCGCGGAGCCGACTCAAACTTCCGCACCTCGCCGCGGGCCGCCTCCGAAGGGGAGTTTAGGGTCGGCTGTGGGCGAGTCTGGGTTCGCGGGATTTCAGACACGGGCCGGGGCTGCGAGGGGATGCCAGAGCCCGTTGCACTCGGGCTGGCACTCGGGCTGGGATTGGAGGGGCGGCGGCCGGTGGATGGTACCGGCGGCTGTGGGGCAGCCGCCGGGCGGCTTGCCGGCGGAGATTGGTTGAAGTTGGAGGCCGGGCGTTGGACGGACGGTGGAGGATTTCCACCGACGGGAGCGGCACCGGATGATGGGCGGGAAGTTGGGCGGGCAACCTCGGAGGACCGGCTGGGAGCAGGAGCAAGAGGAGGAGCCGGTGAGCGGGTCGACGATTCCGATCGGCGTGACGGAGCCGAGACGGAGCCAGCCGGCGCACCGGGGTTGGGCTTGATGCCGGACGACTGACCGGGGCGGAGCGACGCCGCGGGAGTCAAGTTGGGCAGGGGGGCATTCTTCCGAACCTCCTGCCGCTGCACGATGTGAGTCGGAAGCTCTGCCGTTTGGGCGGGCAAATTCGGGCGGTAGACGGCAATCGCCGCGGGGCGTTGACCTCCCGTCGCACCGCGGGTGATTTCAGCCGGCGATCCAGCGTCCCGCAGCGACGTCTTGCGTATTTCCTCGCCCGTGTGTTTCTGAACCTCGCGGTGGTCGAGGCCGTTGTTAATAATTACCGTGTTATTGTTGCCATTGATTACGGGGTTAATGATCGTGCTATCTTTCACGATCGACTGGTTCTGTTCCCGGGAATGGCGATGCCTCGATACATTGCGATCGCAGTAGCGAGAGTAAGGCACAAAGCAATAGCTATACGGGTCAAGCCCCCATCCAAATCCAACGGAAACGTGTGATCCATAATACGTGAATCCAACACCAGCGGTCCAATACGCTTCGGGCGGAAGCGGAGCCCAACCGCAATTTCCACCCCCCGTGCGCCACGTGACCCAACTCGGTCCCCAAGTTGTGCCGGGCACCCAAACCCAGCCGAAACTGGGACCACGATGCCAGCGGCCATAGTGGAACGGCGCCCAGCCCCAGGAGTATTCAGAATTCCAGTACCAGCCAGCATCCGACCAAAGCCAGTTGCCACCGTGGAGGTAAGGCTGCCAGCCGACATCCACCACCGAAACGGTCGGCCGCCAGCACCAGCCATACGGTGCGACATCCACCCATGAGCCGTAGGGTGACAGGCTTTCGTAAAAGTAACTGTTCCCAACGACCTGCGGCGGGGCCGGCTGCGTGACCACCATTGGGGCCGGAGCCTGCGCCGCATTCCCACCAGGTTGAGGCTGGCCGTAAACCACGCTGGGACTTGTTTCAGCGATTGCAGCCGGAGGCCCCGGGGGCGCATTCGGCACGGGGATCGCCGCGGAAGGTGTCCCCGGCACGGCCAATGGAGCCGGGGTGTTGGCGCTCCCTTGCTTGACCAAGGCCTCGAGCACCGGCATCGAAATTCCCACGTCCTTCAGGTAGATCAACTGGTCCGCACTGAGCGAATAGGGCTGCCGGATTCCAGAGATGTAGCCCAGCATGACGTCCTCGCCTATTCCGCTCTGAGCCAGACGGATCACTTCATCCACAGGAGCCGGCAGCTCGGGAGTTCTCACGATCGGGAGAGTTCGCGCATTGTCCAGTGCGGGCACTGCACCTGGACCCGATACACTCGGTTGGATCGATTCGGTTGAGGGCGCTGCGACCGGGGTCGTGACTGCCGGAACGGGAGGCGCGGCGGGAGCCGAATACACGGTACCCGTTGGGGCCACGACCGGGACTGGTGCGCCTGTCACCGGCACCCTTCGATGCTGAGAATCGCACCCGATCAGGAAGGCAAGGGAGACCGCAACAACGAACAAGCGTTTCATAATAGACCGTGGCTCAAAGGTTGAAAATAGCAACCTTGGACGAACCGGTTGAGAATGGTTGGACCCGCCCATCCCGGGCGATATCCATCAGTGAGACCTCCATTTGGGTTCGCAGTCACTACGGGCGAATGGACGCACACTGGGCCGGCTTATTCAAGAACGCCAACGGAAAGCCAGGACGAGATGCCCTCGCCGCAACTTCCGTCACGCACTTTTTTCAAGTTCCAAATCCTTCTCATATCACTGCGGATCAGATTGTTAACAGCGATTCCAACCCGCGAACAGACTTGCGCGGACTCACGAGTGCAAGGTTCATGCGGTCACTCCGAATAAAATCCCGGGCTGCCTGACGAACCTCTCCGGCCGTGACCGCAGTCAGCAGCCGTCGAAGCTCCGGTGGACGGTAAATTCTGCCATAACCAAGGATCTGCTCACCAATTGTCATCATGTGGTTTTCAGTCCCCTCGAGTGACAGGTCCATCTGCCCCAAGAGATAATCTTTAGCCCGACTGAACTCCGCGGCCCCGACGAGTCGGGAGCCGAGCCGGAGCAATTCCGTCCGAATGAGCCGAATGGCATCCTCCAATCGATCCGTATCGAGCCCGGCACTAATCACCAGATCGCCGGCATCATTCCAGGAACTCGGAGAGCTCTGGATATTGTAGGCCAATCCATGGTCTTCGCGGAGCGATTGAAAAAGCCGCGAGCTCATATTTTCACCGAGCAGAACATTAAGAATCCGCAAAGCAAACCGGCGCTTGTCGTGCCGCGAACATGTCCGAATGCCCCACGCGATCTGCGTTTGCTCGGTATCCTTGGAATGGAGGCGGATGCGAGGTCGGGTCTGGCCGACCCGGGCAGGTTCTGGAGCGGGTGGCGAGCCGAGGCGCAGCCGTTTTGCGACTCGTTGGAGACGGCGACGGAGCGGTTCATGTTCCACGCAGCCAGCGGCAACGATCACCGTATTGCTGGCGACATAGTGCGTGGCAAGATGCGCCAGGAAATGACGCCTCCGTAACCCGTCTAGGGTAGCCGGTGTGCCGGTCAAAGGTCTCCCCAGCGGCTGATCCGGCCAGGACGTTTCATTCAGGAGTTCGTGGACGTGCTGTGCGGGTTGATCGAAGTACATCGCCAACTCTTCCTTGATCACTTCCCGCTCCTTGGCGATCTCGGCCGGTTCAAATAGCGAATCCAGATACATGTCAAATAAGACATCGATCAACTCGGGCAGGCGCGCGTGGTGGGCACGCGCGTAGAAGCAGGTGTGTTCTTCGCTCGTGAAGGCGTTCAAGTATCCGCCGACGCCCTCGACCGCCTCCGAGATCTCTCGGGCAGACCGACGGCAGGTGCCTTTGAAAAGCATGTGCTCGATGAAATGGGAAATTCCACTCTGCTCAGCCACCTCGTGTCGTCCACCCACTCCCACCCAAATTCCCAGCGCCACACTGGCCCGGTGCGGCATCGTCACGGTGGCAAGTCGGAGGCCATTGCAAAGAGTGGACAGGCGGTACATGTCGAATTTTGGGTCAGCCGATTTACAAATGGATCGGGAAATACAGCGAGGGGCGGAGACGGAGGCCGTCGGAGGGTGCGATTTTTCTAACGGTGGGGTCGTCAGCGGAAGGCCGCCGGAACACTCTCAGGCACTCCGACGCTTCGCTTGTAGTCTAAAATCCACTCCACCGCCTCCGCCGGGTCATCCGTGACCCGCAACAGATCCACATCTCCGGGAGAAATCCATTTCTGCGTTTCGAGACTCGAGCGGATCCAATCCAATAGACCCTGCCAGTGGGAACTCCCAAACAGGATCAAGGGGAAACTGGGTATCCGCTCCGTCTGGACCAGGGTCAGCACTTCAAACAATTCATCCAACGTTCCAAATCCTCCGGGCATGTAGACGAATCCCATGCTATACTTCACCAAACAAACCTTGCGGGAAAAGAAATAGTGGAAATTAACTCCGAGATTGGCGTAGCGGTTCCCCTTTTGCTCGAAAGGAAGCTCAATGTTGAGGCCGACACTCGGCACTTTGTGCCCGTTTTTCGGTCGTGCCTCCGCCGCACCCCGATTGGCTGCTTCCATAATTCCGGGGCCCCCTCCGGTGATGACCGAAATCTCCTGCTCCCCGAGGCCACGGGCTATCGTCACGGCCGCCTTGTAATACACGTCATCCGGTTTGGTCCGGGCTGAACCGAAAATTGTCACCGCCGGCCCGAGCCGCGAAAGGGTGTCGAAGGATTCGACAAACTCCGCCATGATGCGAAACACTCGCCATGGATCCTCACTCATGCGCTGTGAAACCGGCAAAGGACTCATGGGCGGGGACACTACCGACTGACGGGAACAAGAAAAGGAAAAGGGACCGATTGACGTCGGGAGGTGCGCTCCAATGCGATGCAGAACGGTTCAGACAGCGGGTCAGGAATTCACCGAAGAAGCCCGACTGCCGTCAGCGTTGCGCGGAGGATCTCCCGACTTGGAGCGGCGAGTGGAACCAGCGGTAAACGGACGGTTTCCTCCATGCGACCCATCATGGCCAATGCGGCTTTGACCGGGGCAGGATTGGACTCGATGAATAAATCCTTGAAGAGCGGATAGTACCGGGCGTGGAGTTTGCGAGCCTTGACGACGTCGCCACCCGCAAACGCCTTCACCATGTCGGCGACGGCGCGGGGCGCCACATTGGAGGCCACGCTAATCACTCCCTCCGCACCGACGCTCATGAACGGCAGCGTCAGGGAATCGTCCCCGCTCAAGATGATGAATTTTGACCCGCAGGCGGCGCGCAATTGGCTGACCCGGTCCGCATTTCCCCCGGCTTCCTTGATTCCAATAATGTTGCGGGATGCCACCGACAGCCGCCGGCATGTCTCGACGCCGATTTCGACACCGCACCGACCGGGAATGCTGTACAGGAGGATGGGTAACGGCGTACTGCGGGCAATCTCGCGGAAATGTTGAAACAAGCCCTCTTGGGTGGGACGGTTGTAATATGGGGCGACTTGCAACGAGCCGTCGGCTCCCGCCATTTCGGCCCGTTTCGTCAATTGGATGGCTTCGGCGGTCGCATTGGCACCCGTGCCTGCGATCACTTTGAGTTTCCGCCGGGAGTACTGCACCGCGAGTTCGATTACGCGGATATGCTCGTCCGTGTCCAGGGTGGGCGATTCACCGGTAGTACCCACAGGCACGATGCCATCGACTCCTCCCTTAATCTGGCCCTCAATCAAGCGCTTGAGGGCGGGTTCGTCCAGGGTGCCCGCTGCGGTAAATGGCGTGACAATCGCGGTGTAGGTTCCTGCAAACATCGCGGGATCTTCGGATTTAAGCCGTGGGTATTCAAGTAAGACTACAAGAGAAGGCACTTCTTTCGGTACAACAGCCGACATCTCATGGGCAGCTTTCTCGCCAAGATCGAGGCCCTCTGCGCTGGAAGTGGAAAACTCGGGTAAGGGTTACTTTTTCCCGTCGCATCCACGCCTCATCGCACAATTAGCCTCGCATCGATATCGAAACCGAGCCCTCCACGTTTCATATTGATCCAGACTGGCGGTTGTGTAATCAGCCGAAGTCCCTCACCCTCCAGGCGCCACCCGTGAATCCAATGATCCCACGCCCCATGCTCGCCGTCATGACAGCCCTGTCCGTCGGCGCGATTTTATCCGCCCCCCCCGGCTACGCGGCCACGGCTCCCCGGTCGCCCTCCGATGAACGCGCGAGCTTTGTCCTTCCAGACGCCGCGCTCACGATCGAACTTGTCGCGGCCGAACCCGATATTGTGAGCCCGGTCGCAATTGCGTGGGACGCCCGCGGACGCTTGTTCGTCGCCGAGATGCGCGACTATCCGAATGCCGCGACCGGAGGCTCGATTCGAGTTCTCGAAGACCGCGATGGAGACGGGCGTTATGAACACGCGACTGCGTTCGCCAGCGGATTGTCCTTTCCGAACGGAGTTCTTCCCTGGAACGACGGCATCCTTGTCACCGCGGCGCCGGAGATTCTATTCCTTCGCGATACCAACGGGGATGGCATCGCGGACGAACGCCGGGTTCTGTTCACCGGATTCGGAACCGGAAATCAACAGCTCCGGGTCAATGGTCTGACGTGGGGTCTCGACGGCTGGGTTTATGGAGCCAACGGGCGGAGTGATGGCACGATTCGCCGCGGGAACGATCCAACCGGGGAAGCGGTTTCGTTGCGGGGACGCGATTTCAGGTTCCGGCCCGACACCCTCGTTTTTGAGACGCTCGCGGGCCGCAGCCAGTTCGGACTGGCGCGCGACAATTGGGGAAACCGCTTTCTCTCCTGGAACACCATCCCAGTCCGTCACGAGGTTTTTCCCGATCATTTCCTCGAGAGAAACCCAAATCTTCCAGCGAACGATGTCCTGTCCGACTGTCTCCCGGCCGAGGATGCTGGCCAAGTTTTTCCGCTGACCGCGCCGCCGCTGGTTTTCAACAATGAATCCGGCAGCCACTTTAACGCACTCAGCGGACTGACCGTTTTCCGTGGTAACGCACTCGGCCAGGCTTACCTCGGCAGCGCGTTTGTCGGTGAAAGCCTTCGTAATCTCGTTCACCGCCGCGCGCTTGTCCCGGAGGGTCCGACCTTCCGCGCCGAGCGACGCGAAGCCAATGCCGAATTTCTCGCCAGCACGGACCCCTGGTTTCACCCGGTCAATTTCGCGACCGGACCCGATGGCGCGTTATACGTCGTCGACTTTTACCGCCAGTTTGTCGAACACCCCGATTGGGTCGCGCTCGACACGCGAGCGAAGGTGACATGGGACATCGGAAAGCAACACGGCCGAATCTGGCGCGTGCGCCGAAGGGATTATTCCAACCCGACGCCGAAGGTGGCGCTTGCCCACTTGAACGGATCGGCCCGTGACCTCGTAAACTCGCTGCGAAGTTCCAACGGGTGGATTCGCGATACCGCACAGCGTCTCCTGCTCGAGCGGCGGGAAACAACCGCTTTGCCAGGCTTGTTGAAGCTGGGGCGCGGGAAAAGCTCGCCGGAGACGCAAGTCGCCGCTCTGCACTCGCTAAAGACTCTTAGCCGGCTGACTCCGGAACTGCTTCGGGACGCAGCACGCGATCCCGAACCTCGGGTCCGGGAAGCTGCCGTATGGCTGTCGCTCGACCTCTTTCCCGGGAGCGCAGTTCACGACGCGAAGCGAAAATCGGCGACGGCCCTCAATCTGCCGGTGAGCGCACTGGAACGTCTCGCGCAGGATCCGGACGGCCGCGTCCGCCTCGTTACGGCGCTGGCGGCAGGAAAAATCGACAGCTCGCACGACCGCGAACGAGTGCTCAACACGATCGCGACCGGCACGACAAATCGTTGGATCCAGCTTGCAGCCGCGAGTAGTTCGCTGTCGACGAACGCGCCTTGGATCTCGGGCCTGTTGATGCGCCCATCGCCCAGGAAGATAGCGAAACCCGCCGGCGTCCTCACGGCGATTGACCCCGATCGCGAGCGAGTCGTTGTCCAGTTTCAGCCGGCCCTTTCACTGCCGGGCGACGGACAGAAGGGTGCCGAGCACTTTTCTCGCCTCTGCCTGAATTGCCATTATGTCCAAGGGCGAGGTCAACGGGTCGGGCCAGATCTTTCGGGAATTTCGAGCCGGCCACCGGAAACGCTGTTGACCGACATTCTGGACCCGAATCGTGCAGTCTCCCCAGATTATATCACCTGGGAGCTGACAACCGTCGATGGGGAAACGGTTACGGGACTGCTTGCGAGCGAGACGGAGACGCGAATCACCGTGAGGCATGCGGGGGCTCCCGACGAGGCGCTCTCGCGGAGCCGGATCCGGGAAATGAAAGCGACGGGACGCTCCCTGATGCCGGTGGGAATCGAAGCAGGGCTGAGTGTGCAGGACGTCGCAGACATCCTGGCGTTCCTTCGCAAGCCCGAAGGGGCTTTGCCGCAATCGGCACCAAGATGAATTCTCATTGGGCTCAGAAAGGCTTGGATTCGGAACGTGATGAGCGAAGAGCCAAGCCCCTATCAAGCGGATCCTTCGCCGCCCGGGTTCGAAGCAAAGGTGTTCCACACATGAGTCCTTGGAGGCATATCCGGTTGGACTGGAATTTATGCGCTGGTTTGTCGGCCTTCCCGGCGGTGTGGAACTGTCCGATCGGCTGTGTCGAGAGGTAGAGAGCTCCCTGATCCGCGGATAGGAATCTGAAAATGAGAGAAAAAGCTCTCGACTGCGCTTTTTTCGCTGGCATATGTTATATATGCTGTATCGAACACGAATGCGCCGCGCGCATACCACTCCAGTCCAAGACCGCGTTCGGAGCACTTCCCAACACG
>CAMDJH010000031.1 GCA_945900455.1 Akkermansia muciniphila
ACCAAAGTCGCGCCCTTGCATTCTGCTCGGCAGCACCATTGGCCGCGGAGCGTTTCAGAAATCGAAATCAGAGTCCCGGGAAAAATGAAGAATTCTTCCGTTCAACAATCGCTGACTCGAAAACCACCGTTTCCGTGAGATGCACCCACTGGGCGAGAGCCTCCCGGCGTGGATCGGGAGAATTACAGAATCCCCAACGTCCGGTCTACACTCTAGATCGGGATCGCTATCCACGATCCTCGAACTTCATTATCGCCTGCGATTCGACCCAAACGGGCTCACGTCTGCAGAACGGCTGACTCTCCGTCAACGTTCTGACCAGTGGCTTCATACCGATCGAATTGAATCTCTCGATTGATTGGGTTCCACCGAGCGGATTGTGGAAGCGGAACCGGCGGTTGAATTCGGTCTCAGGGCGGAAACCTCCGCTCTGAACGGCGCCTCTCCCGGGCACGCAAGCGAGACCGTTCCGCGTGGACGACCGTGGGCGGCGCGAGCTGAGAGCTCGATCAGAAAATTGCCGGTGGTACACTTCCGGTGTCATTCCTCAGCGCAGTTCCCCGGACGTACTGGAGTTCCCCTATTGGTACCGGATGTGTGCCTTTTCTCCGAGAGAACTCTTGATTCCTGATTGACTCTGGATGCGCCAAAGGCTCCCACTGGACGCATGCCTGTGGTAGCCATTCCAGAATTTGACGTCTCGTCCCTGGACCCTCATCCGACACGCCTCGCATCAGTCGTTGGTCCGCGCGTGCGTCCGAACCAACGGCCCGCCCTTCCTCATCGCGGCTTCACGCTGATCGAACTCCTGGTCGTCATCGCCATCATCGCGATCCTTGCCGGGATGCTCTTGCCGGCCTTGTCACGCGCCAAGGTGAAGGCCAACGCCACCCGCTGTGTCAGCAACGAGCATCAGCAGTACCTCGGGTACCACATGTACGCGCTCGACAGCCTCGATTCCATGCCGGTCCATGGCGATTACGGAACCGTTGGAGGACGTCCGACCAACGGCACCGTGTCCGTCCATAATACCCGCGGGGAAACCAATCGCCCCCTCAACGTGTACGTGCCAAGTTTTGAAGCCTTCCATTGCCCCTCCGATCGAGGTGATACGCTTTGGCCCGACGCCAAGACGTGTTATGCGGGCTGGGGCAATAGCTATCTCGTCCAATGGGTGAATGACTTGTACCGCGTCAAACATGTCACGGGTGACAAGTTTGCCCCGGCCGGATCCGCCACAAGCAAGTCCATCAAGACGGGCGAGATCGCTCTTCAACCCTCCACCAAGATTATCCAGGGGGACTGGCCATGGTATGGAACTCGCAACCCCGGGGACATCAAGAAGGGCGTCTGGCACAACAACCCCGGACGTCGCGGCTGGAACATGATTTACGGTGACGGACACGTGCAGGTCTTCACCTTTCCAAAGGGATACGAAGCCATGCTGACCGACCCGCCCAATATCAATAACGCTTGGTGGTAGCGCTTGATCCGAGGCGCGGGCGAGATATTGACTCATTCGCTCTTCCGTCCGAGAACGCGAATTGCCGAGGATACCCCCCAGCCCTGTTCTTCCAAGGTCTTACGTATAATGCGAGAGTCACGCCCCGTAATCTCCTGAACGATCCGTACCGCCCGGTCCCGCAATTTTACGTTCGAAGGATTAACGTCCACCATCAGATTCGAAATGACCTTCCCCATCCGTACCATGGCAATGGTCGTCACCAGATTCAGCACCAGCTTCGTGGCCGTGCCCGCCTTTAACCGAGTGGAACCCGTCAACACTTCCGGACCGGTCGGGAGGGCGATCACAACCCCGGGCCGGTGTCCGCGCGCAAACTTGAGTTGCGGATGACAACAGACCAGTGCAGTCGTGGCACCTCGCCGCCGGGCTTCTTCGAGCGCTCCCCAGACAAACGGCGTTCGTCCGCTGGCGGCGATCCCGACCACCACGTCCTTCCGGCAGACGTCGCGAAATTGAATGGCTGCGGCTCCGGCGTCCGGATCATCCTCGGCACCCTCAACTGCGGACCATAAGGCGCGTCGTCCGCCGGCGATGATGCCCTGAATCCAGTCCGGCGACGTGCGGAAGGTGGGCGGGCATTCGGATGCATCGAGGACCCCAAGCCGCCCGCTGGTCCCCGCACCGATATAGAACAGTCTGCCACCGTTTTTCAACGCCCGGACCACATGCCGAACGAGTTTTGCGATCGCGGTCCGTTGCGACCCAACGGCGGCCGCCACACCCGCCTCTTCGGACACCATGAGATCAATCCCGTGCTCGATGGATAGTTGGTCCAGAGTGACGGACCGCGAATTCCTCTGCTCGGTCGGCGGAAGGCTGGTGCTCGTCGGAATAAAACCGTTCGGTTGCCGGGTGCGGGAGGAAACCGGGCTGCGCGTCGAACCCGATGCCCGGTCTTTCCCGCCTAAAGTTGGGGCACTGAGTGATCGCGCCTTCTCGACGGCACCCCAAGTCGTTTCCCGTTTCAGATTTACGAACCGGCTCTGCTTCGGTGTGCGCTCCTCGCAGATCGCGTGTCGAACGGCGGCAGCATACGTGGGGGCGTTTTGCAGCAGGCCGCCCGCGAAGACGAATTCCACCGAATCGCAGGCGCAGCCCAGACGGGCGGCACAGGCAACGGCATCTCGGGCGAGATCCACGGCACAGGATCTCATAACCGACCGTGCATATCGGTCTCCCGCACTCGCGGCTGCCACGACTTCCGGAGCCAGCGCGGCAATCTCCGATTTTTCCGCGGATTGGACCCAATCGATGAGGGCTTCAGGCTCGTTCAATTGCAGAGCGCGCAAGATGCCTTGACCGCACCTGCCCCACGCGCCGGATCGATCCAAAGGTTCAAGGCACGCCTCTCGCAGCGCGCGCTGAACCAACTGAAACGCGCTACCTCGATCGCCCAGCCAATGCCCCCAACCCCCAACTTTGGCAGTGCGGCCGGAGGCATCCCGCCCGAAGCAACACGCACCGGTTCCGGATAGGACCAGAACGCGCGTCCACTTCCCTTCGGCCGTGGCGTCGGCCGCCAGGGCGCATTCGAGATCATTTCCGATCCAGATAGACTTTCCGGGCCAGAGGACGTCCGCGACCGAGCGGACGCGGTCGACATCCGGAGCGGTACGAAGACCGGCAAAGGCAATACCGACCGCGGACGGATTCGGAAATTGGTCTCGGACCGCTGTCAATCGTGCCCGTAAATCCGGGTCCGACAGGAGCCTCAAGTTTGCTGGACCGCTCGCATGCCGCGCCAGGAGAGATCCGTTGGCATCCACCTGCAAGGCCACCAAATGACTCCCGCCTCCCTCAATACCCAGGAGAGTTGATGATCCAGGATTGGCCATTGGATCGCCTGCAGCCTCCTGTTTAGAATCGAGTCGCGTACGTTTGCTTATGGCCCGTGGACGGAACGGTTACAGTATAACTATTGCCGTCAGGACTCACGCTTAGCTTGAGATAAGCTCCGCCAGTTTCGCCATTGTTGGCGCAGAATTCCGCGGGCGCATTGTTCTCCGGCTGCTTCAAGTTCCGATGCACCTGATAGATGGCTTGCAGCGATGGAAGGCTGCGCAATGACTGGACGACCTCCGTCATGCAGCCCTTGGAGGGGCCATTGTTCATCACCGCGATATTGGGCAGCAGCGCACGGAGCAGCAGGGGATTGCTACTCACATCGAGGCCGTGGTGATTGACCTGATAGACATCCACCGAGCCGATTTGAGCCATTGGACAGACGAGTTGCGCTTCCGTATTCCAGGTCAAATCGCCGCCGTTGAAATAGCGAAACCGGCCGAACTGCAACAACGAGACGATGCTATTGGCATTGTCGGAGGTGTCCGTCGGTTTTGGACTTGGATCCGTGCAGCGGGCGGGGTTGACGGACGCGGTCCGGGAAAGGGCGAACTGCTGTTTCGCAGCCACGAATTGCAAACTCAAGGCGGGGCCGGAGTGAACTTGGTGCAGAGGGATTCCGGAGCCAGGATGGACGACGACCCGTTCCGACACCTTCATTTCTCGGTACGCCTTGACCTTGAGGGGCCATGAAGCGTTGTTGCTCCCATCTGGATCCCGGTCCGGGACGCCATTGTCGTACACCGTATGAATGGGCATCTTTTGTGCGAGTTCGGCGGCGCCCCCGAAATGGTCGCTGTGCAGGTGAGTCGTGATCAAGTGGTCGATCTGCTTCAGGCCGGCGACCGTCGTGGCCGCCCGATGAATTCGGGAGGGATCGCGCTCCCCTGGATTCCCGGAATCGATCAGAATCGATTCGCCCAGTGGAGTGACGATCAAGGTGGATCCGCCGCCCATGGAATCGATCCAATAGAAGTCCAACGTGCCGTCGCTCGCACCGGCGAAAACAGTGGTGGCGGCGACAACGGTGATGGCGATAGCGGTCAGGGCGAGATGGGAGGCAGATTTCATGCTGGAATGCGTACCGTGCTTGCGGCCGAAGCGAAAGCGGCAAATGCGCATTCGCATCGAGATTCAAAGTTGGGACAGTTGGGCCACCTGCTTGAAATGCGCGTCGCGAGTCAGGAGTACTAGGTCATGTTGAATCACCAAGGCAGCAATCCATAGGTCATTGGTTGGGATCGGAGTTGCCTGCTGGCGTAATTGGGCAAACAAATTCGCGTAATGAAAGGTCGTTTGTTCATCCGGCAGCAACAGGCGCACACGGGGTGAACTGAGAAATCGGACCAGAATCCGCTCGTTTTGTCGGGCACGGCTGCCCGCCTGGAATCCCGCGCGCAATTCTCCAAGTACGATCAGCGGCAGATAAATCCGCTCCGCTCGAGAGGTCTGCTCGATCACCTCGGGGATGCCCCGGCACAGATCGGAATACCGGTTGGCATCCAGCGCGACTCTCATTGCCAAAGTTTTGGATCCACCCGGTCCTGCGACCGAATCGCCTCGTCGAAGGACGAGTCTTCCACCCAGGAACCCACCATGAAGTCCAGATCCCGATGGATGATGGATTCTCCGTTCAAAGCCAATCCAGTGTGGAGAACTTCAATGGCAGTCTGATTAATACTTTTGCCATCCTGCCGCGACTTCCTACGCAACGCTTCGTCCAAAGCCGGAGGGATTTGCCGCAACGTGTATTGAACCAGCCGCTTTGCCTTCATGCAGGCAATCTCTGATAGAAATGTAGGCACGTCAACGGCATTCACGGGAGAACGAAAACAATAGAATCCTGGGGGCGACGCGTCATTCCTGTTTCTTTCGGAGCATTCCTTGGTGCAAGCTTTTTGCCGTAATACGATGAGCGAACTTTCGAAAGCGTACGAACCCCAGGCGGTCGAGGAAAAATGGTACCAGTTCTGGCTGGATCAAAAATGCTTTGTGGCAGATCCGGACCGCGTCGGTCCCGACCGGCCCGCCTATTCCATCGTCATCCCGCCGCCCAATGTCACGGGCGTCCTGACCCTTGGGCACGTTCTCAACAACACCATCCAGGACATTCTGGCACGGAAGGCGCGGATGGATGGGAAGGAGGTCTTGTGGCTGCCGGGCACCGACCATGCGGGTATTGCCACGCAGACCGTGGTTGAGCGCACCCTGAAAAAATCGGGCGAGATCCGGCACCGCGATGATTTGGGCCGGGAGAAGTTTCTGGAGAAAGTCTGGCAGTGGAAGGAGAAGCACGGCGGGATCATCATCCAACAGTTGAAAAAACTCGGAGCTTCTTGCGACTGGACCCGCGAGCGGTTCACCATGGATCCGACGTATTCGAAGTGTGTGCAGCAGGTCTTTGTGGACTTGTACCAAAAGGGCCTGATTTACCGGGGCAAACGCATGGTCAATTGGTGTCCTGCCTCGCTGACTGCCCTATCGGATGAAGAGGTGGAGATGAGGGAGCAGAAAGGTTTCCTGTATTACTTCCGGGTGCAGGTGGCGGAAGAGCCCGGCACGTGGCTGACGATTGCGACAACTCGGCCCGAAACGATTCCGGGCGACACCGCCGTGGCGGTGAATCCGAAGGATCCGCGGTATGCAGCGCTCATCGGGAAGCATGTGTTGCGCCCGTTGCCTGCGGAGCTACCCGCGGCGCAGAAACGCATTCCCATTGTCGGCGATGACCATGTGGATTTTGAGTTTGGGACGGGGGTGTTGAAGGTGACGCCCGCGCATGACAAAGCCGATTTTGAGATCGGGCAGCGACACCGGCTCGCGGTGGTGGACATCATGAATCCCGACGGTGTGTTGAACGAGCTGGCTGGGGCGGATCTGCAAGGATTAGACCGGTTCGAAGCCCGCAAGGTTGCGGTCGATAAACTTCGGGAGTTGGGAGTTCTCGAGAAGGAGGAGCCCTATGTGAACAACGTCGGATTCAGTGAGCGCGCCGGCGTACCGGTTGAGCCCCGGCTGAGTGAGCAATGGTTCCTGAAATACCCATCGACCGCGGTATCGACCGCGGTGGTGGCGGACGGTCGGATGAATTTTTTTCCCGAGCGTTGGGCCAAGGTCTACGGACACTGGATGGGCGGGCTGCAGGATTGGTGCATCAGCCGGCAACTCTGGTGGGGGCATCGTGTGCCCGTATGGTATCATCGCACCGACGGGCGCCTGCATGTCGGCCTGGAGGGGCCGGTGGACGCGGAACAGTGGGCTCAGGATGAAGACGTCCTCGACACCTGGTTTAGTTCCTGGTTGTGGCCTTTTGCCACCATGGGCTGGCCGGAGAAAACGGAGACTCTGCGCAAGTTTTATCCCACCACCGACCTGGTAACGGGGCCGGACATTATATTTTTCTGGGTAGCCCGAATGATCATGGCGGGCTACGAATTCATGGGGGAAATGCCGTTCCGCAATGTATACTTTACCGGGATCATACGGGACAAACAGGGGCGGAAAATGTCGAAGTCCCTGGGTAATTCGCCCGACCCGTTGGACCTGATTGCGAAGTACGGTGCGGATGCCCTCCGATTTGGAGTGATGCGATCCGCTCCGCTGGGGCAGGATATTCTGTTTGATGAACAGACCGTCGAGTTAGGCCGCAACTTCTGCAATAAACTCTGGAATGCATGCCGGTTTCGACAGATGCAGGGCGGGACGATGGAGGGGGAAATCGAGCCGGAACTGCTGACACCCGACGACAAGTGGATCCTGCTCCGACTCGACCAGGCGATCGAGGATGTGACGCGGGCGTTCACGGAATACCGGTTCAGCGATGCCACCGGTGCGTTGTACCGTTTTTTCTGGAGCGAGTACTGTGATTGGTATGTGGAGGCAAGCAAACCAGCCCTGGTGGGTCGGGGCGCGGTGGGAGACGACGCGGCATCAACGCGTCTGGCCGCCAACAAGCGGGCGGTGATTGATTTTGTGTTGGGAAATACCCTCCGTCTGTTCCATCCGTTCCTGCCGTTTATCACGGAAGAATTGTGGCACGGACTCGGATTTTCGCACGAGATGCCCGCCGAGCGCGGGGGCAAGACCATTATGGTTGCCGCCTGGCCCCAATCCTTCACGGCGGAAGAGCGTGAGCATTTTGAGCTCGGCGACGCCGCCGATCAACTGGCAACGGCCCGTTTTGAGCTAGTAACCCTGGGCAGAAATCTGAAGGCCCAGTTTAATCTGCCGTCCAACAAACGAGTTACGTTTATCCTGCGTCCTGCGGCTGCCGTGTCGCCAGCGGAGACGGAAGTCTTAAAGAGCCTGCTCAATGCCGAATCATTGGAAGTTGTCGCGGGCAATTGGACGCCGGACAAGGGGACACCCATGGCGACAAACGGGGTGGGGGAACTCTTTCTTCCGCTTGCGGGATTGGTCGACGCCACCGCCGAAAAAGCACGACTGACGAAGGAATTGGAAAAGACCCTGGTGGAGGTGACGAAGGTTCGTGAGAAGCTGGCCAACCCGGGATTTGCAAATAAGGTTCCTCCCGCCGTCCTCGCGGATCATCAGCAGCGCCTTCTGGATTGGGAAGCCAAAGAAACTCAGATCCGGACGGCGCTGGCGAACTTGCCGGGTTGAGCCCGAAGTCCGTGACTCAGAGCCGCGTGACGAGGACCGGACGAGATCGCAGGCCGGAAGTATTGAGACTGCGAATGCGAAAGCGCGCCGATCGGGCGTCCTCGTCGGAGATTGGCCAGTGAAACTCCGTGGCCGGGTCGGCCGGGGTATCGTGATAGGTCATTCCCTGGATCAACGGACGACCGTACTTCGAATTGGGCTTCTGCGGAAGCGTCGCCAAAATCACACCATTGCGCTCAATTTCAAACCCACCCAATCCACTCTCCAAATCCGCGACGGCACTCCAACGCAACTCCATTCCGCCGGTCGGGGAACGTTCCACCCGCACCCGTTCCGGTGGGGACGGAGGCGTTGTATCCCGGATGTATCCGAATTCAATGAATTCGCTCCACGCACGGGCAAACTCTGCGTCCGGCAATCGAGACTGTTTGGGCATTGCGGCTCCGCTCAGGGGCATTCGGGAAATTTCACGCGTCTCTGCATTGCCCAGCCGGCTGATCCTAGGATTCATCCGCCGCAGCGGAGACCCGAGATTCGACGGAAGACGTTGCTTCAGGCACGCGTCAAAAAAACGGATGGCAAGGTACCGTGAATCCCCGCATTCATGCGCCGTCTTTGGGTCCACCGCAACGCCGACCCATCCCGCCTGCGCATTCCAATCTTCCATCATTCGCATCGAACCCGCCCAAGCGCCATGAAACCGCTCGTGACTCTTTTCCTTTTCGCCGGGATTAGCCATCACCGGAACCTGCAGCGCAGCCGGTGTCCGTTCAGGCGGATGCCACCGCTCTACCGGCGCTCCTGACACCGTGCCAGATCGCAACCAGGCAGCGACCACTCGATCTGGATGGAGCAGCAACATGAGGTTGGACCAAATCCCACCCCCCGAATGCCCCCAAAGGCACCAGGGCACTCGCGTCAGTTCGGCGTGACCTGATTCGTCTGCAAAATCTGCTAGGGCACGCTGAAAAGCAGCATCCGATCCGTTCCGCGGATCACACCAGAGGGCACAGTCACGTCCGTCGCCTGCACGGTAGGACGATCCAAGCAGGGCGCAGTTCCATTTCTCGGCCAGAGCACGCCAGTGCAGATCCTGAGCAGCGGTGACACCCCCCAACTCCGCCCCGTTCCCACAGCCATGCTGATGGACGATAACGCCGCGGAGAGTGGTAACTTTCGGAATCCAAATGTAAAAATGGACATCCACGGAAAGGACCCCGTTGCCAGCAGTCCCCGAGGCGGGTGCCCCATAGAAATGAGTGTAAGACTTCCCCGGATCGGCTCGAAGGCGTCCGCCGGCACCCGACGAAGCCCACACGCCAAGGATTAAACAAAGGGAGAATGGGATGAGCTGAGAATTCATTGGGGAACTGCCGGAACGATCCATCTTTGGCGGGAAATCGCAAAACACTTTCTTGGGCTTTCCGGATGCAGCGGCGAGCGCTCGTCACACACCCATCCCCCGGTTGATTTATAGCCCCCACCCGATCCTGTCGGAAAATTCAGATCGCGACACAAGATAAAAATCGTGTCTCCTTCATTCGACCCATCACGAACCCCCTTTCAATGAACGCCACCGGCTCTCAAACTCCCGTCCCGGCAGGACGGCTGGGACTCTTGCTGCTGATTGCCGTGGGGCTGTTGGCCCTCTGGTGGATGCGGCGGCCCGGCCATCCGCTCCCGGCGGGAGTACCCAAAGGTTCTCGACCGGTTACCGAAGCCGAAGCCCAGGGGTTTCTCAGCCTCGAAGCCACCGAAGCCGCCTATGACGGACAGGTCTGGCCCCGTGTTCACGAAGCGTTGAAACACGAGGACATGCTTCATCGGATCACTGCGCGGTTGAATGAGATCGGCGGAAGTCTTCCCCTACTCACGAATTTGGGTACCGGACCCGCTTGGAACGTCGCGGCATTCCACCGCACTGAACTCGGAGTCGCGGGCACCCTCTTCCAACTAGACCCGGGGAGGACAACTCTTGCCGGCATTCCATGGGTAGAGTTACTGACGCAGCTCGATCAGGCCGGATGGCGGGTGGAGCGCCTAACCTTTCGGGTGATCGATCACATGCCCGGCACCGTGGGCAGACCAGCCATATCGCGGCTCGTAGTCCACGGAGGCTTCATCCAACCGGCAATCCCGATCCGCGTGCAACTGGATGCCGTTGTCCGACTGGAATGGACCGCCTTGCTCAGCGGCGCCGCCCCGACATCGCCGACCCGCTGGACCCCGGAATCCGTCACGGCAATCTATCACGAGAACGCCCCACTGTTCCGCCCGGTACTCTCGATGGATCTTAGCACACCGTCGGGTTCCTCATTCGTCGATCCATTGATTGCTTACGATTTCGACGGGGACGGCATTCCCGAGCTCTGTCTGCCGGGTGCAGGAAAATGTTTTCGGGCGACCACGCAGGGAAACGAGCTCCGCTTCACAGAACTTACGGAGGGTGGCCAGGGTCCGCCGCGTTGGCCCGTAAGTTCGATTCTCGCAACCGTTGTCGCCGATATGACGGGGGATGGATGGAACGATCTGCTGGCGGCCGCCAACGACGGACTGTGGGTGGCCATCGGACGATCCCGTGGAGGGTTTGAAGGTTTCCGGCGGGTCTGGACGCCGTCCACTCCGTTGAAGCATCCGCAGGTGCTCACCGTGGGGGACGTGGACGGTGACGGTGACCTGGATGTCTTCCTGGGCCAGTACAAACTTCCGTATCAGGGCGGGCAGTTTCCCACGCCGTACTTTGATGCCAATGACGGGTTTGATTCCTACCTCTTGCGAAATGACGGATCCACCTTCACCGATATTACGGTGGCGGCCGGGCTGGGACCCAAACAGCGTCGCCGGGTCTATAGCGCTTCCCTTGCAGATATGAATGGAGACGGCCGGGTCGACCTATTCGTGGTCAGTGATTTCGCGGGGGTAGACTTATTTTCAAATGAGAATGGAAAGCGGTTTTCCGACCGTACGGCTGAACTGGGAGAGACGAGACATGCATTTGGAATGGGGCATTCCCTCGGTGATTTTGACGGCGACGGGCGACTGGATGTCTTCGTGGTGGGCATGAATTCGGCGACAGCCGAACTGCTGGATGGCATGCACCTGGGACGACCCGATTTTCCAGACCATTCGGCGAAGCGGGCGCCGATGACGTATGGAAATCGGATGCTGCTCGGGACTGCGGCTGGATTCCAGCAGGCTGCCTGGGCCGAGCAGGTGGCGCACGGTGGCTGGGCCTGGGGCGTCGCCGCCTTTGATCTGGAAAATGACGGGGACCTCGACCTCTACCTGGCCAATGGGCATGAAACACTGCCCAACCCCGGGGATCACGATCGTGAATTCTGGATGCATGACATCTATGTCGCGAACTCGACAAACAACGCGGTCGCCGACTTATACTTCAAATCCGTTGCCAGCCGGCGGCGCGCCGATCGCCGTAGCTATGGTGGCTGGCAAGACAATATCCTGTTCCTCAATCGGGGCGGCAACCGCTATATCGACGTGGGACGGGCCGCGGGGGTGGGTCTCCCTGAGGATTGCCGGAATGTTTTGGCCGACGATTTCGACGGAGATGGGCGCCTCGATCTTGCGATCACAACCTATGAATTGTCGCCGCAGCGACGGCAACGACTGGTGGTCTACCGGAACGAAACCCCGGGAACGGGCGCATGGATTGGGTTTCGATTTCCACAACGTCCAGGCGGAAAAAATCCGACGAATGCCCGGGTGATTCTCGACACCCTGCAGGGACGACAAACCCGGTGGATCACAACCGGTGACTCCTATCGTTCCCAGGCGTCGGCATCCGTCCATTTCGGCATTGGAACAAATGGCACGCTCCTCGCCGCCGAGGTCCATTGGGCGGACGGTTCGCATACCGCACTTCCGAAGACTCCGGTGAATCAGTGGCATACCGTTGAATCTTCAAAATGAAGTTCAACCGCAGAGGGAACCCGTTACTGGAGTGATGCAATAAACTCCAACAGATTGCGGATCTCCTGCCGTGTGAGGATTTCTCCGAAACCGGCAGGCATCCCAGATAACCCTCGCTCGCGCAATTTGATGTCCGCCTTCTTGAGGGTTAAGAGGCCGTCCTCCGGGGAATTGAGAACCACCTCCTCCTCCGTCTCCGACTTGATGACTCCCGCGTACAGGGCCCCATTTTTCATCGAAACGAGAATATTGTCGAATCCCAGGGCGATGACAGCGTTCGGGTAGACAATGCTTTGCAGAATATATTCCCGGCTCTGACGGGTTTTAAGTCGATCGAGTTCCGGACCCACATCACCGCCTTCGCCACTCACCTTGTGGCATCGGACACAACTGACCTCGATCTTTTCGAGGAAGATCCGTTTGCCCTCGATCGCGTTGCCACCCACGAGACACACGGCCCACGGCGCAAGGTTCGTTTCCCCTCCCGTCGGCAAACTCGCGTTGTACTTCGACACCGCGGATCGGACCGAGGCCGCGGACCGTTTGCCCGCCGCATCCAGCAGATCCAGTTGTATTTCGGGTGCCACCTTACCCGCCAGCAGATCGTTCATCCAGCGGGTTAGAAACTCATCAACCGAATCCCCGGCAAGCGTCCCCAAGGTCGCCAGGGCATTCTGTTTCTCAGAAACCGTGCCGCGAGCGAGCACCGCCGCAAGCGGGCTCACAACATCACCCAAGCTCGTCGCCTCGGCTCCCAACCGGGTCGCCACCTTTCGAACCGCCTCCTCCGAATCGTTTGCGGCAGCTTTCACCGTATCGTGCAATTCGGGGGCCCACAGACTCGCGAGCGCCTCGAGGGCCGCCGCTCGGGTTGCACCATCGGCTTTCGCTCCAGTGACAATTTCGGCCAACTGTGGAGTGACGGCCGGCAATTGCAGGCTGACAACTGCTTGAATGGTCGCCCTGCGGACCGCATTCGGTGCCCCGGCGAGCAGTCCACTTACGTAGGGTCGAATCGCCCCGACCGGGATTGCCGCATCACGAGTAAAGGCCGTCGGCCGCCACATTCCGGTGATACGATCGCGACCGAGATTTTTCGGCCAGTCTGCGAGCATCTGCAATGCCTCTACCCGTGCGTTTTCTGAGGCATCACCACTCGCCGCGAATCGAGCGAGTGCGTCCGCGGATTCCGAAGTTCCCCAGCGGTAGTTGGCATTGAGCACCCGCCGGATCACCGGATCCCCGCTCGGAGGGCTTTGAATCAATGCAGCTAACTGATCCATGGCTCCCGAGATCGGTTCGTCGTTGATCGCGTGCGCCGCTTCATTCACCACGCGCGGGCTCGGATCCGCCAGGAACGTGGCAATTTCGGATCGCCCCTGTCGGCGCAAAGCGAGCACGGCCGCCAGCCGGATGGCTTCGCTCTCGCTTTTCGCGAGTGCCGCCAGGTCTGAAGCCTCGGCACATAGGCTCAATACCATCACCCCGGCGTGCCGCAGGATCGCGTCCTGATCGGCATTCGTCTTCAACATTTCCAGCGCGGCTGGCACTGCCTCCCTCCGCCCAAGGCGGGCGAGCGCCAGAGTTCCCAGCGAACGAACCCGAGCATCCGCATCCAACGTCAAACGAACCAAACCCTCGTACGCTTCGGAGAATCGGGCGTCCCCAAGAACCCGGGCCGCATTCGCCCGAATCTCAGTCTCGGGGTCGCCCAGCAGATGGATCAGTTCCTGCAACACAACCGTTCGCTGCGGGTGAGCCGCATGCGATTGGGTAATCTGCCCCAACGCCCACAAGGCGTGCAACCGCGCCAGCAGCCCCGGCCCCCGCCGGGCAACATCCAGCAGCACCGGCCAGGGTATATCTTTGCGCGAGGCCAACTCAAACTGAGCCCCCTGCCGAACTCGCAGGTTGATGTGCCCCAGTAGACTGATCAATTCCCCCTCCGCACGCCGGGAAAATCCCTCCGCCAGCAGCCTCTGAGCGCTCGCCACTGCCGCCGACCGTCGCGACTCGGTATGGGTCAGTTTGTAGATGCGCCCCTTACCGTTCTGATTCCATCCTTCCACCCAGTCGAGCACGTAGAACGCGCTGTCCGGACCGAAGTCGCCGTCGGTCGCCAACACACTCCAGAGGAACTTCTGGTCTTCGATCACTTCGAAGCCCGCGCCTTTCGGCTTTAATTTGAAGCTCCAGACACCACTGCTGCTCGCACTTCCCCGGAAGTCCACCAGGAAAAAGGTGCCGCCCCACGAGTCTGGAAAACCGGTACCCGGATAGTAGGCCAGTCCGCTCGGCCCAGAGGTAATATTCTTGATCGGTGGAACGATATACGCAGGTTGGGTGTCGTTTTGAGGGTGCCACATTTTTTCCGAATTCCACGGCCCCCGGGGATTCGGCGCATTGCGCCCATCCAAGAACTGCCAGCCAATTCTCCATCCACTGTCGCCTCCTTCCACCAGATACACCCAGCGCGCCTGATCCCCTCCGTCCGAATTATTGTCGCCCGTGAACAGATTTCCATACGCATCGAAGGCCAGCTCCTGCGGATTCCGCAAGCCGTACGCAAATACCTCCAGTTCGCTCCCGTCCTCCTGGCATCGGAAGACACACCCGGTGTCCGCATTTCCAATCTTCCGGCCGCCCTGCTCAATACTCGAGCCGCGATCGCCAATGCTGAAATAGAGCCGCCCATCGGGTCCCCAGCACAACCCATGTAAATCATGTCCCAGAAATCCCACCCGGACTCCATATCCATGATGCAACGACCGCCGCGAATCCGCGACGCCATCGCCGTTCTCGTCCCGCAATAACCAAAGATTGGGAAGGTTCGCAAACCAGACTTGATCTCCCCGGGCGATAACTCCCGCGGCGATTCCGTCGAGCGGATGCATGAAGTTGTCCGCGTAAACCGTCGACCGTGTCGCCCGTCCGGCGCCATCCGCATCCCAAAGCAGCCGCAATCGATCGGAATTCCGCCCGTAATCCGCAAACTTCGCGCCCAGATGCCGCTTCATCATCGCCAGTCGATCGTCCGCCGTCCGGCACGCCAGATCCTCGTCCAACCAGTCCATGATCCCGCGAATGTCGGTAACGCCGTGCGAATGCCGAAACGTTTCACACACGTAGATTCGCCCCTGATTGTCCGGATACAGCGCAACCCCCTGGGCGACGTCTGGCTCCGCCGCCCATAACTCAACCTTGAAACCGGGCGGCACCTGGAAGCGCTTGATCGCTTTCTCGCCCTCAGCGGAGGCCGCCGCCAGCTTTGGCACAAAGGGAATCCCACTGGGAAGAGTGTCCTCAGCAAGCGCCAATACCCCGGTGGCGCGAAGAACAGCCAAAACGGTAACCACGAGGACCGGCAAGCGTAGAGATGTGGACGGCATAAAGCAGGGACAATATGCCGGCCGGTGCCTGACGCAAGCGAGGGAGTTGCCCTGCGCGAGGGTCAAGGCCTTGGCCGCTCATCCAACGATCTCCTCAGTTTGGCAGCAACGGCCTTCTACTCCCGACATTGTCCCACACTCTACACCGGCATCGTCAGACCGAGCTTCGTGGCGGCCTGCATCACGTCCTTGTCTCCACGACCCGAAAGATTGACGATGACGAGGTGGTCCGGCGGTAACTTGGGGGCTCGCTGAATAGCCGCTGCAACCGCATGAGCACTCTCCAGCGCGGGAATGATTCCTTCCAGCCGCGCCAATCGTGTGAACGCTTCCAACGCTTCTGTGTCGGTCGCGTAACCGTACTCGACGCGGCCCTGGTCTTTCAACCAAGCGTGCTCGGGACCGACCGCCGCGTAGTCGAGCCCCGCGCTTACACTGTGTGTAAGCTGGATTTGTCCAAATTCATCCTGCAGAATGTAACTTCGAGTTCCCTGTAACACGCCCAACGAACCGCCCTGGAATCGCGCTGCATGCTTCTCCGGCACGATACCTTCGCCGCCCGCTTCAACCCCCAGCATCTTGACGGAAGCATCGTTGAGAAATGGATAAAAAAGTCCAATCGCGTTGGAGCCGCCCCCGACACATGCAATCAGCAGATCCGGGAGCCGCTCCTCTTGTTCCAGAATTTGCCGCCGCGCCTCATCGCCGATGACACGATGGAAATTGCGGACCATCACCGGGTACGGATGCGCCCCATAAGCTGTGCCAAGGATATAGTGCGTGGTGCGGACATTCGTGACCCAATCCCGCATGGCCTCGTTGACCGCCTCTTTCAATGTCTTCTGCCCCGCATGCACGGGCACCACCGTCGCCCCCAACATCTTCATCCGGTACACGTTGAGCGCCTGCCGCTCGCAGTCCACCGCGCCCATGTAAATCACACACTCGAACCCGAACATCGCCGCCGCGGTCGCCGTCGCCACACCATGCTGGCCCGCCCCCGTTTCGGCGATGATCCGGGTCTTTCCCATCCGCCGCGCGAGAAGGATCTGCCCCATCGCGTTATTGATCTTGTGGGCACCCGTATGCAGCAAGTCCTCTCGCTTAAGGTAAATCTTCGCACCTCCTAAATCGCGGGTCAGCCGCTCCGCAAAATATAGAGGCGTCGGGCGCCCCACGAATTCGCGGAGATAGTAGTCAAGCTCCCGCCGAAACGCCGGATCCGCTTGCGCCCGGAAGTACTCGTCCTCCAGCTGCTGAAGGGGATGGACAAGCGTTTCCGGCACGTAACGCCCGCCGTACGGCCCAAAATGGCCCGCCTTGTCCGGCATGGCAGACGACGCGAACGCACCCGTGTCGATGGCACTCATGGGTGGAAACTACCTCAGGTCGCCTTATCCGAAAGCCGGAAAAATCGATTCCGCCAACGAGGCAACACTCTGGGTCGTCCCGACCGACCGACGCCACCGACCCATCCACCCCGCAACAGCCGCACCTCTCTCTTCTAAAATAGCACAATACTATTGACCGACCCCTTTGGTAAGTGGATTTGCCGTTGGACTTGGCTCGGGCCGTGGATAGCATCTCGGGCTCCCCGAACCAAAAGCGGTGTTGAATCGGTAAAATGAGTGATTCCAGCAAGATTCGAATCGGTGTGATTGGATGCGGCCACTGGGGCCCCAATCACGTGCGCGTGTTCTCCCAGCTACCCGGCTCGGAGGTTACCGCCTGCGCGGATCCGGAGGAACGACGGCGCGATGCCGTCCGTGGCCAGTTTCCCAGGGTCACCGCCTATTCAAGCCATCAAGAGTTGCTCGCCCGCGCTCCAGTCGATGCCGTTGTCGTCGCCGCTCCCACCCGCTTCCACTTCGCCGTGGTCCGGGATGCCCTGCTCGCGGATAAACATGTCCTTTGCGAAAAGCCCCTATGCCTCGTGGCCGCCGAAGCCGCGGAATTACTCGCCCTGGCCTCTCAGCGAAAACGGATCCTCATGGTCGGGCACGTCTTCCTATTCAATGGTGGCATCCGCAAGCTGAACGAACTCATCCGCGCCCCCGGCGCCGGCCGCATCCATTACCTGCGCGCCAGCCGCATGAATCTGGGCCCGGTTCGATCGGACGTAAATAGTGTCTACGATCTCGCCACCCACGATCTATCCATTTTCAACTGGCTGCTGGATGCCGCCCCAATTTCGGTCTCCGCCGTCGGCGGCTGTTTCCTTCAACAGAAAATCGAGGACGTCGCCTTCATCTCGCTCCGCTACCCCGATAATATCCTCGCCAACGTGCAGGTCAGCTGGCTCGACCCGAAAAAACTCCGCGAGATTGTGGTTGTCACCGAGAAGAAGATGCTGACCTGGGATGACCTCGCTTCGCCAGGCCCCGTCACGATTTACGACAAAGGGATCGACCGGCCGCCGGACTATCAGGATTTCGGTCAGTTCCAACTGATCACGCGTGACGGAGATTTGACGATTCCCAAGGTGGCCTTGCAGGAGCCTCTGAAGGCCCAAAACAGCTTCTTCCTCGAGGCCGTCCGCACGGGTCGGCTTTCATTCAACGACGGTCCTTTCACAATGGGCGTTCTCCATACGCTCGAAGCCATCGCCGAATCCCTGAGGCAGGGTGGTGCCGCCGTCTCCGTCGCGAAATGAAGCCGCCCGCGTTCTTTCAACACGCCTCCGCTCTCGTCGAGAGCACCCGAATTGGTGCCGGCACCCGCATTTGGGCCTTCGCCCACGTGCTTGCGGGTGCCCGGATCGGGCGGGACTGCAACATCGGCGATCACACCTTTATTGAAGGCGACGCCGTTCTGGGGCACCGGGTCACTCTGAAAAATGGGGTCGCTGTCTGGGGCGGGGTGCGCCTCGCGGACGACGTGTTCGTCGGCCCAAATGCCGTCTTCACCAATGATCTGCTGCCACGGTCCCCGCGCTTTTCACGGGTCGCCGAGCGCTATTCCGATCCCAAGAATTGGCTTGTTCCCACCCGCGTGCTCCGGGGTGCCAGTATCGGCGCAAACGCCACCCTAAAATGCGGCATTACGGTCGGAAAATTCGCCCTGATCGGCGCAGGCTCCGTGGTGACCCACGATGTGCCCAACCACGGACTTGTCCTTGGTGTACCGGCGCGCGCAGCCGGTTGGGTTTGCGAATGCGGCCGCCGCCTCGTGCTCAACGATTCTTCCCGGGCTTCGTGTCGGCCGTGCGCCCTCAACTACCAGGAACGAGCCGGCCGACTTCGGCAAATCCCATGAACGTGACCTCGACTCAACCCCTCCCGACACGCTCCGCTGACCGGCGCCTTCGTGTTCTCGCCGTCCCCGTCGCCTTTAATGAGGAGAAAAAGATCGGCAGCGTTCTGGATCGGTTCAATCGGGCAGACGTCGATGAGATCCTGGTGTTCGATGACGGTTCAACCGATGGAACCCCGGACGCGATCCGCGCCCGAGGCATCGGAACGATCCGCAGTGAAAAAACCTGTGGCGTCGGCAATGCCATCCGGACTGTCTACCGGTACGCGAGAGAGCATGGATTCGATGTCGTCGTGATTCTCGCAGGCAACGACAAGGATCGGCCTCAGGAAATTCCCCGACTATTGCAACCGATCCTCGAGGAGGGTTACGACCTCATCCAGGGCTCACGCTATCTGCCCGGCGGGGATTACGGGAATATGCCTCTTTACCGGCGTCTCGCGACCCAGTTCGTGCATCCGCTGCTATTCTCGCTCATCACACGCAGGCGCATTACGGATTCCACAAATGGTTTCCGCGCACTACGCCTATCGATCCTCGGCGATCCGCGTCTCGATCTCGATCAGCCCTGGTTAAACCAGTACGAACTGGAACCGTACCTCTACTTCAAAGCCATCCGCATGGGTTTCAAAGTTAAGGAAGTGCCCGTGACCAAAATCTATCCTGCCCATGAATTAGGTTATACCAAGATGAAGCCGTTCAGCGGTTGGTGGAGCATTCTACGGCCCTTGTTTTACCTCGGGCTAGGGTTGAAGAAATAGGAGCGGGTTTTCGCCACGAACCCGTCAGGGAGGGGCGTGCGCCGGCATGCCCCTGGAGTTTAACCATTTTGGGAAGACAAAATGGCCGCTCTTCTCCCAGCGGAGGCGTACTCCGGAGGCGCGGAGCGCCCTGAAGATGGGCCATTTACCGGCCTGTAGTGGAACGGAATCCGATTTTTGTCTGACACACAGCCCGGAGGATATCGTGCCGGTAACGCGAAGCTCGCTTGAGCTTGGTCAAAAAGTCGGCAAGCTACGGACTGTGAGCACCCCACCGGACTCAAACGACTCAAAGCGATGGCTGGGCGGAGGTGTCCTTCAGACGCCCTGGATGGCGCGGTCCGCGTTGGTGCTCCTGCTCCTGCTGGTCCCAGTGCTGCCAGAGGTGTCGTTCGGGGCCGCGGAGATTTCGGAGACGGAGGATTTGCTGCGAAAAGGCGAGTACCGGGCGGCGATTGAGATCGCACAGACAGTACTTACCACCGTACCTCTGACGAACCGGTTTGGTCCGGACCGGGACCGATTGGAAGGATGGAGTCGGGTGCTGGTGAACGGGCTGATGACGGTGGGTCGGTATGCGGACGCGTACCCGGTGATGACCAATGCCTTGCGCCGCGTGCCCCGGAGCGTGCGATTGCGTTGGTTAGCCCGGGACGTATTTCGAGCCAATGGCGAACCGGAACGCGGAACCAAGATGGTCGATGAAATCCGGGAACAAGTCGCCGGCCGATCGGCGAACGGATTCGATGGTGCCAGCCTTGTGATTTTTGGACGGGCCCTTCTGCTGTTGGGTGCGGATCCGAAGGACGTGCTGGAAAAAGTCTATGCGGTCGCTCAAAAGCTGGATCCAAAATTCCGGGACGTGTATCTGGCGCGGGGCGACCTGGCGTTAGAAAAGCATGAGCCGGCCTTAGCGGCGAAGGCCTTCGAGGAGGGCTTGAAGTTATTTCCGGAAGATCCGGATCTCCTCTGCGGTCTGGCTCGCGCCTATGCCGGAGGAGACCGGACGGCAATGATTGCGGCCCTCGAAGCCGCCCTGAAAGTGAATCCACGACATGTCCCGAGTCTGCTGCTTCTGGTCGATCACCGGATTGACGCCGAGGATTATATCGGGGCGGGAAGGTTGCTGGACGATATCGAGAAGGTGAATCCGGCGGATCCGGACGGCCGGGCGTATCGGGCGGTGCTGGCATTTTTGCGCAATGATTTGGCGGCGATGACCGAAGCCCGGCAGGCGGCGTTGGGTCTCTGGATCATCAATCCCAGGGTGGATCACCTGATCGGACTCAAGCTTTCCCAGCGCTATCGATTCGCCGAAGGCGCCTCCCATCAACAGCAGGCCCTGGCGTTCGATCCCGATTATCTCCCCGCGAAATCTCAACTAGCCAGCGATCTCTTGCGGTTGGGTGATGAGGCCGAAGGGTGGCGTCTGGCGGAGGAGGTGCAGGCGAGAGACGGGTACGATGTCGCGGCATTCAATCTGGGCGCATTGCGCTCCACGATGTCCCGCTACGTCACGGTGACGAATGGCGATTTCATCCTGCGGATGACCGATTTCGAAACCGCAGTCTACGGGCCGCGGGTGTTGGATCTCCTGAACCGTGCGAAGCGACGGTTGAGCGATAAATATGGGTTTCAACTCACCCAGCCGACGATCGTCGAGATTTTTGCCGAGCAAAAAGATTTCGGTGTTCGGACCTTTGGCATGCCGGAAAACCCCGGATTTCTGGGGGTCTGCTTCGGTCGGGTGGTGACGGCCAACAGCCCGGCGGCGAATCCAGGTCACCCCGTGAATTGGGAAGCGGTATTGTGGCATGAGTTCTGTCACGTCATCACCCTCCAACTGACCCGTAACCGGATGCCACGCTGGCTGAGCGAGGGGATTTCGGTGTACGAGGAGTCCCAAGAGAATCCGACGTGGGGACAGCGGATGACGCCTAAGTATCGGGAGATGATCCTGGGCGGCGAGCTGACGCCGATTGCGCGTTTGAGTTCGGCTTTCCTAACTCCGAAGACTCCATTTCACCTGCAATTCGCCTATTTTGAGTCCTCGTTGGTGGTCGAGTTCCTGATTGAGCGGTACGGAGTGGACCGATTGAAAGCCCTCTTGCATAGCCTGCGCGACGGCGTGGAGATCAATACGGCGATTGTGGCGAACGCGGCACCCATGGAGAAATTGGAGCGGGATTTTGCTGAGTTCGCCGCCATTCGTGCGCGACAGTTGGGGCCGGGGCTTAGTTGGGATAAGCCGGCGTTGGAAGGATTGTTGGGAAAGGCCAAGATTCCGGCCGCCGCGGTGAAGGGCCCGATCGGTCTGCCGGCGGGCAATTCCACGAATTATTATTCACTGCTGCGCGAGGCGGCGGACTTTGTGAGTGGGAAGAAGTGGGCGGAAGCGCGCGTGCCGTTGCAACGATTGCTGGAGCTCTACCCGGACCAGCGCGGGGGTGACAGCGCCTATGCGCTGCTTGCGGCGGTTCACCGCGGGATGGGCGATACGAACGAGGAGCGGCGTGTATTAACTCAGTGGGTCGCAATCGACGGGGAGGCGGCCGACGCCTGCCTCCGTCTGATGGAACTTTCGGCGGCATCGGGAGACTGGGCTGCGGTGATCGGAGCAGCTGGGCGTTTTCTGTCGATCAATCCGTTAACGCCGGCTCCGTATCGGTTTTTATCGGAAGCAGCGGAGAAAACGGGCGACCACTCGACGGCGGCGGCGGCCTTCCGATCGTTGTTGAAACTGGATCCTCCAAACCCGTCGGAAGTACACTATCGACTCGCTCGAGTTTTGCATGCGGCGGGGGATGCCGCGGCTCGCCGGGAGGTGCTGCTGGCCCTGGAGGAGGCACCGCGCAATCGGGCGGCGCTCGACCTTCTCCTAAAGATGAACGGGGCGACCCGAGCCCAACCGGGTCAATCACGGGACGAACCATGAGTCGATTGGCCATCCTTTTCCCAGTGCTACTGGTCGGCACGGGACTCGTCTTCGCCCAATGGGGGGGAGGGGGGCGACGGACCGCCATTGGCGACGACGTGCAGACCGCCCGCGAGGTGCCCTCGGACAGCACCGGCACCCCGGAATGGAAGAATCCGGCTGGGTTTGAGCGGGATACGTTCACGTTCGCCCGTCTTCGGTATCGGCGTGGAGGGGGGCATGGTTGGCGGGGAGGGTGGGCGACGGATTTGCCCGACAGCGATTTGAATTTTTCCTACCGCCTGCAGCAGATGACCTCGATGAAGGTAAATCCGGACGGGCGCGTTCTGCGCGTGACCGATCCGGATCTCGGGGAGTACCCATTCGTTTATATCGTTGAACCGGGGGGATTATCCCTGGATGCCGAGGAAGTGACGGCGCTGCGCAAGTACCTCTTGAATGGTGGGTTCCTGATGCTCGATGATTTCTGGGGTGAAGCCGAGTGGGAAAACTGTGAAGCCGTATTAAGACTGGTTTTCCCCGAGCGTAGTTTTGTGGAACTTTCACTCGATCACCCGCTGTACCATTGCGTGTTTGAAATCACGTCCAAGGGGCAGGTTCCCAACATCTACACGGGTATTCGGAGCCAATACACGGGGGTCACCTGGGAACGGCCCGATGCCCGGGAGGTGCATCATCGGGGAATCACCGACGACCATGGACGCTTGATGGTTCTGGCGACCCACAATACGGACAATGGAGACGGCTGGGAGCGCGAAGGGGAGGACGATTATTACTTCCATAATTTTTCCGAGAAGATTTCCTACCCGCTGGGAATCAACATAGTGTTTTACGTAATGACTCACTGAATTCTTCCGCATTTTTCCCTAAGTCGCCGATTCGCCTCAACGCCTCTTTTTATCTCATGAGTTCCCTCGATTTACCCCTTGCCACGCCGCCTGTGCCGCTCCTGCCGCCCGCGCCTCCCGTCTTGCCCACCGACCCGAAAGCGGTGGACCGGCTGCTGTTTGAACGTTTGACGGGAAGCCAGGCCCGGATTCGATCCGAATTGGGCAAGGTAATCGTGGGTCAACAGGCCGTGGTGGATCAGATCCTCATCGCGCTGCTTGCCGGTGGCCATTGTCTGATCACCGGAGCGCCCGGCCTGGCCAAGACACTGCTCGTCAAATCCATCGCTCAAATCCTGGATCTAAGGTTTCAGCGGATCCAGTTCACACCCGACTTGATGCCGGCGGATATCACGGGAACGGAGATCTTGCAGGAGACGGACGGTGCCCGCCGCCTGGCATTCGTTCCCGGGCCGATTTTTGCAAACCTGATCCTGGCCGACGAAATCAATCGGACGCCGCCCAAGACCCAGGCGGCGTTGCTGGAGGCCATGCAGGAGCATCAGGTCACCGCAGCCGGCGTTCGACATCAACTCGAGGAACCCTTCTTCGTGCTGGCGACCCAAAACCCGATTGAAATGGAAGGCACCTATCCGCTGCCCGAAGCCCAGCTCGATCGGTTCATGTTCAACGTGGTAATGGATTATCTTCCCGAGGATGATGAAGTGCGGGTGGTAACCCGAACGACCGCCGGTGCCGGGGAGGCCATCCAGCCCCTCTTCACGGGGCAGGATGTACTCGAATTCCATCGATTTGTTCGACAGGTGCCGGTGGCCGAGGAACTCGCGCGCTATGCGGTCCGCCTAGCGGCAGCGTCCCGTCCGCGGCAGGCGGCAACGCCGGACTTTATCACCAACTGGGTAACCTGGGGGGCGGGGACGCGGGCGGGGCAATTTCTCGTCCTCGGCGCAAAAGCCCGGGCGATCTTGCACGGGCGATCGCATGTCACCCTTGAGGATATTCAGACGCTCGCCCTCCCGGTATTGCGCCATCGGGTTCTGTTGAACTATCGCGCGGAGGCGGATCAGGTCCGCGTCGAGGACGTCATCCAAAAGTTGCTGGAAGCCGTGAAAGCGCCCGTTTCTGCATGACCGCTTCCGAGCCCTCCTCCGTCCCGTCCCGCGGTTCGTTCATCGATCCGCGGACGTTGATGCGGATCCGCAATCTCGAATTGCGGGCCCGCGCGGTCGTGGAAGGTTTCTGGACCGGACTTCACCGCAGTCCGTACCACGGTTTTTCGGTGGAATTTACCGAGTACCGACCGTACTCGCCGGGTGATGATCCGCGTTTTGTCGATTGGCGGGTCTATGCGCGGAGCGATCGGTGTTTCATCAAGAAGTTCGAAGAAGAAACCAACCTGCGCTGCCATCTCTTGGTGGACCAGAGCCGCTCGATGATGTTTGGCACCATCGGGCACACGAAGGCTGCCTACGGTGCCACGCTTGCGGCAACCCTCGCTCAGTTTCTCCACTTGCAGGGCGATGCGACCGGGCTGATGACCTTTGACGAAACGGTCCGGGAATTCCTCCCTGCCCGCCGCCGACCGGGACAGTTGCGTCGTTTGATGTTGGCATTGGAACCTCGCGCCGCGGGACCGTCCGAAGGGCGGTCCACCGATCTTCGGGCACCTTTGCAGCGGATCATTGAAATTATTCGCGGACGAGGACTGCTCGTGTTGATCACCGACCTGCTCACGCCGATTGGTTCGTTGCAGTCGGAATTGCGCATGCTGACCGCGCGCGGCCATGAGGTTGTCGTGTTTCAGGTGCTCGATCCGGCCGAACGAACGCTGGACCTTGGGCCGTCGGCGGTTCTGGAGGATTTGGAAACGGGACAAACCTTGTGGATCGATCCGAAGACAGCCGGCGTGGAGTACCGTCGCAACCTCGAAGCGCATCTCGCGTCGGCAGCGGAGATCTGCGAGGCATTGGGAATTACGTGGCATCGGCTGACGACCGATCAGCCGCTGGAGTTGGCGCTGTTTGAATTTTTGCGGGACCGCACGGCGCGAAATCGCCGGGGGCGACTGCTCGTCGCGCGAGGTCGGGGAGGTGGGCGGTGAGTTTTCTGGCTCCCTTGTTTCTTGTCGGGGCTCTCGCGATTGCGGGCCCCGTGATTTTTCATCTGCTCCGGCAAAGCCCGCGTGTCCGGGTTGCCTTCAGTTCGTTGATGTTTTTGCGCCCCACCCCGCCGCGCCCCACCCGGAGGCGGCGATTGGACAATCTACTATTGCTGGCGCTCCGCTGTCTGGCCCTTGGACTGCTGGCTCTCGGTTTTGCCCGTCCCTTCCGTCGGCAGGCCGTGGACCCGAGTCCTCCGGCCGGTCCGGGGAAACGTCTGGTCCTGCTGGTCGACACCAGTGCCAGCATGCGCCGCGCCGGGTTATGGGCGGAGGCGCGTTCGGAATTGGCGACGATTTTGGGGCGGGTGACTCCGGCGGATCAAGTGGCAGTGTTAACTTTTGATCGAACCGTTCGATCGGTGGTGTCCTTTGCTGAATGGGAGGCAATGCCTCCAGGCGACCGGGCTGCCGGTGTCCTTGGAAGGATGGCAGCGATCACTCCCGGTTGGTCCGGTACCCAATTGGCCGCCGCCCTGATGCAGGGTGCCGAGATGTTGGTCGATTCCGAGGAGAAGACCCCGGGAATTCCGCGCCAAGTGGTGTTGGTGAGTGATCTGCAGGAAGGCGGCCACCTGGAGGCCTTGCAGTCTTTTGATTGGCCCAAGGGAATCGAGCTTTCGGTCCGTCCCGTGGGTGCGAAGGCGGGAATCAACGCCGGTCTGCAGCGGGCCGCCGAGAGTGCGGACGCGCCGGATGCTTCAGCGGTACTGAAGCTTCGCGTGAGCAATGCTGCCGACTCAACCCGGGAGCAGTTTCAGCTCGCCTGGCGGCGTCCCGATGGCAAGGCGGCCGGAGTTCCGCCGTTGGATGTCTATGTGCCGCCCGGTCAGAGTCGGATGGTTTCAATGCCCTTTCCCCAGACTGCCGCGGAGGCAGACCGGGTCGTGTTGACGGGCGACGACGCCGAGTTCGACAATACGGTTTTCGTGGTTCCGCCGCCGACCAACAAACTTTCTATACTTTATCTGGGTGCGGATCCGGAAACGGATAGCCGGTTGCCGCTTTACTTCCTTCGACGTGCCTTGCAGTCGGGTGGGCATCATATCCGGGAGGTGCTGGCCCGGCCGCCTTCCACGGCGATTCTGCCGACGGAGCTGGAAGCGGCCGCGATGGTGGTCGTCGTTGATTCGCTGCCGGAAACAACGGTCGCGCAACTGCGCCGTTACATGCTTTCCGGACACACCGTGCTGGTCAGTCCGCGTACTCCGGCGGTGGCACCCACGCTGGCTGGATTGCTGGGAGTGGATCGAATCGCGATGGATGAGGCGCGCGTTGCGAGTTACTCGATGTTGTCGGAAATCGATTTCCGGTATCCGGCCTTTGCGCCCTTCGCGGACGCTCGGTTTCAGGACTTCACCAAGGTGCGCGTTTGGAAACATCGCACGCTGGATCTTCGCTCACTGCCAGCCGCGCGTGTTGTCGCCCGTTTCGATGACGGAGATCCGGCGTTTGTCGAGTTCCAGGCGGGTGCCGGCCGGGCGCTGGTGCTCACGTTTGGATGGCACCCGGAGGATAGTCAGTTGGCATTGTCGACGAAGTTCGTCCCCCTGATCTATGCGGTCTTGAATGCGGGAAGTGTCGTCGGCGAAACGGTGACCGCGGTGTTTGTTGGGGATCCATTCACTTTGCCAGCCGTTCCGGCGGACAAGGCGAACGAGACAATTCGGGTCCGAAGACCCGATGGAACAGAGATTGCCCTGGCGGGCGGGACGGCGCAGTTTGCCGACACGATGGTCCCAGGAATTTATTCCTTCTCTGCCGCGGGGCGGTTGCATCGGTTTGCTGTCAACGTGGATCCGATGGAATCGCGCACGCGGCAAGTCGGGCTGGACGAATTGCCGCGGGTTGCGGCGGTCATTGCCGTTGCGGCCACTGGGCAATCGGTGAGCGGTCAGGCAAAGACTTTGGAGGTTGCAGCCGAGATTGAGAGCCGTCAGAAACTTTGGCGTTGGGCAATTGCTGCGGCGTTGGCAGTCTTGCTCATCGAGACCCTGGCAGCCGGCTGGATGACCCGGAGAATACCTGTGACGGAAGGAGTGCACCCGTGATCGATCCTGTGTTGACGGTGGCCTTGCGGCCTGTGTTTCGACGCCAGCGGCGGCGCGGCTTGTTGCGACGTCTAGCCACGGTGTGGACCCTCGCGGGAATCGTCGGGCTGTTGGGCCTCGGCGTGGGACCGTCACTCGGCGTTCCCGCGTTCTGGGCCCGTGCGGCCGTAGCGATCATTGCGGTGATCGGAGTGGGTTGGGCGATCCGGCGATTCCAGCAGGCGCATCCTGATTTTCGAGCGATTGCTGGTGCGGTGGAGGCGGCTCATCCGGATTTGCGCGGACTCTTGTTGACCGCTGTGCAGCAAGAGATGCCGGTGGGTCGAGATCTCGATTTCCTGCCCCGTCGCGTGGTTGAGTCCGCAATCGATCATGGAATGTCCCGCGACTGGCGTTCGGGAGTTCCGGTCCGGGACCTGAGGTGGGCGCATGCCGCCCATCTGGGAGGATTGTTTCTGCTGCTCGCGGTCCTGGCGGCACCGTGGGGGCTGGTCAGCAAGCGGTTTCGATCCAGCCTTCCGAGCTGGGGCCTTTCGGTAACTCCCGGTGACGCCACGGTCGAGAAGGGACAAAATCTGGTCGTGCTGGCTCGCTTGGGTGGGACCCTGCCGACCCGCGCTGAATTGGTGGTGGAAGCGAATAACGAACCCCCTCGGCGAATTCCCCTCGTGCAGAGTCTGTCCGATCCGGTATTTGGCGGATCCGTCAATGATGTCCGCCATAACTTCCGTTACCATGTCGAGTTCGGCTCAAAGCGATCTCCGGTCTATCACGTGACGGTGTTCGAGTTTCCCCGACTGGAGAGGGCGGACGCGGTGCTCACCTTCCCCTCCTACACGGGCTTGGCGCCCAGGCGGATCGAGGACACCCGCCGATTGAGTGCCGTGATGGAGTCCCGCCTGGATCTTTCTCTGCAGTTGAACAAACCCGTGACCACCGCCCGCCTCGTGGTCCGCGGAGCCGTCACCAACCGAATCCATCTGACCGTGGCGACCAACCAGGCGCGCGCATCCTTAAACGATTATCGGTTGCTCACCCATCAGACTCTGGACCTTCAATTGGTGGATTCCGACGGGCGCACGAATTCAATGCCGGCGTCCTTTGTCATCGAAGTATCGAGCAATCAAACTCCCGAAATCCGGATCACGTCGCCGCGGGGAGACCTGCGGCCCTCCCTGCTCGAGGAGATTTCCTACGAGGGTCAGGTGTCGGATGATTTTGGACTTATATCCTACGGGATTGCCTTTACCGCCGCCGATCGTGAGACCCAGTTCGTGGAATTGGGCGGAACTGTTCCCGGCCGCGAGAAGAAGAGTTTTCAACACGTACTCCGCCTTGAAGACCTCAATCTGAAGCCGGATCAGTTGGTGTCCTGGTATGTTTGGGCGGATGACCTCGGACCCGACGGCGGACGACGGCGGACGACGGGCGATTTGTATTTTGCGGAGATCCGGCCATTCGATGAAATTTTCCGGGAGAGCGCTGGCATGGAGAGTGGCGGTGGTGGCGATTCGGATTCGGGCGGAGGGCCGGGCACCCGGCTTCTCGAATTGCAGAAGCAGATTCTGAGTGCCACTTGGAAGCTGCGACGAGGCGACGGACGGGCGGTGGATCCGCAATATCGAACCGACGCGGCGGTGGTCCTCGGGTCACAAGCGCAGGCATTAAACCAGGCGGAGCAGGCGGCCGAGGACGCCACATCCGCCCGAGCGACCACCTCATGGACGGCCGTGATCGAGGCCATGACGCGGGCGGTGGACCGGTTGACGGCGGCGACCAACGCCCGTCCACCGCTGGCGCAAGCCCTGACCCATGAGCAGGCGGCCTTGGGAGCATTGCTACAGTTGCAGGCGCGTGAGTTTGAAGTGAGCCGCTCGCGAAATCGCAGCCGCGGCGGTGGTGGTGGTGGCGAGAGTCAAAACCAACGGCAGATTGACCAGTTGGATCTCACTCAGGCTGAGAATCGGTATGAAACGCAGCGTCAAGCACGGGCTAATCCGAAGCCTGAGCAGCGTGAACAGTTGCAGGTCCTGAACCGTCTCCAGGAGTTGGCGCGCCGGCAGCAAGACTGGAATGAGCGTGTGAAGGAATTGCAGTCCGCACTTCAGGAGGCACGCACCGACCCTGAGCGTGAGGAGCTTCGTCGCCGGTTAAAGCGATTGCAGGAGGAGCAACAGGAGCTGCTCGCAGATACCGATGAATTGCGTCAACGGATGGACCAGCCGGACAACCAGTCTTCCATGCGCGAGGAGAGCCGCCAGTTGGACGAGACACGCGAAGACTTGCGTCGGGCTGCCGAGTCGGCGGGACAGGGGTCGACCTCCCAAGCGCTCGCGGCCGGCACGCGGGCTCAGCGGAAGTTACAGGACCTGAGAGAGCAGGTCCGGAAACAAAACGCGGGAGAATTCTCGGAACAGCTCCGTGAGCTTCGCTCGGATTCGCGGGAGTTGGCCCGCGGCCAGGCCGAAATTTCGCAGCAACTCGAGAATCAGGGGCGCCCGAGCCAGAAATCGCTGTCGGCACCTTCGGGTTCGGAAAAATTACTCGAACGTTTGGGCGCGCAACGCGCCCGAATGACCAACCTGGTTGAGCGTGCCACCGAACTTTCCCGGCAAACAGAATCCGCCGAACCGCTCGTCTCGCGTCACCTCGAGGAAACGCTGCGCAAGTTCACTCAGGATGATGGAGCGAGCGCGCAGCGGTTGGAGAAGGATCTTGTCGACCAGGGTTTGCTCACGCGCCAAGTCTACGAACAATTGAAGTCGATCGCTGACACCGATCCGGGGAAATCCTTGGGAATTGCGACGGAAATGCTCCGACAAGGGTTTACGCCCCAGGCGGCTCGGGCGGAAAAGCAGGCCCTGACGATCGTGGAAAGTTTCAAGGGAGGAATCGAGAAGGCGACGGAAAGCGTCCTCGGGGATGACACGGAAGCGCTGCGTGTCGCGCAACAGGAGCTCGAAACGCTCGCGGATGAGATTCGACGGGAGATGGAACCAACCGGGACCCCTCGATCGGGGCAGGGAACGGATCCGTCGGGGAACCCTCAGAATGCCGGGCCACCGACGCGAACTCCGGGACAAGCGGGCCGCCCGGGCCCGGCAACAGAGGCTCCCGGAGAGTTACCGGATGGGAAGGGCGCTGCGGAATTGGGGCAGGCACGAGGGGATCTTCCGCCCGGGCAGGTTGGCGGACGGGGCCGTGGAGCTGGCAATGCCCGGGCGGGAAGCGACCCCGGATCGCTGGCACGCGAGGTGGCCGGTAACGGGGTTGGCGCGGGTGGCGGATCCAGAACTCCCGGGGCGGCGGCAACCCGGGGGCCATTGTTGGGGGAGGAATTTGGGCCGTGGGCCGATCGGCTTCGGGATGTTGAGGAAATGTTGGATGAGCCGGAGTTGCGGAATGATGTGGCCGTAGCCCGGGAAAGTGCACGGCGACTTCGGCAGGAATCCCGGCGTGAAAAGACCAAACCCGATTGGGCTGTGGTGCAATTGAAAGTGCTCAAACCGCTGGTGGAAGTTCGCAGCCGAATTGCCGAGGAACTCGCCCGCCGTGGTTCGAGGGAGGCCTTGGTTCCGATTGATCGGGATCCGGTTCCTGGCCGCTACACAGATCTTGTCCGTCGCTATTACGAGGATCTCGGAAAGGATCGGCGCTAATTCGATGTTGGCCGCGGCCCTCACCTTTGCGGATGGCAACCGGATACCGCTGGCGATCGGCCTGCTCGGTGTCCTGGCCGGTGTGCTTTGGTGGAGCTATCGACGGACGGATGCCGCCGAGGTGCGCTGGGGTGGGCGGATTCTGAAATGGCTCGGTTTGACGGCCTTGATTCTTTGCCTCCTGGAGCCGCGTTGGCTCGACCAGCGGGCTCGCCCCGGTGCCAACCTGTTCGCCGTGGTCGCTGACAACAGCCAGGGCCTTCAAATTCACGACCCGGGTGCGTCGCTCTCCCGCGGTCAATACTTGCGGGAGTTGCTGAATCCCGACGTGTCTCCGTGGCTGCCTGAGATCGAAAAACACTTCGAACTGCGTCGCTACTTGTTTGATGTCCGGTTGCAGAATGTCCGGGATTTCGGCCTGCTGAACTTCGAGGGGCCTGCCTCGGGGATTTTGGGTGCACTGCGGACGGTGGCTGACCGCCATCAGGGGCGGCCCCTGGCGGGAGTGCTGCTGCTGACCGACGGTAATGCCACGGACCTGCCGGAGACGATGCCGGACTTGGCGGGGCTTCCTCCGGTTTACCCGGTGGTGTTGGGCGGGCGCGAAGCCCCCCGTGACCTCTCGCTCCAATCGGTCACTGTAAACCCAACCTCGTTCGAGGATGCCCCCGTTTCATTGCAAGCCGTCGTGCAGGCAGGCGGATTTCGTGGACGCGACGTCGTCGCGAATCTTCGGGATCTGGCCGGACAATCACTCGGGCGTCAGGTGCTGCGTGTGCCGGCCGATGAGTCCCCGATCCATTTTCGATTTCAATTTCGTCCGGCAAAACCGGGACTCTCCTTTTGCGAACTCGAAGTCGCCCTCGCGGCCTCCGGGACGGGTTCGGTTCGCTCCAATGCGGCCCCGGAGGAAGCAACTCTGGCAAACAACCGGCGAGTGGCTGTCGTCGACCGCGGGCAGGGTCCATACCGCGTGCTATACGTATCCGGCCGGCCGAATTGGGAGTATAAGTTTCTCAACCGAGCCGTGCAGGGGGACGATCAGATCCAGATGGTTGGATTGATCCGGGTTGCCAAGCGCGAGCCGAAATTGGAATTCCGCGGTCGTGCAGGCGAGACCAGCAATCCTCTCTTCCGCGGTTTCGGTGAACAGTCGCGCGAGGAAGTGGAACGTTATGATCAGCCTGTTCTCGTGCGTCTCAATACACGGGATGAGCTGGAGCTCCGCGCCGGTTTCCCCCGGGTGCCCGAAGATCTCTACGGCTACCACGCCGTGATCGTGGACGATCTCGAAGCCGGGTTTTTTGGGGCCGATCAAGCACTGCTGCTGCAGCGATTTGTCTCCGAACGCGGTGGCGGATTTCCCATGCTGGGCGGTATGGAATCGATGGCCGCCGGCCAGTACCATCGTACCGCTATCGGTGACCTCTTGCCGGTCTATCTCGACCGAATCCCGGATCGTCCGCCCCCGGGACCCGTCCGCTGGAATTTATCACGCGAAGGCTGGCTGCAACCCTGGGCGCGATTGCGCGAGGGCGAAGCGGACGAAAAATCTCGCCTGGAAAACATGCCCCCCTTCGAAGTGTTAAATCCCGTTGGTGGACTGAAACCGGGAGCCAGCGTCGTCGCCACCGCGATCGACGCCTCCGGTCACGAAGTTCCCGCCCTGGCCATTCAGCGATTTGGTCGGGGTAGGTCCGGTGTGTTGACGATCGGGGATTTCTGGCGTTGGGGGATGCGGGATCCAGCAGCCCGGGAGGACATGGAGAAAGCTTGGCGACAATTGGTTCGCTGGCTGGTGACAGATGTTCCCCGCCGGGTTGAATTAGTCGCCAACACGTCCCACGTCGCCAGCGGCGAAGGGGTCACTCTTCAGGTGCGAGTCCGAGATCCTCGCTTTCAACCCCTCGACGACGCCGGGGTGCAGTTAGTTATTCAGCCCGTCTTTTTCAGTAATGGCCCGCCCAGTTTGATGACCAATGTCGTCCGCCTGGTGGCCGAACCGTCGGCCGCGGAGCCGGGGCTCTATGAAGCCGTGTTTGTGCCGCACCTTACGGGCGGATTCCTCGCCACGGCATTGGTCACCAACTCGGTGGGAGCGGAGGTCGGGAGAGCCGAGGCTGGCTGGAGCAGCGATCTTGCGGCGGAAGAGTTTCGTTCGCTGACTCCGAACCGAAGCTTGCTGGAAAATATTGCCCGTCTCACCGGCGGCGAGGTGTTGGAGCCTGCCCAACTCGGGAATTTCGCTCGAAAAATTCCCGGCCGGCCTGCTCCGATCATGGAGGCCACAACGTCGCCGGCCTGGCATACGCCGTGGTGGTTTACCTTCGCCGTGGGTTGTTTTCTATTGGAGTGGGGCCTTCGCCGCTTGCGAGGCCTTCCCTGATGCCTGGCTATCCCTCTCCCCTAATGCACGCGTCAACTCTTCGCTGCCTCACTCTTTTGATTGCATTCGCCATCGGAATTGCGCGGGGTGCCGACGCGGCCGATGCCGACGGACCGGTGGTCTCACGGTCAGTTTGGCTGGTGATGGGTGCGTCCGGCGATCCGGATCTTGCCGATAGTTTTCTCCGACAGGTCCACACCTGGCAGGAGACGGCCGCCCGCGCCGGCATTACCGCTCGGCTGATCGGAGATTCGCCGGAGAACCCGACGAATGACGGGTCTCGCCTCCGGGATGCCCTTGCCGGTGAACCGACGAATGGAAATGAAGAACTCTGGTTGGTTCTGATCGGCCACGGCACGTTCGACGGACGGGAAGCGAAATTTAACCTGCGCGGACCGGACGTCTCGGCGACGGAACTTGCCAGTTGGTTGAACCCAATCCATCGGCCGGTGATCGTCGTCGACACCACCTCGGCGAGCGCTCCATTTTTAAACAAATTGAAGGCGACAAACCGTGTGGTTGTCACGGCAACCCGCAGCGGGAATGAACAAAACTATTCGCGGTTTGGATCGTTCCTCGCCGAGGCCATCGCCAATCCCGCCGCCGATCTGGACCAGGATGGACAGACGTCCTTGCTCGAAGCCTTTCTTTCCGCATCCCATCGGAGTGCCGAGTTCTATCAATCTGCCGGACGTCTCGCGACGGAGCATGCCCTCCTTGATGACAATGGCGACGGCCAGGGCACGCCGGCAGATTGGTTTCGCGGCATTTTGGCGGTCAAGAAGCCGAAGAAGGATGTGCGGGTCGATGGGCTTCGCGCTCATCAGGTGAATCTCGTGCCCTCGGCGGCGGAGCGGCAATTGACCCCGGAACGTCGTCGGCAGCGGGACGAACTCGAACGGCAGGTCGCTCAACTTCGGGAAGAAAAGACGCACCTGTCCGAGGTGGAGTACTATCTCCGGCTTGAAAAGTTACTACTCGAACTGGCGCGGATATGACGCCTTGTCCCTGTCCGTGGAGAATGACGGGTGGCAGGCCGATCCAATCCAGTTTGCTATAGGTTTCCTTCTTCCGCCCTGATTGCTGCCCAATTTCGCTGCCCAATTTCCGACAGCAATTGAACCTGTCACTCTGTGACCCCCATTTTTCAGCAGGGCCAAAATGTTACTCTTGCGTTATCGATTGATTCCATTATGATATCATCACGATATTGATCGGCAACGAAAGCCACGCCATGAAAATCCCGAACTCGAAACCAAATCAGGAACAGGCTGTGCGCCTCCGCAGCGGCTGGGTGCTGCTGCCTCTCAACTTCCTGCTGCTCGTCGGGAGCCCGGCGCTCTTCATCTACTCCATCGTGGGCGGAATCCAGCACCAGGCCCATCCCTATTGGTTCCTGTTCGTCCCCGCGCTGCTCCTCGCCATCTGGAGCGTTATCATGGTGTTCGGGTTCTTTGCCCTGCAGCCGAACGAAGCGCGGGTGTTGCTGCTGTTCGGCGAGTATCGAGGGACGGTTCGAGAAAGCGGCTTTTATTGGGGCAATCCCTTCTACTCCAATGGTCCCTCCGGTGCGGTTTCCGCGGTCCCCACAGCCGCCGCCAAGGCCAGCGAAAAGGCCGCCGCCCCCGCTCCCAAACGCCATGCGCGCAACAAAATCTCCCTGCGAACGCGGAACTTCAACGGCGACCGGCTCAAGGTGAACGACAAGCGCGGCAATCCGGTCGAGATCGCCGCGGTGGTGGTCTGGCGCGTGCAGGACACCGCGCAGGCGATGTTCGACGTGGACGACTACGAGCACTACGTGCAGGTGCAGAGCGAATCCGCGGTGCGGCATCTGGCCAGCCAGTACGCCTACGACCACGGCGAGGACAATGAGGTCACCCTGCGCAGCGGCGTGGATGAGGTGTCCCACGCGTTGACGCGGGAATTGCTCGAGCGCCTCAGCAAGGCGGGGGTGGTGGTCGAGGAGGCCCGGCTGACGCACCTCGCCTACGCGCCGGAGATCGCCCATGCCATGTTGCGGCGCCAGCAGGCCGAGGCCATTATCGCGGCCCGCCAGAAGATCGTTCACGGCGCCGTAAGCATGGTCGACATGGCTTTGAAGGAGCTCGCCGAGAAGCAGGTCGTGACGCTGGACGACGAGCGCAAGGCCGCCATGGTCAGCAATCTGATGGTCGTCCTCTGCAGCGACTCCGAGGTCCATCCGGTGGTGAACGCGGGCACGCTCTACACCTGAGCTCGCATGGCTGAGCGGAAGTCATTCCTGTTGCGGATCGATCCCGCGCTTTGGGGAGAATTGGAAGCGTGGGCGCAGGACGAACTTCGGAGCGTGAACGGCCAGCTCGAATATCTTCTGCGGGAGGCGGTCCTGCATCGCAGGCGCGGCACCGCCGCCGGGCGCGGCGGATCGGCTCCCCAGATTCGACGATCCGAGCGGACGCCCCCAGTCACCTGACGCAAATAAAAACACCCAAACCTCCATGAGGTTTGGGTGTGTGAAACCAGGCGAATTCGGCAGTTACTTGATCAACTGGTAGAACTTGTTGTTCGGGCCGATCTGTTCGGTCACGGTGAACACCGCGCCGTTGAGAACCGGAGGCGGGCTGTTGGTCTGCCACGTGCCGGCGGACAAGTTGCCCGTGGAACGGAGCGTGAAACCCGTCGCCGTCGCTGGCCAAGACAGAACGGCATTGCTCCCCGAGCGTGCAATGGACAACTGGACTGGTGTTGTCGCCACATCATTGAACACTCGAAGTCCGACGACTGCCTTGGCGGTGTCGGGGCTGCTCAGGCTCTTCCAGACTACCGCGATCAGGTTATCGCGCCAGGCGAGTTTTCTGGTTCCCGAGAGTCCCATAGTTGAAATCCGGGTTCGCATTATTGACGTCGATCGTCGCGGTTCGGGGCGACAGGCCGCCCGCTTCCGGGGTCTGGACGCGCACCGCCCATTTCGTTGGGTCTTCCTTCTCCTGTTGGGATCAATTCCTCGCCATGGCGTTCGCGCAAATCACCTATAGGCAGAGCCTCGCGGATCTAGAGACCTGTCTCCGTGTCAGACCCGATCAACTCTACCACTTAGGCTTCCGATCTTCGATCGCGCATAGCACTCTTGCCGACGCCAATCTCAACCGTGACTGGCGAATCTATGCCGAACTTGCCCAGTCGCTGATCCGTAGAGCCCGACGGCTTTATTCCGGTGACCCACTTGACGCGGAGATTGCCGAGACCGTCTATGCGTTCGACTCCACAACTGTTCAACTCTGTCTGAGCCTCTTTCCCTGGGCGAAGTTCCGCACCAGCAAGGGTGCCATCAAGCTCCACAC
>CAMDJH010000032.1 GCA_945900455.1 Akkermansia muciniphila
CTCGCGCTGGTGGGCGGACCAAGTAGACCTACCGTAGTCTGGACGACAGGTTCGTGGTGCCTTGGACGACTCTCCAATCTCATCCGATTTTGCCCCTTTTCGCCTTCCCATCACTGAAAATCACCCACAGATTAGCCGGAAGAGCCCTAAAATCTAACCTTATTCGTTTTGCTGCGGCCGCTGCTCTTGCGACCACCTCGACCGTGATATTGGGTGCTGAGCCGGCCGTTGATCCCAACCCTACGGGGTGGAAGAGCACGGCCGGTGCGAACCTCGCCCTCAACAAAGGCAACTCGGACACGTTGCTTGCCGGAGCAGACATTCTCTCGATCAAGAAGTGGGATAAGAATGAATTTTTTATAAAAGCCGATGCCGCTTATGGCAATCAGGGCACCGAGAACGATGGCCACAAGACCACCGCCCAAAATTACGGAATTCAAGCCCACTACAACCGCCTGATCACCGACCGTTTTTACTGGTGGTTAGATGCTGCCGCCCGGCAGGACCGGATTGCCGACATCGATTACCGGGTGACGTTAGCGGCTGGTTTAGGGTACTATTTCATCAAGACGGAGGCCACTCAGTTATCGGGTGAAACCGGACCGGGTGTTGTCTTTGAACGAGTGGGGAACGATGACTCAACCTATGCAACCATTCGGTTCGCCGAGCATTTCCGCCACAAGTTTGAGGGGGGTCGCGCGTCGATCTTCCAGAACGCGGAATTCCTCCCTCGGATCGATGATTGGAGTCGTTACACCGTCAACGCGGATATTGGTGTCGAGGCCTCGATAACGGAGAAGATGGGTTTGCGTGTGATGTTGGCGGACACCTACAGAAGTGATCCGGCCCCCGGTTTTGATAACAACGACCTGAAGCTTCTCGCGGGCGTGACCTACAAGTTTTGACTCGATCGCTAACCTCTCAAAAAAGGACTTCCTATGGGATTCGCCGAAGATTTCAAAAAATTCCTGCTTCGTGGCAACCTCGTCGACATGGCCATCGGTGTTGTCATTGGGGCCGCGTTCGGCAAGGTGACTTCCGCGTTCGTGGACGGGATTTTTACGCCCCCGGTGGGATTCCTCACGGGAGGCGTCGATTTCAGTAACAAATTTATCGCACTGAAGGATTTAGGCACGAATGTTATCAGCACGCTGGCGGACGCCCAAAAGGCGAACATTCCGGTGATCGCGTGGGGCAAATTCCTGACCAGTTGCATTGATTTCACGATCGTGGCGTTCGCCATGTTCCTTATCATCAAATTGATGAACAACCTCAAGAAGGCCGAACCGGCGCCGGCGCCCCCCGGCCCGACTCCGTCCGAGAAACTCTTGGCCGAAATCCGCGACCTGATGAAAAAGTAGGGCACGGGTCCGTCTTTCGACAGACCCGCCACGATTTTCGCGGCGGGTCTTTTCATTGGAGCGGTTCAAGTCCACACTGATGCGTATGCGAGTTCTATGTGTTCACGCTCACTTCGATGACTACGAATTTGTGGCGGCGGGGACTTTCGAGATGTGGCGGCGCAAGCACGGACCCGGGTTTCGGTCGAAGGTGATTGTGTGCACCGACGGCCGGTCCGGGCACCACGAGCGGACGCGGCCGGATACGGCCCGCATCCGGTTGGCGGAACAGGAAGCCTCGGCGCGGCGGGGTGGCTTCGAGTTTCAGTTGCTCCGAAAACCGGATGGAAGGCCGTTCGAGGAGGCGTGCCGGATTCTGACCAACGATCTTCTGGCCGCACTTTGGCAGGCGATTCGCGAGTTTGAACCCGACTACCTTTTCTGCCCGCCCATGCCTTTCGATCCGCTTGCCGGTGTCCACCCCGACCACATCACCGTCGCGGATGCGGTTCGGCGTGTCGCATACATGATCAATGTCCCCCACGCCTTCCTGACGGAGTACCCGGTGGCGGATGAGACCCGTTCGAAGCCTGTTCAGACTCCGGTGATTCTGAATACCTACGATGGCTACATGGCAGGTGAAAATGTGTTCGACCTCGTGGTCGACGTCGATCCCGCGTTCGATCTCGTGGCGGAAACGTCGTGGTGTCATCAGAGCCAGATCCGGGAATGGCTGCCGTGGGTGGGGCGTCATGACCTGGCTCCGCCCGGCTCGTTGGACGAGTGGAAGATTTCCCTGCGGAAACGCTTCGATCGCCAGCAGCGGGAACTAGGTCTGCCGGCGGGCGGTGCCTGCGAAGCGTTTGCCGTCACCGCGTGGGGCGTAGTCCCGACCCTGGCAAAGCTTCGGGAAGATCTCCCCAATCTGGTGCCGGATCCGGATCGAGACCAACGCCTTGCCAACCGGCTGCGCCGCTGGGGGTCAGGATAACTCCCAGGGCTTTGCTGATCCGACCGCCCTTCAGAGTTCCAAAGGAGCATGCGCCGCTAAAAAAATCAGCGCTCGAAGCCGTTCTCAACCGATAAACGCCTCGTGCAGAGCCCGCATCGCCGACTCACCCTTCGCAAGGTCAATCACGACGCTGATCTTAATCTCACTGGTCGAGATCATTTCGATGTTCACTCCTTCGCGAGCGAGGACATCAAACATTTTGGCCGCCACGCCACTGTGGCTGCGCATCCCCACGCCCACAATGCTCAGCTTTCCGATGTTTTCGTCCGCCTGCACTTCGCGTATGCCCAGCTCCCGTTGCAGTTCTTCAATTACCTTGCGGGCCTTCGGCAGGTCAGCTTTATCCGCGGTGAACGACAGGTCGGTCACCGGCTTCCCCCCCGCGTGACTCACATTCTGCACGATCATGTCGACATTGATCGCCGCGTCACCGAGTGCGCGAAATATGCGGGCCGCCCGGCCCGGTTGGTCGGGCACGCCAAATAACGTCACTTTGGCCTGATTTTTGTCGAGCGAGACACCGCGGACGACGACGCCTTCCATGCTGGTGGTTTCTTCTTTCACGATGGTACCCGGATTTTCATTGAGACTGGAGCGGACTTCGAAAACGACTTTAAACTTCTTGGCAAATTCGACCGACCGCAACTGCATCACCTTGGCCCCGGATCCAGCCAACTCCAGCATTTCGTCGTAGGCGATTTCTGGAAGCTTTCTAGCAGTGGGAACAATCCTCGGATCGGCGGTGTAGACGCCGTCGACGTCCGTGTAAATCTGGCAAAGATCCGCTTTCAACGCCGCGGCGAGCGCAATGGCCGTGAGGTCCGATCCACCGCGTCCCAGCGTGGTAATCTGTCCCGCTGCGGTTTGCCCCTGGAAGCCGGCGACAATCACCACGTTGCCAGCATCCAGCATGCGATGGACGGCTGCGGGAGTGATATTCTGAATCTTGGCCTTGGTGTGGACGCCATCCGTCACAATCCCCGCCTGGGCACCCGTGAGGGAAACGGCGGACACGCCGGCGGCATGGAGTGCGATGGCGGTGAGTGCAATCGTTTGCTGCTCGCCCGTGGCGAGCAACATGTCCATCTCGCGTTCGCTCGGCAGCCCGGTGATCTCCTTGGCAAGTCGGATCAGGCCATCGGTGACTCCGCTCATCGCGGAGACCACCACGACGACTTGATCCCCTCGCTGGCAATACTCAGCGACCCGTCGGGCGACGTTCTTGATGCGGTCGGTGTTGCCGACCGACGAACCGCCGTATTTCTGGACAATCAGAGGCATGCGTCGAAAGAAGGACTATGAAACTGGGAATCGGCTCGGATACTCAACGGAAAAAACTTGTCGACCAGCCTTCCTCCCCCTATCCCTGTGCACCGGTTGAGCCCGCGTGGCGGAATTGGCAGACGCGCTAGATTCAGGTTCTAGTGAGTAACATCGTACAGGTTCAAGTCCTGTCGCGGGCACCACCCACCCCAGTTTCAGATATTGGGCGGGTGCGCAGCCGAACTCGGCAACTCACGGTCCAAGCGGTGCGCCCGTGGTGGTGGTTGTGACTGTGGGGAGATTATTTACCCAAAGGTTGAGTTGAGCGATCTGAGCGTAGTCCACCCGAGCCTTGTAGATGCTGTAAAGTCCCGCCCCATGAAGGACGGGCCCACCCGATGGCTTGTAGTCCACCTGTCCGTTATAGAGGTCGTAGCTATCGCGGTAAGGCCAGGAATAGTCCGCAAAGCGGGCTCCTTCGGACTCGATCAATTCAAAGTAGCGCCAGCCGGTAACGTCCACGCTGACGTAGTGCTCGCCGATCGCGTTTCGTCAGGATGCCCAGCGAGGAGCAACAAAGTTTCCCTCCGCCAAAACCGCCGTTGATTTGTGGGCAATCTCGGGGATAATCACGGGCATGAAAACCACCCGACGCCAGTTTATGGGCAAAGCAGCGTTCACCGTGTCTGCGTTCACCATCGTCCCCCGTCACGTGCTCGGTGGAGCCGGGTTTGTGCCACCGAGCGAGAAAGTCAATGTTGCCCTGGTTGGTGCCGGTGGACAAGGGCGCACCAACTTGCAAGCGCTCTTACGAATGCCGGATGTCCAGGTCATCGCGGTTGCGGACCCCGCCGAGTCGTTCAGCCTCGAAGATTTTTACTACAAAGGGCAGGGCGGCCGAATGCCAACCCAGGCTCTGATCGAAAAGCACTACGCCGACAAGACCCCCAACTTCCGTTGCGCGGCCTACGAGGATTTCCGCGTGATGCTGGCGAAGGAAAAAGCAGTCGACGCCATCCTCTGTGCGACTCCCGACCATCTCCATGCCGCGGTGAGCATCGCGTCGATGAAGGCAAAAAAACACGTTTATTGCGAGAAGCCATTGACGCACAATATTTGGGAGGCACGCGAAGTTGCCCGCGTGACCAAGGAAACTGGCGTCGCCACGCAGATGGGCAACATCGGGCATTCCGAAGAGGGGATGCGGCAAACGTGCGAATGGATCTGGGCTGGCGCCATCGGCCCGGTGCGTGAGGTCCATGCCTGGGTCAGCGCCACCCGCTGGAATAAATCACTCACCGGACGCCCGCCGGGTTCGCCGCCTGTGCCAGCCGGCCTGAACTGGGATCTGTGGCTTGGACCCCGGGAGCCCAGACCGTTCCATCCGGCCTATTTTCCCGTGCAATGGCGTGACTTCTGGGCGTTTGGCGGCGGTGGCATGGGCGATTTTGTGTGTCACGATCTTGATACCGCCTGCTGGGCTCTCGACTTGCGCAACCCGATTCTCGTGGAGGCCCGCCCTGCCGGACAAATGAACGACGAAATCGCCCCGCATGGTGAACTGTGCTATTGGCAGTTTGGTGCCCAGGGCGAGCGACCCCCCGTCAAGGCGACCTGGTACGACGGCGGACTGCGGCCACCGATTCCGGAGGGGTGGCCGGACGACGAAAACTTCCCATCGCGCGGCTGTCTGTTCGTGGGGGACAAGGGCACGATGATCAGCCCCGGACTGGGCGGGCGGCCTCGATTGTTACCCGAGAGCAAGCACGAGGCCTATCAACCCCCGCCGAAGACGATCGCTCGATCCAAAGGGCATCATCGCGACTGGATTGATGCCTGCAAGGGCGGCCCGCCGGCGAGCAGCCATTTCGAGTATGGGGCACGCCTCACGGAACTCCTCATGCTGGGCGTCCTCTCCCTCCGGGCGGGCAGCCGCATTCACTGGGACGCCACTGCCATGAAGGCGAAGGGCCTCCCTGCGGCGGATGCTTTCATCCGGGAAACCTATCGGTCGGGGTGGGAGTGGTGATGAAACACGGCGCCTGCAACGCCGGCCGATAGCGGCGCACCACCCTCGCGCGCTTCGGTCAAGAACAAATGGCCGGCCGCAATCTCAACGGGATTCGAACGTAGCTGTCTCCCGTCATCAACATGCCGCTCCTCAGGCCCAGAGGGCTGTCATCCCCTAGCCCAGGCCATCGTCCTGGGTATAACTATGGCAATGGTCGGCGGCCTGCGGGATCGAAAGAACAGGTAATGGATCCCGTTCATTCGTCCGCTGATTCGAGCACCTTCAGAATTTGATTGAAGGCGTCGTATAGGTCCGCGTTGTTCTGGAGATCCAGTGTGAATCGGCGATCGCGATTTGCCAGAGTCGAGACTTGCCCTTCGAAATAAAGGACATTGGAAACCTTCTGTTTGTGATGCGTGCGTGACTTGATATTGTATGTGGCGACCGCGGGCGAGCAAAGAAACTGCGAGTCGATGGCAAGCGCATGAATCGGCTTCCCGTTGCGATTATAGCCAGGGTTTTCGAGGAGAATTGATGCCGGCTCCACGGAAGGGGTGTAGAATAATTGAGTCACGCCGCCATGCCGATAGTAGTAGCTACATTGCGCTTGATTCGTGCCCACCTTAGCCAGTTCGGATTTGGCATCCACGACTTGATCGACACCCGGGCAGAAAAGAACGCGCGGAGTCCTCGCAAGGTAACGGTCCAGGAGCAAACCCAAGGCAACCGGAGCACCGCTCCGCAACGAGAGGAGGCTGGTGGGGGAACCGGTCGATGGATAGAATTCCGCCGGATGGGAGAAGGCCGGCGCGTCAGGGCCATAGGGAATTCTTCCGGAATGGTCCTGTGCGTATCCATGAATCGCTATGCCCAATTGCCGAAGATTCGAAATGCACGCGGCCCGACGCCCCGAATCCTTGGCGGAAGCGAGTGCGGGAAGCAGAAGGGCTGCGAGAACGGCAAGGACGGCAAGGACGACGAGCAACTCGATCAGGGTGAACGCTCTGCACCAAGGTGGTGGGCATTCCGTAGCATTCGGGACGAGCATTTTCAGGGTCGCTCCTACGGCACCTGGCGGGCCTGATAATGTCGAATGCCCGAATTCAAATTTGTGTCCGTATACAATAGGCTTCCCGTGAGATTCGTAATCGTTCCCAGGCCGGTCCAACGCGACGTTGGAAGCGCGAGATTCGTGCTCGTCAGGATCTCAAATAGTCCGGGTGCGCTTTCGAGCATGAATTGGAACCGATCATTAAAGTATGAAGATCCCGTTAATACTGGATCGCGCACGACGGCCAACCGGACGTTGTCGATGTCCCAATAGCCGCCCTTCAAATCGAACCCGACCGTGGAAGCCAGTTGAATGCCGATGTTCTTGGCAGCCCATGCGTCGCCCGGCTTAACGGCTGGTACAATGGCTTGAAAATCCGTAAGATGTGTTCCCGTCGGGAAAAGCGACTTGGTGTTGGTGATGGTTGTCGACGTCAGGGTCACCCGGTTGTTGGCGGCGTCTCGATAGTAGAGGCTCATTTGAAATGTAACCCCGTTGGACATTCCACCGCCACCACCCAGTAATCCGACCGTAAGCACGTACGCTTTTCCGACTTCAAATTTAGCGTCGAAGTCATGCGTCGGTGAACGGTTCGTCCCACCGATGGAATTATAATCCTGAAAGATGGCAACTTCCGGCAATGCGAATAGAAACACCGCCTGCTTTCCGTCCATGTTGTCGATGTGGTTCGCACTTCCATTTGTCGTATTCAGGAATTGGCCGACGAGTTGGTCCCAGGGGAATCCGCCGCCGCCCATATACCAGGGAGGCTCAGGAGCTTTTTGCCAGGAATCCACTCCGGGGCCGGCGAAGTCTGTTTCGGGGGATTCGAAGGAGCCATTGGGAATGATGCTCTCGGTCAATCGCACGTTGTCCAAATCCCAATAACCGCCTCGACGATCAAATCCGGTCGTGGATGCCAACCGAATACCGATATATTTGCCCGCCCATGCGTCATTGGCCTGTACGAGTGGCGCTCTTGCCTGGAAGTCAACAAAGCGCGTGTTCGTGGGAAACAATTCTTGAGAATTGGTAATGGTCGTCGATGCGACCGTAACGGCATTGCTGGCTGCATCACGATAATACAGGCTGATTTGGAATGTCGCGCCATTGGACATTCCGCCGCCACCACCCAGCAATCCGACCGCGAGCGCATAGGACTTGCCCACCTCAAATCGCGCGTTGAGGTCGCGGGTCGGAGCGGTGTCGGTTCCTCCGATGGAGTTGTAATCCTGAAAGATCGCAACGTCGGGCAACGCAAACAAAAATGCCCCCTGGCTGCCGTCCATGTTTTCAATGCGGTTCGGGCTGCCATTCGTCGTATTGAGAAATTCGCCAACAAGTTGTTCCCAGGGAAATCCCCCGCCGCCCATGTACCACGAAGGCTCGGGTGCCTTCTGCCAGGAGCCCATTGTGGGACTGGCGAAATCGGCTTCCGGAGATTCAAAGGAGCTGTTTGGTACAACGCTCTCGGTCAATCGTACATTGTCCAAATCCCAATAACCACCTCGGAGGTCAAAGCGGGCAGTGGATGCCAAGCGTATGCCGACGTGCTTTCCCGCCCAGGCGTCGGTCGGGCGCACAATCGGAGTCCGCGCCTGGAAGTCAACGAATCGAGTGTTTGTCGGAAATTGATCCTGCGAGTGGGTGACGGTCGTGTGGGCGACCGTGATGACGTTGCTGACTGCGTCGCGATAATACAGGCTGATTTGGAATGTCGCGCCATTGGACATTCCACCGCCACCACCCAGGACACCGACCGTTAGCGCGTAGGATTTTCCTGCTTCAAATCGAGCGTTGAGGTCGTGGGCTGGCGACGCGCTAGTTCCGCCGACAGAGTTGTAATCTTGAAAGATCGCTACATCGGGCAAGGCAAACAAAAATGCCCCCTGGCTTCCGTCCATGTTTTCAATTCGGTTCGGGCTGCCATTCGTCGTGTTAAGGAATTCGCCAACGAGTTGATCCCAGGGAAATCCACCCCCTCCCATATACCAAGCCGGCTCAGCCGCCTTCTGCCAAGAGCCCATCGTGGAACTGGCAAAATCGGTTTCCGGAGATTCAAAGGAACCGTTGGGAATCAGAATGGCGCCCGCTCGAATCGCGCTGATTCCGGCAACCGTGGCGAGCAGTCCAACAACCATTAAGGCGAGGCGCTTCTGCAAGATGGAGCTTGGATCATTGGAACAGATGGGGAATACCCGTCCGGCACACACTTCAAGAACTTCACAAGGGTTCATTTCAATACCGGTCATTTTTGTGGTGGCAGCATTCACGGCAAATGGACAAAGCACGTCAACAACGATGCGGACGTGCGTTCCGTTTGCAACCCGTTTGTTCGCAGTGGGTGTGAGACAAAGATTTTTGCGAGTTCCAGAGTCCCCCACATTAGCTCCTCGATTGCTCCATAGGAGCGCGCTGGCTGACAGCCACGGGCCCGAGCCCGTGGCTTCGCGGGGAAAATGGATCCTTTGCTCAGGCGACGGTGATCTCTTTGTCGAGATAGACATCCTGGATCAAGTTCAGCAGTTTCACGCCGTCCTTCATCGGACGCTGGAAAGCCTTGCGTCCGGAAATGAGCCCTGTGCCGCCGGCGCGTTTGTTGACCACCGCGGTCATCACTGCCTCGGCGAAATCGTTCTTGCCGGAAGCACCGCCGGAGTTGATCAGCCCCGCTCGGCCCATGAAGCAATTCGCGACCTGATAGCGGCAGAGGTCGATGGGGTGGTCGCTCGTCAGTTCGGAATAAATCCGTTCGTCGAGTTTGCCGTAGCTTGAGCCACCGGTGTTGAGTGCTTTGAACCCACCATTGTTCTCGGGGAGCTTTTGCTTGATGATGTCGGCCTGGAGAGTCACGCCGAGGTGGTTGGCCTGGCCGGTCAGGTCAGCGCTGACATGGTAATCCTTGTCCTTCTTAAATTCATTATTGCGCAGGTAGCACCAGAGTACCGTGGCCAGCCCCTGCTCATGGGCTGCGGCAAACGCCTGCGCAATCTCCACGATTTGGCGGCCACTGTGGTCGGAGCCAAAGTAAATCGTGGCGCCGATAGCCGCCGCACCCATGTCGGCGGCCTCCTTGATCGTGCCAAACAGGATCTGGTCGGCCTTATTGGGATAAGTGAGCAACTCGTTATGGTTGACCTTCACAAGGAATGGAATCTTGTGGGCGCACTTGCGCGCCACCGAGCCGAGTACGCCGTAAGTTGAAGCCACCGCGTTGCAGCCGCCTTCAATTGCCAGTCTTACGATATTCTCCGGATCGAAGTAGGCAGGGTTCTTCGCAAAGCTCGCGCCCGCGGAGTGTTCGATGCCCTGGTCCACTGGCAGAATGGACACATAGCCGCTGCCGCCAAGTCGCCCATGGCGGAAAATACGTTCGAGGTTCCCAAGGACGCGGTTATTGCGGTTGGATAGCGACCATACGCGGTCCACGAAGTCCGGACCGGGGAGGTGCAGCAACTCTCGGGGCACGGTCTGGGATTTATGTTGCAGGAGCGAATCAGCCTTGTCGCCGAGGAGTTGCAGGAGTTCTAAATTCATAGTTGGGTGCTTTCGTTCGTTGTCAGCAGGTGGCGCGTTGCAGAATACAGAATCAATTGTTCGATTTAACCCATGAGCGTCAACCAGCGATATTCCTGCGATCCATTTGGCAACTCGCTGCAGCGTGTCCCTTCGGCAAGCGTGCGGAGGCGCGGCAAAAGTATAAAGTGACAGGTTCAAAGTAGTTGACACTCCACCCTTCTTGCTGGAGGCTGCCCTGGTCATCGTTTGAAATCCTTATGAGAATGGCTCGCATCAAACTCACTGGGGAATCAGCCGTGTATCACTGCATCTCACGGATCGTCGGCGGCCAGAGGCTGCTGGACGATCTGGGGAAGGAGAAACTCGTCGGGATTCTCGGAAAACTTGCCCAATTTTGCGATGTGGAGGTGATCACTTACTGCATGATGTCCAATCACTTCCACCTGCTCGTACGCGTGCCGGTTCGAGTTGAACTTTCTGATGAGCAACTCCTGGCCAAGATGGCGGCGTTCTATGGAAAGAAAGGAATCCTGACGGTGCTGGCACAGGAGAGTTTGCAGTTGCGTGGGAAAATTGATCCGGATATCCGCGAATCGGTGGTGAGTCGAATGGGGGATGTGTCAGCCTTCATGAAGGAGTTCAAGCAGCGCTTTAGCCGATGGTACAACAAGACAACGGGACGATTTGGGACATTGTGGGCGGAGCGATTTACGAGTGTATTGGTGGAAGACTCCATGACGGCACTTCGGACCGTGGCGGCGTACATTGATTTGAATCCGGTTCGTGCAGGATTGGTGAAAGATCCCAAGGATTACCGATTTTGCGGCTACGCGGCGGCGTTGAACGGAGCGGCAGCGATTCGTCAGGGCATTATGAGCTTTGTGGAACCTTCCGATTGGGGGAAGGCGGCGGCGAAATATCGGATGGTATTGTTCGTCGCAGCGGGTAGCGCCAACCGAAGCGACAAAGCGGTGATGGATCCGCAGACAATCCGGGCGGAATTGGCCCGCGGGGGAGAGTTGAGTTTAGGCCAGGTGTTACGTCTGCGCGTGCGACATATGAGCGATGGAGTGGTTCTGGGCTCGAAAGATTTTGTGAATGAGATGTTCACCCGTCACCGGGACCGATTCAGTACGCGTCGAAAAGACGGAGCTCGTCCAATTCGGGGTGTACCGATACCGGGCATATGCGTGATGCGGGATCTGCGAGTGGACGCGATTGGATGACGGTGAAGAACCTCTAAGCCGCTCTCCCAGGCTCAAAGCCGATTCCTGACTCCGCTGCAGTACCCGAGGGCATTCCTCATCGTTCGAGTTGGAGTAGTAATACTTTGGCGGAAGTCGTGAACGGACGGAGGATTGAGCTGAAGGAGAAGGGTTGCTGCCTAGTTCTTTCTCCACAGTCATACCGCTATGCGCATCCCCGGCAGCATTCCGCTAGCTTTTTGGGCGGCGCCGGCGAATAATCCGATCTGTTATCCACTATGAAACCTGCCTCCGCACCGTGGCGTGTCGCCGACCGCGCCTTCACGTTGATCGAACTGCTGGTGGTGATCGCAATCATTGCGATTCTGGCCGGCATGCTTCTGCCAGCCTTGGGCAAGGCCAAGGAACAGGGATTCCGGACCCGATGCCTCTCCAACATGAAGCAGATTCTTCTTAGCACCCACATGTACCTCACCGATAACCAGGACTATCTGCCGTACTCCTCCTGGAGTTCGGGCGCTTTTGATGTCCCGAATTGGTGCTACATGCGCGTCCGGACCAACAACCCGGATCATACCGTCGATCGCGGTCTGCTCTGGCTCTATCATAAATCCAAGCAGATTTACTTCTGCCCCCTCGACCGCACTAATACGGCTTTCTTCCGTCAACGCGAGATGAAGGTTACCAGCTACGTAATGAACGGTGCGGTCTCGAGCTATACCACGGGTCCCCGCGGGGACTGGACCACCTGGAAACAAAAGGACTTTGCATCGGATGCAATGATGTATTGGGAAGCCGATGAAAAGCAGCCTTCCAATTTCGACAATGTCGCCAGCACGCCGGACGAAGGCGTCACGCAACGTCACAACTCGGGCGTCGTCATGGGTATGTTCGGTGGTCAAACGGAGTACATGAAGTTCAAAGTATATTATATGGAAGCGGGTATCGGAGGTTCTCGCGGCCGCCGGCCCGGTCGATTCTGGTGTAATCCAGGATCTAAGACGGGTGATAACTGAATCAAAAGAGTGTTGGGAATTGGGATGAAAGGGTATTATGCTGCGATGGCTTAGGATGCGCGGGTCGGACCGTCGGTTCAGGTGGCTGGGCGTTCCGCGGAATCGACGGGCGCGGTCGCCTGGATTGGCGCTGTGGAAAGCGGCGCTGGCCGGGCTCGTCCTGGTGGCGTCGGGTTGTGGAGAAGGGGACGGCGCGGGCAAACTGAGCCCAAAATCGCCCAGGGAGGCGGCCAACGGGTTGGAGACTGCTTTTTCGGGAGCGGGCGGGGAGGCGAGTCAGACCGTGGCGGCGGCGGCCGGAGCGATGAAGAATGGAGATTATGAAAAGGCGGCGGTTTCGTTGGGCACCCTTCGTGGCGGGGGAAATCTGACCTTGGATCAAGGATTGGCAGTCCATTCATCGATGCTCGCGTTGGAGGAGCAGCTGATCCGCGGAGTGGAGGCGGGGGATCCCAAAGCGCGGCAGGCCTACGAAATCCTAAAACACATGAAAAAGAAGTGAGCGGCCATTCAAAGCTCAGTTGACCTGTCCCCTGCTGTGCTAAACGTTCAGATTTCGCGAATAATTTTGACCTCTGGATCGTTTCAGGATTGCCGGGGACCGGTCTGTCTTCGATAAGAGCCGGAGTGAATAATTGTCCCTGCGGTTCCGGTTCTACCTTCGATGCATGCTGCGGCCCGATCATAGCCGGTGCCCCGGCGCCAACGGCTGAGGCGTTGATGCGTTCCCGCTACTCGGCCTTTGTGAAGCATGCATTCGCCCATCTCCATGCGTCCCTCTCCGCCGAACAGCAGAAGGACTATTCCCGTGAGGAGGCCGAGCGTTGGGCCAAGAACTCGGAGTGGTTGGGGTTGCAAATTGTCAAAACGGACAAAGGCGGGCCCGACGACACCTCCGGATTGGTGGAGTTCATGGCTCGATTCAAAGCTCAGGATCAAGAACATGAGCACCATGAGATCGCCGTGTTTGGTCGGGAAAATGGCCAGTGGGTCTACACGGGTCAGGTCGGTGCACAGGGAACGCCAGTCCGCCGAGAGGGGCCCAAGATTGGCCGCAATGATCCTTGTCCCTGCGGCAGCGGAAAGAAGTACAAGAAGTGTTGCGCGGTGGGGTGACCCCGGTTTTCCGGTGCAATTCCTGGCTCATTTGGTGAGTTTGCACGTTTCCATGAATGAACGCCGTTGCCAGAGTGGCGGTCTCTACGGCATACAACACCGCCATGCAATCGGGACTCACTGCCATCAATGCCGAAGTTCAAGAAGCCTCCGCGTTCGTTCAACCGCTTTTCAACGAAATCAACAAGGTCATCGTCGGGCAAAAATACCTAGTCGAAAGGCTGGTGATCGGCCTCCTTGCCAACGGCCACGTCCTGTTGGAGGGCGTGCCCGGACTGGCTAAAACGCTGTCGGTGAAGACACTGGCCACCGCATTGCACGTTCGGTTCTCTCGACTGCAATTCACGCCGGACATGCTTCCGGCGGATGTCGTCGGCACGCAGATCTACAATCCTCAATCGGGCAGTTTCACGACGCGGCGTGGACCCGTCTTTGCCAACCTTGTCCTCGCCGACGAGATCAATCGGGCACCCGCAAAGGTGCAGAGTGCTTTGCTCGAAGCGATGCAGGAACGGCAAGTGACCATCGGAGATCAGACGTTCAAGCTGGAGGAGCCTTTCCTGGTGTTGGCTACGCAGAACCCGATTGAACAGGAGGGAACGTACCCGCTGCCCGAGGCGCAAGTGGACCGTTTCATGCTTAAGTTGAAGGTCGGGTATCCTTCCCGCGCGGAGGAGCGTCAAATTCTCGATCTGATGGCGCGCACCAGCGGGCAGCCCACCGTCCAACCCATCGTTGAAGCCCGGGAGATCTTTCGAGCCCGCGAGGTGATCAACGACCTGTACGTCGATGACAAGGTCAAGGACTACATCGTTGATATCGTTTGCGCGACGCGGGATCCGGAAGCTTACAAATTACCGTTGAAGGAACTGATCCAGTTAGGCGCGTCTCCCCGCGCCACCATTGCCCTCACCCTGGCATCCAAGGCACACGCCTTCATCCGCGGCCGGGGATACGTGACGCCCCAGGACGTCAAGACAGTGGGAATGGACGTCCTGCGTCATCGAGTGACGGTCACCTACGAAGCGGAGGCGGAAGAGAAGACGGCGGAGGATGTGGTGCAGCGAATTTTTGACGAACTACCGGTTCCTTGAGAAGTGTGGTACCCGTGTGGCCATCAGTGGATCAACCTCCAGGCAGACACTTCGCGCGAGTCGCGGACATAGAGCACACCCTCCGAAAAAGCCGGGGCGCTAAACGTCTTGCCGCAGGCTTGGATTCGTCCGGATTCCACGTATTTTTCCGAATTCACTGCCACCAGGATCAGTTCCCCACGGTCATTCAGCACCAACAGTTGCTGACTATCGGTGATAACCGACGCCATGGCGTCGAATCCTGGCTGAGACCAGCGAACCGTGCCGGTATCGCGCTCTACGCAGACGAAATCTTTCGCCGCCCCCAGCCCAAAGAAGTGAGAGCCCACCGCGACCGGCGTGGCAAGATTGAGCTTAAGCTGGGCATTCAGCCACAGGGGCACCGGCTTCAGGCTGGCTCCCGACCCTTCAATCCGCACGCGCCGCATGCCGGTCGTATGGCTCGCAAAAGTTACTGTGTCGCTTTCGATCATGGGCGTCAGGCAGTTCCGATTTGCCCCAGTCCGAAACGGTACACGCCACAGCAGAGAGCCATCGTCCGCCGCGACGGCCATCAACCCCTCGCAAGTCGCCGCCACTGCTTGAGTTCGACCTACCACCAGGCCCACCGCCAGGGATGAATAACAGGTGAGATCCTCCTGCGATTTCCAAAGAGTGCGTCCGGTGAACTTATCGAAGGCCACCAAACTCGCGCCATTGGTGCTCCCGACCTGGACCAGAATCCGGTCTCCCACGATCGCTGGAGATCCGGAATGACCGCGGCGATTCGCAGCCCCGATCTTCGATTGTCTGTCCGGCACCCAAAACGCTCCAAAATCTTCAAAATGAAAGCGCCACCGAGTCTTGCCGTCCGCCAGATTCAGGCATCGGAATTCACCCCGGCAAGATTGAACATAAACCCGGTCCCCATCGATGAGCGGAGTGCATCGGGGGCCCGGTTCGAATTCGTCCGAATAACCTTCCCCATACGGAGTCGTCCAACGGTCTCGTCCGGTCACCGCATCGAGACAGCGAGCGCCCTCTTTCCCGGCGGCGTCTTCCAACACCACCAGGTTGGTACCGACCACAACGACTCCGGCATAGCCATGGCCGATCGGCCTCCGCCACAACGGCGTCAGGTTCGGCGGCAGGACACGCGGCAACGATTCAGTGGTGTGCCCGTCCCGATTGAGGCCGCGGAACCCCGGCCATGGTGCCGAGAGAGCGATCGTCGATAGCAACAGGCCCGAGGCCACGCTCACCCGCGTCCAGCGAAGGGCGGCTCGGCGACGAAGCGGAACGTGGCGTGTCTTCTGTTTCGTGTTCATGACGCTGTTAGGGCTACCAAGTTCCGTCCACCAATGCTTCCGCAATCCGCCGCGCCAGGTCTTCCGCAATCATCGGTAGCGCCTGCATCTCCGCTTGGGCTGGGTCGTTCGCCAACCGGATCGTTGTATGGCCGGTGAATTCCCGCTCGAACAGAGTCTTCCCTCCCTCGATCGCTGTCACCCGGGCCGTCATCTGGGCCACGTAATCCCGCGGCGTAATGATGTCATTCGTCTGAAAGCTCAGATTTTGCCGGTGGTAGTCTATCAAGACACCCGAGAGGACGATGTCCGGCGTTCCGTGGGTCGAGAGCCGCAAAGTTCCATCGCGCTGAACATGCCGACGCAGGGCCTGCGCAACGGTCTCGGCGATGCGCGGTTCCCGGGTCTCATTTCGAAACAGCGGAACGGTGACAGACCGTTCACCGGCGATCTGTCCGCTGGACGGACCGAGGTGATAGCCGGCGCATCCGGCCAGACTTGGAACGGAGGCGATGAGGAGGATTCGTAGGAGGCAACCCAGCCGGACGGAGGAACCGAAACCGGCGGCAGCGAAAAAAGGCATGGGCAGGTTAATGCTAGTGATTAGGGTCAGGCAGCGACGGATTCAGCTTGTGGGGAGTCTGCTCGGCGTCGCGGGATTTCTGTTCCCGTTCCGCGCGGATTTTGGCTTGCGCCTCCGCCTTGGGGGTGAGCGCCGCAATCTTTTCGCGAGCTTTCATGGCGTAAGGGGAATTGGGGTCCTTCAGCAGCGATTCGTTGTAATACACCATTGCACCCTGCCAGTTTTTCCGCTTTTTTTCGTAGTATTCTGCGGTCTGAAAGGCACCCCGCGCCTGCTCGACTCGCAGGGCGGCGATGATCTGGTCGATCTCGGATCCCCGTGGATCCTTCGGGTACAGAGCCTTGAAGTCATTGAACGTATTGATCGCATCCCCGGCGACACCTTGATCGTACTCCGCTGTCTTCACCTGTTTGTCGTAAGCCATGCCTGCTCGATACAAAGCTTCCGAGGCGATTTCCTGCCGGTCGCTGTATCGGTCCGCCGCCTTCGTGTACGCCTTTACCGCTTTTGGGAAATCCTTTTGTTTCTCTCTCGCCGTGCCGATCTTCATCTGAGCCTCGGGGCCGGTTGAGTGGTATGGACCATTGCGGACAAGGTCTTCGTAGAGTTTCGCGGTCTTATCCATGGACGGAAGGAATGGCACGTATCCCCAGAGGCGAAACCGTTGACCGCCCAGAAATCGATCGGCGATGACCATCTGGCGTGACAGGGTTTCGTCGTAGTTCACCTGTTTGGGGTGACGGGCCATGGCCCGCTGGTACTCTTTGAACGCTCGCTCGTCTTGCCGCCGCGCCTCGTAACAACGGCCCAGCAGGTATTGGGCAGCGCCAGCGTGGTCGGAAAGAGGCCAGACTTTAACAACCCGGTTGGCCGCCTTTTTTGCTGTGCCATAGTCCTTCCTCTCAAACGCCTGCGTCGCCACCTCAAGCTGGTCCTTCGCTCGATTCCGTGTCCACTTGCCCTCACTCCCGACGGGTTCGTAAGTCCATCCCTCTCCCGGGCGGTAAATCACGGGGGCCGGACAAATGTGAGGGAACAACACAATGCCAAGAAAAACCATCGTCCAGCGAGTCAACCAGCGGTTCATTCCGGGAAAATAGGCAAGGCTCGTCGGACCGGCAACGCTGAATCCACGCGAAAAACCGCGTTCCTTCCCGGCACTCGCCTGTCTACTGTGTGTCCTTTGCAACGCATTATGAGTCCACTCTCGCTCTCTGCAGCGTCCGGCATCGGTGTTGAGATCCACCGCTTGAGCAAGAGTTTCGCCGGTCAGGCAGTGCTTCTCGACATCCAGCTGGAGATCCCCGCGGGCGGAATTTTTGTGCTCTTCGGTCCCAGCGGCAGTGGGAAATCCGTCCTGCTTCGCCACATCATCGGGCTGGAATCACCGGACGCCGGAGAAATCCGCCTCGATGGCGAACCGGCCACCGATGCGTCGGTGCGGGCCCGGCATCGACTGGCGATGGTGTTCCAGAGCGGAGGATTGCTGAATTCCCTCACCGTGTCAGAAAATGTCGGGCTCTATCTAGCCGAGCACCGCCTGCGGACGCCCGCCGAAATCGCCCGCATTGTTCGGGAGAAACTTGCCCTCGTGGAGCTCCCCCCCGAGACCGACAAAAAGTACCCGTCCGAATTATCCGGCGGAATGCGCAAGCGGGTGGCCATCGCCCGTGCTCTGGTGATCGACCCGGAGCTCGTCCTGTTTGACGAACCCACGAGCGAACTGGACCCGCTGGTCTCGCGAACCATCGGTCGTGAAATCCTCGATCTTAACCGCCGCACCGGTGCCACGACGATCATCGTCACTCACGACCGGGATCTTGCTTTCGGCATCGCTGACCGCATGGCGTTCATTGCCGGTGGCCGAATTCTCGTGCAGGGCACACCCGACGAACTTCGAGCCTCCGAAGACCCATTGCTGAAACGTTTTCTCGCGGCAGACTTCAAAACGGACTAGCCCCCAGTTCGATGCCGGCGGACTCTGGCAGTTCGCCGTTTCTATTATATTTCCACCTGCATTCCCAGTTCAACCACGCGATTGGGCGGCAGATGGAAGAAAGTCGTGGCGCTCTGTGCATTCCTCGACAGCACCGCAAACAGCCGCTCCCGCCAGAGGGCCATGCCGCTCCTCTTAGAAGGAATGATGGTTTCGCGGCTGACGAAATAGGTGGTTTCAGATTCCTTAATTTCAAGGTCGAACTCGACGCAGCTCTGCACGATCTTGGGTACATCGGGCTGCTCCATGAAACCGTACCGACCCCGAACTCTCCAGAATCCCGCATCCAGCTTTTCCACTTCGACCCGTTCGAATTCCGGCACGTGAGGAGCCTCCTCCACGACAATCGTCAGAAACACCACCCGCTTATGGAGCACCTTGTTGTGTTTGAGATTGTGGAGTAAGGCCATCGGGGTTCCGTCGGAGTTCCCCGCAAGGTAGATTGCGGTGCCGGCGACCCGCAACTGCTCACGCCGCTCGATTTCTGCGATAAACGTCTCCACCGGTAGCGACGAGTCTCGCATCCGTTTCCAGAGCAGCTGACGTCCGCGCTTCCAGGTGGCCATCACGGTGAAAATCAGGCCCGCAAGCAGCAGCGGGAACCAGCCGCCGTAAGGAATCTTGCCTAGGTTCGCCACGCAAAAGGCCACCTCCAAGAGCAAGGGCACCGCGATGACGGCCCCCGCTTTCAGGCGACTCCAGCCCCAGATGTGCCGTGAGGCGAAAAAGAACAGTACGGACGTCACACCCATTGTGATCGTTACCGCAACACCGTAGGCCGAGGCAAGGTTTGAGGAGTTCTTAAAGCCCAGGACCAAGCCGAGGCAGGCAAACATCAGGAGCCAGTTGATCTGCGGCATATAAATCTGCCCGCGCTCATCCTTCGATGTGTGCTCAATTACCATCCGCGGCATGAAACCCAGCTGCGTGGCATGCATCGTCATGGAAAACGCCCCGGAAATCAGGGCCTGCGATGCGATCACAGCGGCCCCCGTCGCGACAATGACCAGCGGGATGATTCCCCACTTGGGACAGAGGCCGTAAAACGGGTTTCCCTGCGCGAGCGGATCGCTCAAGACGAGAGCCCCCTGCCCGAGATAGTTCAGAATCAATGCGGGCATGACGGCGGTAAACCACGCCAACCGAATCGGTCGCGCCCCGAAATGCCCCATATCTGCGTAGAGGGCCTCTCCGCCCGTAACCACGAGAACCACCGCGCCCAACACCTTGAATCCCAGCCATCCATTCTCCAAGAAAAAGAGAACCGCATACGCCGGATTGATCGCCTGAAAGACCTCGGGTCGGAGCAGAATTCCCCGGATACCCAAGACGGCAATGGTTACAAACCAAACTGCCGTCCAAAGCCCAAACCATTGTCCCACGCGCCCCGTCCCAAATCGCTGGGCTGAAAACAGACCGACCAGGATGACAACGGCCAACGGAACAATGACCGGCTTGAACGCCGGCGTGACAATTTCCAATCCCTCAACCGCCCCAAGCACCGAGATTGCCGGAGTGATAATTCCGTCTCCGTATAGCAATGTTGCGCCGAAGACACCGAAGAGAACCATGAACCGTCCCAACCGGGCTTTGGTTCGCGGCAGCCTCTCAGGAAAAGTCAGGGCCAGCAGGGCCAGAATGCCCCCCTCCCCGCGGTTGTCTGCCCTCATCACGAAGCCGATATATTTAACCCCCACAATCAGCGTGATACTCCAGATGATCAGGGACAAGACTCCCAGCACATTGCCGGGAGTCGGGGGCACGGAGTGCTGTCCGTGAAAGCACTCCTTAAGGGCATACAACGGGCTGGTACCGATGTCCCCGTAAACCACCCCCAGGGCGGCAACCGTAAGAGCCACGAGCCGACGACGCGTCAATACCGTATCACTCATAACAAGCTTCCGACCCGGAAGCGGGGCTGTGTTCCCGGGCACGCAACGGGTCAAAGTCCGAATCCGAGGATCCAAACCCCAATCCATCCATCACCGTCACAACAATGGGTAAACATCAGACCGGTACGACCGGCGTGGTTCGCCCTTCCATAAACCTACGAGGTTAGCTGTCGGGCTCGGACCTGGAAGTGTCCTCGGAAACCGGTTACCCGGACCGTTCGCCCCATCCGCGTATCTTCCGCGGAACTCTGGTTCCCCCGCGTCCGGACTGGGATCGCCGGACTTCGGCTGCGGCAGACATTTGACAGATTCCGGGTTCACTGTCAAATCGGGCACGTTCCACGCGTATTGTAATATGCTATTAATAAGGTACTTATAGTGCCAAATACTCTTCGGCCGTGACGCTCAATTGTCCGTCCAGGCGCACGCGAACAGTACGTTCATCCGCGACTCGCGTCAGCACGTCGATGCGATTCCCCATCAGGATCAAGCCGCATCGCGCTTCCGGAAAGAGTTGGTCGCAACCCCGTTGGGGTTGCGGTGTGGACGTCAATTTTGTTCGAACGTCATCCCCACGGCTCGCGCCATGGGCTACGGTCTGCCGCCGCGCCGCGGCTTTTCTAAATGCCGATTGTCCATCGGGGACACACGCGCCAGAGAATGACCAAGCTCCAGAGCCCTTTGGGCCGGGAATGTCGCCACGAATGGCCAATCTCCAAGCGCCGGCAGGGATGCGGACGCTCAGGTTCACGGTCCCAATTCATGTCCAATGAGAGAGTGCCCGTAGGCCGGGTGAGCGGGGTGCTTCGGTTCATGGCATCTCGGCGCGCACCTTAAGTTCGGTGGATTCTCTCTCGAAGGCCCCACGAAATTCCTCTTGCCGATGGAATGACTACTGATGTAGTTATTACGTCCACACGATGAATCGAATCACCGAGAAACACATGAAGCCACCGGTCCTGAGCCCTCAGGAGTGGAAGCTGATGGAATTGCTTTGGGCGAAGTCTCCACAACCCGCCTACGACTTGATCGAGACCCTTTCCCCGCGTGAGAAATGGCACCCCAACACGGTGCGAACCATGCTGGCGCGCCTCACTCGCAAGGCGGTCATTAAGGCCGACCGGTACAAGAACTTGTATCTCTACTCGGTCGTCTGGACCCGGGAGCAATTGGTTGCTGCGGAGAGCCGCTCGTTTCTTGAACGCGTTTTCGGGGGAGCGATTCGGCCCGCGCTCATTCACTTCGCAACCCGCCAGCGCTTGTCGCCCAGGGACGTGCGCGAAATGAAGAAACTTCTCGACGAAAACACCGATCACCGACACCTATGAACCCTTCCCCATTGCTCCCGTCCGCCTGGGAACATGTCGCTCTCGCTAGCCTGCAGGGCGCCGTGCTGATCGTGGTCGTTGCGCTGGTCCAGCGCCTTCTGAAGAGCCGGCTGGGGCCGGCCTGGAGTTTTTCGCTCTGGTTTCTGGTTTTGCTGCGGCTTTCTTCGCCGTCGTTGCCGGTCAGCACTTGGAGTTGGCAGCGCCTAGCGGACGTAATTTCAGCAAAGGCATCTCTGGCTGTACCCTCCGCTGCCATCCCCAGTTTCCCGTCCGATTCCGGCAGTCCGGATCGAGGCTCGGCTCTTTCTTCCGATAGTTCGGTGGCCGCTTCCCCCTCAGCATGGGTCAACAATTCAATCGGCCCCTTTGGACCGAACGGTTCCTTGACGTCGGAACCGTACGGGGCAGCCAGCGAAGAACACCGGCCCACGGCATGGTTGGGTTTTATATGGGCTGTGGGTGCGCTAGTGCTGCTGGCCCGCCAATGGCTCGGCGCGTGGGTTTTTCGGAGAGGATTGTGCCGGTGGCCCCAACTCGCGGACGGAAAGCTGAGGGACTTGGTGAAGCAGTGCCGGCAGCAAATGGGCGTCACGCGCCGGGTTGAGTTTCGAATTCTACCTCATCTCGAAAGCCCGTGTTTGTTCGGTGTCGTTCGCCCGGTGATTCTGCTGCCGAGCTGCCTGGTCGAGACGCTGACCGACGCGGAATGGAGAAACATCTTGCTGCACGAATTTGCTCATCTGAGACGCTGGGATCCGCTGTGGAATGCTTGGATGTCCGTCCTCCGCTGCATCCACTGGTTCAATCCGATTGTCTGGTGGGGGGTGAAGCGGATGCGTGAAGACCGTGAGCTTGCCTGTGATTCACTCGTGCTTTCCCGTGCGGATTCGGCTACGCGCAAATCCTACGGTGCCACCCTCCTCAAGATGGCGTCGCACTCGGCAACGCTGATGCAACCCGCTGCGATGGTCGGTATTCTGGAGAATGGCGGCCCGCTGAAGGCCCGGCTTCAATCGCTCAATGCCCGCCCGAGATTTTGGCTCGACGCCGTAGTGGGCATCGTAGTTTTGATCAGCCTGGGTGCCTGTGCTTTGACACAGAAGCCCGATCTCGATGCCTCCCCCGGGATCCAGCCGGTGGATCTCCGCGCGCACACCGATTTCCCTCAACCGACGGTCGCTTCCACGGTCTTGCAAACGTATCGGGACGATCCGGGGATGTGGTCGCAGATCCCCAAGGGCGAACAGAAGATCCTGGGGGTTCCGTTTGAGATTACGGGTCTGATTCGCCTGGCCGGCACTTCGCCGCAGCGTGAGGAGTGGTATTTCCGACCCAGAGTAGACGGGATTCAAATTGATCGTCCTTTCGCACGATTGTACCTGCTGCATGCCACCTATTATTATGCAACTCCGGGCACGGTCATTGCCGTGGCACGAGTCAACTATGCGGATGGCACCTCCGCCGAATTGCCAATCAAGTATGGAAATCATGCGCTCAACTACTGGCGCCAACGATATGAAATCCGCTCTCAACCGATTGATTCGGAATCCCGGATTGCCTGGACCGGCGACGGTCCCATGCTGGCGGAATACGGGAATACACTCCGGGTGTGTCTTTCGAGTTTCAAGAACCCGCGTCCCAAGGACATGGTTCGAAGCATTGATTTGATTAGCACGTGGCAAGACCCGACCGAAGTTGTGGTGGGCATGGCTATTGGTGGCCGGGAGTTGCCTGCAGAGTGGCGAAAGACCCCACCGATACCTGAGCCCGCGCAACGGTGGGAGTCCCACCTTCGGTTCCGAGCGGTTGATTCGGAGACGGGCCAGCCTATTCCCAACATGAAACTTCGCCTGGAAATTGCCGAGGAGGGAGTCCACTCCCGGATTGGCACCTATTCCACGGATACGAGTGGCTGGGCGACATTGAAGTATCCCCACCGGGATTTGCGCTACATTAGCATCTGGGCGAATCAAGATCAGTACGTTCCGCGGTTTATCCAGTGGACGCCACGCCAGCATGGGGCCTATCCGAAAGAATACGTTTACCGGGCTGAAGCCGGTATTCGGATTGCTGGCCGGGTGGAGGATCAAGGCGGACTTCCCGTGGCCGGCTCCATGGTCCGGATCGAAGGCCCTCGTGCGGATTTTGCGGGCGACGCCAAGGAGTTTCTGATGATGACCCAGATTTATGCCATCACCGACGCGGAAGGACGCTGGAATTCGTCGGTAATTCCCCGAGGCCTTCCGGCGAACCAGATCCAACTTCGAGTACTGCACCCCGACTTCCTGGTAGAACCGCCCGTTATCCTTTCTCCCGCAGAGAAGGCGGGCACCGAGATTCGAACGCGCCTGTCCGGCGGCGATGTCATGAAAGGGTTGGTCGTCAACCCGGCTAAAACTCCCCTCGCTGGAGCGAAAGTATTGGTTCGAAGTCATTCCCACGCCGGTGGTATCCGTGTTGCCACTACGGACACAACGGGTGCCTTTACCGTTCGGCTCGCTCCTGGCGTCGACGGGCCGGCCGCCGCGTTGCCCGAATTCAGCCCTCCGGGTCTTCCGCCCGTTCGACTTCCTCGAGCGCTAAACGCCAGTGAGGTCCTGGTCGAAGCGGCCGGCTATGCGCCGTGGGTCCACCAGACTGCGACCCGCGGATCGTTGGACTGGCCCGCGGGCCCGATCGTGCTGTCGCCGGGCCGAACCATCGAAGTCGTGGTTCAAGACGCCCGACAAGGGCCGATCGAGGGAGCTTTCATTGAAGGAATTGTAGCGGGTGGACTCACACTGGGTAACCGGATGACCACGGACCGCAATGGCCGAGCCCGTTGGCTCCATGCACCGGATGCGCCGTTTGCCCTTCAGATCCGTCACGAAGGGTATCAGGACAGCCAAATCCCAGTGCCAGACGGCGCAACGAATCTCCCGGTTCAGTTGGCACCCGCTGAGTTGCTGACGGGTTCCGTTACCGATGCAAAGACCGGACGACCGATTCCTTTCTTCAAAGTCTGGATGGGGACGAGCAAACTCGATCCGAATGAAATCGCTTGGGATCCGCAACCGATTACGGTTGGGAGACAGGGATTCTTCCAAGTTCGGAGTCAAAACCCCAGCAACGGAGCACGGGTATTTCGCATTGAGGCACCCAAGTATGCGACGTCGAAGGCGCTTCCCGTCCATTCGCTCCACCGTCAGCCGCCCTCCGAAATCACGCTGAACGGCTTGTAAGTTTCTCGGGATGAATCTGGATACTACTATTACTTGCCGAGGCGCAGCGATGTGGTTCGATCCTGATGCCACATGTGGTCGATCTTATCCGCCGGGTTGTTCAGCTTGACGGGCGTGAGACCGGAGTAATCTTTATACTCGACCTTCTTGCTCCGCATGTTGGGTCCCCGCCAGCTCTTGATTTCAGAATGGCCATCCGCGAATGAGTAACCGCACGCCCCGTTGTGGTAATTCGCCGACAAGTCGCCCCACTGGGTTGCACCGCTGCCCATCGAGGAGAATAGACAGGCGTCATTCATGCTGTCGGGCTGCTCATCCACCACGACCCAGGCCTGGGAAGGGGACGGGTCGGTAATGTCGGCCATTTTTTTGAAGAGGCGGTAATCGGTGAATTCCTTGTTTCCGTCGCCCATATTCGCATTCATGGATAGGCTCCGCGCCCGGCCCGGCCAACCTCTCCCCCGTTGAACTCCAGTCATGAATCGGTCCGCAGGGCATTTGTATACGTTTTTGGCCCCGCCGGTGAATTTGGCGAGCTTGGCGTACTTCGAATCGATAAGGAAGAGCGTGTTCGTGTTGTCCGAACTCGTGGTCCAATCCAGCCAACCGGTGACCCAACCGTTTCGATTAGCCCCGCCTTGAGCATCCCCGCCGTGATGATTTTCGGTCAGGGTTCCATTGGAGTCGTCGGCGTAAAGCGTCCAGCCCAGAAGCACTTGTTTGGTGTTGCTCATACAGAGGACGCCTTCGGCCTTCGTCTTCGCCTTGGACAGCGCGGGAAGCAGCATGCCCGCCAAGATGGCGATGATGGCGATGACGACCAGCAATTCGATGAGGGTGAATCCCGTCCGAAATTTGCTCCACCGGGAAGAGCTCCCATGGGCGCGAGTCGTGATGCAACGAGTATTTCTGTTCATTCTTCAGCGTGGTTCAAAGGGCTTCATCGTCGCGCCGGGCGAAAAAGGCAAGGACACTTTTTCCTCAACTTACGTTGATGTCCAACCGTCGCAGCGAGCGCAAATTATTGTCCGCCCGCCACTGCGGGGCTTCGCCGATCCGTTGGATCGTGGGCGCGCGATCGAGCAGCAGCCGGAGAGCGATCTGCGTTTCAATTCGTGCCAGCGGTGCGCCGAGGCAAAAATGACTGCCCCACCCGAATGCCGTGTGCTTGTTCTCCGGCCGGCCGATGTCGAGGCGATCTGGCTCGGGAAATCGCTCCGGATCCCGGTTCGCCGCGCCCAGCATCAGGACCACGGTCTGTCCCCTGCGAATCCGCTTCTCCCGCATCGCGAGATCCTCGATCGGCCGCCGCGTTGCGATTTGAATTGGGCTTTCATAGCGCAGAAATTCCTCGACAGCGGACGCCATCAGTCCGGGTTCGCGCCGGAGCCGAGTGAGTTCATCGGGGTGGTTCAGCAGGGCCAGCAATCCATTGCCCAGTAGGCTCACCGTGGTCTCGTGGCCGGCAATGAAGAGGAAAACGCTCAAGCCCATTAGCTCCGCCTCGCTTAAGCCGCCTTCCTCGTCCTCCACCGCAGCCAGCGCGCTGAGGAGGTCTGGGCGGGGGTCACGGCGCCGTTGGAGTGTGAGCTCCCGGAAATAGCCGGTCAGTTCGACGAAGCTCTTATGCGCCGGGACGGCCACCTTCGCGATCGACGGGCCCACTGCACCCGCAAACAACAGCATGTCTTCCGCCCAGCGCCGAAAACGGGCCTGGTAATCCATCGGGATTCCAAGGATTTCGCAAATGACGGAGGCCGGCAGTGGGAACGCGAACCCCCCCATGAAATCCATTTCACCCCCACACAGCGCCCGGTCGAGCAGGCCCGTCGCGATTTCCGCAATCCGCGGGCTCATCTCCTCGGCCAAGCGCGGCGTGAAGACTTTCATAATCAGTGCGCGCATGCGGGTGTGCTTGGGCGGATCGGTGAATCCAAGCCAATTTGAAACGTGGTTACCGAGCGGGCACATCTGCGTCCGCAGCGGCTCCGGCATGGCATTCATGCTGAGTGAAATCCGGTCCGATGCCAGTCGCGGGTCACGCAATCCCGCCAGCACATCATCATGGCGCGTGACAAGCCAGCCATTGAGCGGCTCACACCAGTGCACCGGGTCCTCGCTCCGTAGTCGGTGAAAGAGAGGATACGGATCGGTCAGCCCGCCCGCACAGTACCGGTGGTAGTCCTCCAGTGCTTCAATGCGACCCGTCCGTGTCATGGCGGCCGAGTATGAGCTGGACGCGAGCCGTGACAAGCGACGAGTGACTGGGCGGCACCCTTGGCCAAGTCTATTTTCCGATTCCACCGCTAAGGGGCGGAATTCCTCACCACTCGCACCCGGTGATTCTCGCTATCGCCGATGAAGAGCGTACCGTCTGGGTCAATTGCGATTCCGTGGGGGCGCGCGAGGCGGCACTTCCGCGGGTCGCCGTCTGGGCCGTCACCCTTCTCGCCCGTGCCGACCACGAGTTGGATCGTGCCCAACTTCGCATCGATCTTTCGAATGGAATGGCTCTCGGTGTCGGCGAGGAACACGTCGCCATTTGGAGCCACCGCGATGCCTTTGGGCCCAGTCAGTGTCGCAAGCGTTGCCGGTCCGCCGTTGCCAGTGAAGCCTTTCGCGCCCGTGCCGGCAATGTGGTGAATAACGCCTTTCGTGAGGTCGAATCGAAACACCTGGTTCCCCTCTCGCGTCGCGAGCCACAGGTCGCCATTCGCGTCAAAGTCCAGTGAGCGCGGGCCGTTCAGCGGTGTACCCGCGATGGGTGAACGGTCGGGTGTGGGACCCGCCTTTCCGGTGCCGGCGAACGTCGACATTAGGCCCGTCTTCAGCGCGATTTGCCGGATGACGTGGTTCCCAATGTCGCAGATGTAGAGATCACCCTGGGGGCCGAATTGGATGCTGTGCGGTTGCTTGAGCTCCGCTCGATCCGCGGGACCACCGTCGCCGGAGTAGCCCGGTCTGCCGGTACCAGCGACCGTGGTAATCCTTTGCGATTTGGCGTCCACGCGACGTATGGCATGGTTCGCCATATCCGCTATGAAGAGGTTTCCGTCACGGTCGAAGCGAATTTCGTGAGGGTGATTCAACGAGGCTTCCGTCGCCGGCCCGCCGTCTCCACTGTAGGCACCTTTCCCGTTCCCCGCGCGAGTGCGGATCGTGCCGTCAGCGGAAATGCGCCGGACCACTTGGCCGTCGAATTCACAGAACCAAATCGCTCCGTCGGGACCTCGAACCACTCCGAAGGGATTGTTGAGTTTTGCAGCAGTCGCTGCATCCCCATCACCCCCATGACCGGGGACTCCGCTGCCCGCATAAGGGGTCACCCATGGCGCCGAAGTCGTCGGGAGCAATCCAAGGCCGCAGGCAAGAGTGCACGCGATCCACGGACTTCGAGTTGGACGTGTTTTGATCATTGACAGCGGGGTGCCTTCGTTGCCGAGCATTACAGAATCCGTCGCAACTTCAAACAGAAGCGAACGAAGAAAATTTACTACAAATGACCTGTCCCGTGGTATTTTTCGTTTATCCCTATGGAACTCCGTAAAACATTCCAAATCGAAGCCGCCCATCGCCTGCCCGCCGTACCGCCCGAACACAAGTGCGCTCGCCTGCATGGCCACAGTTTTCTCATTGAAATCGCCGTCGAAGGCCCCGTGGATCCGACGTATGGCTGGGTTATGGATTTCGCCGACATCAAGTCAGCATTTCGTCCAACGTTCGAGGCCCTGGATCATCGGTATTTGAACGACATCTCGGGCCTGGAGAATCCCACGAGCGAAAACCTCGCATGCTGGATCTGGGATCGATTGAAGCCGACGTTGCCATGGCTGACGGAAGTGTCGGTTGCCGAAACGTGCACGTCGCAGTGTTGCTACCGAGGTTGACCGTCCTTCGCCCAGCCGGCCGGCAACGCCGTCAATGTCGATAGTTTCTTCGACCCGGGTGGACACTCGCCGATGGCGACCCACGCTGTTTCGCCGGTTCGCAGTCTGTTTACAGCAAAAGCATCAACCCGATTGAGGACGACCCAGGGATGGAAGCAAACCACGATCAACCGTCAAGCGCTCTGAGTCGGAGGATTGCATCCCTGTCTCCTGCCAAGCGCGCACTCTTCGAGCGAGGTCTGGAGAGGAAGCCGGCAATGGTTCCTCCGGACATTCCGAGAAATGCAGGGAGAATGTCATATCCCGCCTCAGTTTCCCAGCAGCGGCTCTGGTTCTTGGACCAGTTCGAGGGCACAAGCATTGCCTATCATATACGGCACACGGTGCACTTGAGGGGCGAACTGAATCGGGACGCGCTTGGCCGAGCGATCGATACGATTGTCGCGCGGCACGAAATCCTGCGCACATACTTTGTCGAGGCGGAGGGAGAAGTGATTCAGAACATCAGACCTACGGTGAAGATTACGCTCGCGTGGGAAGATCTGAGCAGACTGGCCCTGGCAGAGCGGGAGAAATCCATTGCACACATCCTGCGACGCGAAGGCGACGAGCCGTTTGATCTGAGTCGCGGGCCTCTGCTGCGCGGAATCTTGCTAAAACTCGCGGAGAGCGAGCACGTCCTGTCGTTGACGTTCCACCACATTGTTTGCGATGGATGGTCGATCGGTATATTTAATCGAGAGCTCACCGCGTTATACGGAGCATTCTGCCCAGGCCAGAACCAGACGCTGCTGGAGGCCATGCTGACGGAGCCGGAGCGCCCCGTTTCCGAGGTCCCAATGTTAACGGTCCCGGAGCGAAATCAAGTGCTGGTGGAATGGAACCGGACGGAGCGGGAATACCCGCGAGACAAGTGCGTTCACCAATTATTCGAGGAACAGGTTGAGCGCACCCCCGAGGCCGTGGCCGTGATCTTCGATGGAGAGTCTCTGACCTACCGGGAGCTGAACGTCCGTGCCAATCAACTGGCTTACCACCTGCGCTCGCTGGGTGTGGGGCCGGATGTCCTGGTGGCCCTTTGTGTGGAGCGTTCCCTGGAGATGGTCGCGGCCCTGCTCGCCATCCTCAAGGCGGGTGGGGCCTACGTGCCGATCGACCCGAAGTATCCGAGGGAACGGATTGAGTTCATCTTGCAAGACACCGAGGCACCCGTCTTCATGACGCAGCGATCCCTAGACCTTAAGTTCAGCGGTGCGCGTCGGATCTATCTGGAGGAAGCGATCCCGCAAACCGCTGCAAATCCCGTGGCCGTGCCAACGACAGCCGCCGGCTTGGCCTACGTGATCTACACGTCCGGTTCCACGGGAAAACCCAAGGGCGTTGCGATCGAGCATCACAGCACCGTGACGTTCCTGCACTGGGTGCGTGACTCATTCAGCGATGCGGAACTGTCGGGCGTGCTGGCCTCCACGTCCATCTGCTTTGATTTGTCCGTCTTTGAGATTTTCGGGCCGCTCAGTTGGGGCGGATGCGTGCTGCTCGTGAACAACGCGTTGGATCTGTGGTCGGTGTTAGGGCCGCTCGATGCGACGTTGATCAATACGGTGCCGTCCGTGCTGGCGGAATTGCTTCGGGGACGCCGGCTGCCGGCTTCAGTTCGAACGTTGAATCTGGCGGGCGAGCCACTGCGACAGGCGATGGTCGATGCGGTTTTCAAAAACACGTCGATCGAACACGTGAACGATCTCTACGGGCCAACGGAGACGACGACGTATTCGACCTGGGCGCGACGAGCGCTCGGCGGGGTTGAGACCATCGGGCGCCCCATTGCACGCACGCAGATTTACATCCTCGACGACCACGGTCAGCCGGTTCCAGTCGGGATTCCAGGAGAACTTCATATCGGAGGTGCCGGTGTCGCCCGAGGCTACTGGCGAAGACCGGATCTGACAGCGGAACGTTTTGTAAACCTCCGTTTCAGTAACGGGTCGGGGGGGCGATTCTTCAAGACTGGCGACCGGGCGAAGTGGCGAGAAGATGGCCAAATTGAGTTCCTCGGCCGTAGGGATAATCAAGTCAAGATCCGCGGGCACAGGATCGAGTTGGGCGAGATCGAGGCTGTGTTAAGTGAGCATCCTGACGTGTCTGCATGCACCGTCGCGACTCAAAGCCAGGGCGGCGAGGACCGGACGATTGCAGCATTTATAGTGGGCCGGGAAAGGGCCGATATCTCGATGGAACCGCTGCGGCGATGGCTGGGAGAGAAACTACCCGACTACATGATTCCGTCCCGTTTCTTTGTGCTCCCCGACCTGCCCTTGACCTCGAACGGCAAGGTGGATCGCAAAGCACTCGAGAAAATGGAAGGCGTGGAACTGACCGCGGGTAATGACCCTGTGTCGCCACACACCGATCTTCAGTCTCAACTCATCAAACTCTGGCAGACAGTATTGGGCCGGGAGCAGATCGGAATCCACGACGACTTCTTCGATCTGGGAGGTCACTCATTGCTGGCCATGCGGCTAATTGCTCGTATCCAAGCCGACCTGCAAGTGGATGTGTCACTTCGGGTTCTCTTTGAATTTCCGACCATCGCCGGCATGGCGGAAAGCCTGGTGGGTGTCGACAGCGCGAGTGCTTCCGCGCTTCCGGCGCTAGTACCCTTCCCCCGGCACGGTGCTCTGCCACTGTCTTTTGCCCAGCAGCGGCTATGGTTTTTGGACCGATTCGAAGGAGCGAGCACCGCCTATCACATTGCGAGCAATAAGCGCCTGCGCGGTGATCTCAATTCCGAGGCTCTGGGTACTGCGATCAATGCGATCGTGGCGAGGCACGAATGCCTGCGTACACGTTTTGTCGAGATCGACGGTGAAGCCACTCAGGTCATCCAACCGGTGGTGGAGATTAAACTGCAGTTGGAAGATCTGCGTGGGTTAGCCGCGGCCCAGCGCGAACAATCCACTGCTGCGATCCTTCGCCGGGAACGGGAGAGACCCTTCGCTCTGAGTCAGGGGCCTCTCCTGCGCGGAATCTTGCTCAGGCTCGGGGAGCGCGAGCACATCCTCTCGTTGAGCTTTCATCACATCGTCTTTGATGGCTGGTCGGTGGGTGTATTCAATCGCGAACTTGCGGCGCTTTACGGCGCGTTCTGTTCAGGCCAAGGCGTTCCGCTCAAACCGTTGACGGTCCAATACGCCGATTACGCCCTCTGGCAGCGACACTGGCTGCAGGGAGAGGAACTGGAACGGCAATTGAACTACTGGCGCGAGCACTTGAGGGATGCGCCCACTCTGAATCTAGGCACGGATCGTCCCCGGCCTGCCAGGCTGACCTATACGGGAGCTCGTCACGCCTTCATGCTGTCTCCAACACTCAGCGCCCAGCTCAAGGACTTCAACCAAGCGGAGAAGGTTACTCCATTCATGTCTCTTCTAGCAGCCTTCCAAGTGCTGCTGTCAAGGCACAGTGGACAGGCGGATATTCTGGTCGGCACACCGATCGCCAATCGGCAGAAACCGGAACTGGATTCCCTGATTGGGTTTTTCGTCAACACGCTCGTGCTCCGCACTAATCTCTCCGGCCAACCCGCCTTCCGGGGTGTCGTTGCACGAGTACGGACTGCAGCGTTGGCCGCCTTCGCCCACCAGGATCTGCCGTTTGAAAGACTCGTCGAGGAACTGAACCCCGAGCGGGACCTCAGCCGGCACCCTGTTTTTCAGGTGATGTTTGCGCTGCAAAATGCCCCCGCTCATCCTCTGGCCCTGCCTGGAATGGAGGTGACTCCCTTTCACTCACCGGCAGGCTTAGCCCACTTTGATCTGGGGTTAGAGCTTAGTGCGGAGGGGGATTCCTGGGCCGGATCCTTTACGTATAACACGGATTTATTCGACGCGGTGACAATCCAACGGATGGAGTGCCACTACAAGACGCTGCTGCAGGCCATGCTGACGGAGCCGGAGCGTCCCGTTTCCGAGGTCCCAATGTTAATGGTCCCGGAGCGAAATCAGGTCCTGGTGGAATGGAACCGGACGGAACGGGAATACTCCCGAAACAAGTGTGTCCACCCGTTATTCGAGGAACAGGTGGAGCGCACCCCCGAGGCCGTGGCGGTCATCTTCGAGGGTCAATCCCTCACCTACCGAGCTCTCAATCGCCGGGCCAATCAACTCGCTCACCATCTCCGCGGACTGGGCGTGGGGCCGGATGTTCTTGTCGGCCTTTGCGTGGAGCGTTCTTTGGAGATGTTCGTCGCGCTGCTCGGCATCCTCAAGGCCGGTGGTGCGTATGTTCCGCTGGACCCACATCTACCCTCGCAACGCCTCGCCTACCTGCTGAGGGACATCGGCACCCCGCTGGTTCTGGTCCAGCAGCGGTGGCGGGACGGTGTGATTCGGTCGCTGGATCCAGCACACCCGAGCCCTCGGATCTTGATTCTGGAGGAATTGCCCACGCTTCTCGTCGCTGCCACCTCGGCCAACCCACCGTGCATCAACACGCCAGATCATTTGGCCTACGTGATGTACACCTCAGGCACCACCGGGCAGCCCAAGGGAGTCATGATTCCACATCGGGGGATTGTTCGTCTGGTCATCAACCCCGATTACGTGGCGTTGGCTCCTCGCGACGTCCTGTTGCAATTCGCTCCACTGGCGTTTGATGCCTCCACCTTTGAAATTTGGGGAAGCCTGCTCAACGGAGCCAAGCTCGTCGTGTTACCCCCGGGTCCGGTCGATTACAGGGAACTAGGCGGAGCCATTACCCGGCACGGGGTGACGACACTCTGGCTGACTGCCGGTCTGTTTCACGAGATGCTGGAGTACGCCCCGGCGGCGCTGGCGAGGGTGCGCCAGTTGCTGGCCGGCGGGGATGTATTGTCGCCCGCCAAGGTTCGCAGCTATTTGGAACTGCCCGGGCATGGCCGCCTGATCAACGGATATGGCCCGACGGAGAACACGACTTTCACCTGCTGCTGCGGGTTCGACCGAGCGGAACAGATTGGTGAATCCGTGCCCCTGGGGCGGCCGATCGCCGGAACGCAGGTTTACATCCTGGATCGGCACGGCCAGCCGTTGCCGGTGGGCGTTACGGGTGAGATTTATACGGGAGGTGACGGTTTGGCGCGGGGTTACCTAAACGCGCCGACACTCACGTCGGAGCGGTTCATTGCCGATCCTTTCAGCCTGGACCCGCGGGCGCGCCTCTATAAGACCGGGGATCTGGCGCGATGGCTGCCGGATGGGAACATCCAGTTCATTGGCCGGCTGGATCAGCAGGTCAAGATCCGCGGTTATCGGGTCGAATTGGGCGAGATCGAAACCGTCTTGCGCGCCCAACCTGAGGTCCGCGAGGCAGTGGTTCTCCTTCGCGAGGACACGCCGGGCGATCGACGGCTGGTCGCGTATCTCGTCGCTCATTCCGACAAAAAGCCCGACGAGTCCACTCTCCGCACGCGGCTCGGAGCGACCCTTCCGGATTACATGCTGCCCAACGCGTTTGTGTGGATTCACCAACTGCCCCTGACCTCCAACGGCAAACTGGATCGCAAGGCGCTGCCAGCGCCCGAATCCGGTGTCGAAGGCAAGCCGGGTGACACGGATCAGCCCATAAATATTTTCGAACTGGAATTACTCCGGCTCTGGCGACGGCTCTTCCATCGGGAGGACATAGGACGGAACGACAGTTTTTTCGACCTTGGCGGGCACTCGCTCCTGGCGGCACGACTGACGACCGAGATCGATAAGCTGCTTAGCTGCAAACTGCCGATTTCCGCATTGTTCCAGTCGCCCACGGTCGCATCGCTGACTCGCCGGCTCACCGCGGAAAATTGGACGCCTCCCTGGAAATCACTCGTGCCGCTGCAACCGTTGGGAGCAAAGCCTCCGTTCTTTCTCGTCCACGGGTGGGGCGGCGATGTGTTTGTTTTTCTGGGATTGGCCCAGCAGCTGGCGCCCGATCAGCCGGCGTACGGCCTGCAGGCGGTTGGCCTGGACGGCAAATTGGCGCGACACACCACCCTCGAACACATGGCGGCACATTACGTTCAGGAAATCCGATCGTTCCAACCCGAGGGACCGTATTACTTGGGAGGATACTCGATGGGCGGATTGATCGCCTTCGAGATGGCTCAACAACTGCATCGCCAAGGCCAACGGGTCGCCCTGCTCGCGCTGTTCGATACCGTCCCAATTTGCGTGATTCCCTGGACTGTCTATGGGCAAGTCATCCCATCCTACCTCTACGGACGCTTGAGGATGCATCTGCGACGGTGGTGGAAATTGCCGAACCAAGACCGGCGCGAATACTTCCGAGGGCGCTGGGCCGCGCTCCAGCATTGGATGGTCCGAAACCGAACCAGCCTCCCGGTCACGCCCGTCGGGAAGCCGGCAGAAAGTCCACCTGTGCAGATGGGCGGATCTTCCGATTACTACGTCGCTCTCGCGTCAGCCTACCGGCTCCATCGCTATCCGGGTTCCGCCGACATTTTCGTGAGTGAACACACTAATCCTCATTGGGCGTCGTCCTGGAAACAGTTGGTCTGCGGCGGTGTCTCCTACCATCGGGTTCCGGGGACACACCTGGAACTTCTCACACCGAAGTCCCTGCCCGTGCTGTCGAATGCTTTAAGAACCGCACTACTCCGTGCGCAGAACGAGAGCATTCACGCCCACAGTGCCATTACCGGGGCCCCGTGAGACCGGAAGTGCGCTGCCAAATAGCCTGCTTTCTTGATAACATGGAGAATCGAGACCTCAAAGAAGTTGCCGGTGTCATCGACGCAGAGTCTACCCCGCCGCGGACCGACGAATTATGCCTCCACCGTCGCTTCGAATGGTATGCCGCCAACCGTCCCGGACGCCGTGGCCGTAATCGACGAGGGCGTTGACTTTTCGTATAATCAAATCAACGCCCGGGCCAATAGTCTTGCCCGCTATTTGCTGGACTGCGGAGTAACCGCCGAGGCACCGGTGGGAATCTGTCTGGAGAGAT
>CAMDJH010000033.1 GCA_945900455.1 Akkermansia muciniphila
GCGGGGAAAGAGGATAGCCGAAGGCCAGGTGAGGGGGTGCTCCGGGATCGCGTTCTGGAAAGCGCGCAGCTCTCTTTCCTGCACTGGTTCATGCAATCACGGCGAGCACTGTTAAGTTCGGTGGATTCTCACCCGTGAAACCTATTCCCAACACGCTTACAGCAGTCAAGGATCACACGCGGGTCTTTGGCGATCTCACGTTTGTCTACCCGGTCATCTCGCGTCGCTCGCGGAAAAAGTGACAGGTTCAATTGCAATCCGATCCGAGCGGGATTGGTCCAGGACCCGAAGGATTATCGCTTTTGCGGATACGCCGCGGCGTTAACGGGTGCGACAACGATTCGACAGGGCCTTATGAGCTTTTTGGATCCGGCGGATTGGGGGAAGGCGGCGGCGCAATATCGGATGGTATTGTTCGTCGCGGCTGGAAGCGCCAACCGAAGCGACAAAGCGGTGTTGGATCCGCAGACAATCCGTGCGGAATTGGCCCGAGGGGGAGAGTTGAGTTTAGGCCAGGTGTTGCGTTTGCGAGTGCGCCATATGACCGATGGGGTGGTTCTGGGCTCGAAGGACTTTGTGAATGAGATGTTCACCCGCCACCGGGACCGATTCAGTGTGCGGCGTAAAGACGGAGCCCGTCCGATTCGGGGCGTACCGTTGCCGGGGATTTGCGTGATGCGGGATCTGCGAGTGGACGCGATTGGATAGCGATGAAGACCCTTTAGTGAACCTCTCACTTTGTCTTAGATCCCACGAGGTCGGTCCTGAGGTTGCCTTCGAGGATGGCCACCGCCGCCGCATAGACCGCCGTGTGAGTAAGACTTAGGTGCAAGGTTTGTCCACCGCGACGGGCCAGCAGTTCCCGGCTGGATCCATGCAGTTCCACGATCGGCTGGCCCGATGGCAATCGGACGACTTCGATGTCCTGCCATCCCAATTCTGCGCCGATCCCCGTACCGAACGCCTTGCTGACCGCCTCCTTGGCGGCGAAGCGGGCTGCCAGGAAGGGGCCCGGTTGGGAATGGCGGGTGCAGTAGGCAATCTCGTTCGGGTGGAAAATTCGCTTTAGAAAGCGGTCCCCAAACCGTTCATAGGAAGCGGTTACCCGTGAAACTTCGATCACATCGATCCCGATGCCGAGAATCATAGCGGATGGGCGCGCATCGGTGAGACGGAATTCATCCCGTATAGCCCTTCATGGCGTCCAGCATCTCCCGGACCGCGGTGGCAAGGCCGGTTTCGATCGCTCGGCTTACGAGGCTGTGTCCAATGTTGAGTTCGATCAAATGGGGAACGCCGTGCAGGAGCGGCACATTGCGGACATTCAATCCGTGGCCTGCGTTGACCCGGAGTCCGAGTTGGTTCGCCCGCCTGGCAGCGGCGACGAGTCGTTCGATCTCCCGGTGCCGTTCGGATGTTTGTTCGAAGTGTTCCGCGTAACTACCGGTGTGCAACTCGATGAATTGGGCGCCGATCAAGGCGGCGGCCTCGACTTGGCGGCCCTCCGGTGCAATGAACAGGCTGACTTCAATTCCTGCGTTGTTTAGCCGGCGACAAGTTTCGGTGAGCGCCGGAATGGCCGCCGCCGCATCCAATCCTCCCTCGGTTGTGACCTCTTCCCGGCGTTCGGGCACAAGGCACACAATTCCCGGATGCACGTCGAGTGCGACGACTACCATCTCGGGCGTGTTGGCCATTTCGAGATTGAGACGAGTGCGGATTTCTCGGCTGAGACGTTGGATATCCCCATCGACGATGTGACGGCGATCTTCGCGGAGATGGGCCGTAATACCATGCGCTCCAGCGGCCTCGCAAATGAGGGCAGCCGCCACCGGATCCGGTTCTCCATTGGGTTGCCCGCGGTAGCGAGCCTGCCGGAGGGTGGCTACATGGTCGATGTTGACTCCGAGTTTGAGCATGCGGGTATCCGTTAGGGAGGGGCTAGGAGGGAGGGCCTCGGTGCTATGCCTCTAGGCCTCACTGCGAACGGGGCGTCGAGCCAGCGGACCCATTGCATGAGTTCAAAGCCGGTGAAACCGAGGGCGGATTTCCGATTGAGCTCCAACTCAGCAGGGCCGGTCTGCAGCACTTCGGTTGACGCGTTGCGATCTTCCAATGAGAGGGCGGCCAACCAAGCGTTGGCCGGAAACTTCGCCTGAATGAGCCCCCCCAAAGTGAAAACATCCATAGTTTGCAAGAGTTGGCGCCAGTGATCGATTGACTCCTCCGTGTTTTCCCAGCTGTACGCGACGAGATTGGTGCGTTGAAGCTGGGCTACGAGAGCCTCAGGCGGAGGATTCGTCGATGGAAATCCGGGAGAAAATCCGCCGAAAACCCAACCTCCATTCGTCGTGTCGATCGGCAGCAGGAAGGGGGTGGTCGGAGGCCCGCCAGACAGGTTGATCCTGATGATGTGTTTCTCGACGATATGTTTCATTGAACCCATCACCCGGGGGAGTCCATTGGTCGGAACGAACAGCGGGCGCAAGCGATCGGCGATGGTGTCAACCGTCGGGTTGGGGGACTCGGAGGGAAACGAGTAGAAAAGGCGGAACGGAGTTCCTGGCTGCATCCAGACGAACATTTGGTCCGGGGCATTGCTCAGTTGGAGCGAGCGAAACCAGGAGGCATTTTCGATGACAGGATGGATGCCCCGCGCGGCGCTAAAGCTGACCAGGGGATCACGAATGATCTGGGGAAATTTCCAAGGGTCCAAATGCAGGTCCAGGGTGGCGGGAAACTTCAGGCGAAGGGTGGTGCGAAGATTGTCATTGGTTGCCAGGATGGAGAACTCGCCGCGGGCGGGTGTGAAGAGCCACGGGGGCCAAATTCCGGCGGGCCATTTCGCGGCGTCAAAGGTTCCGGAAAACAAGCCCGCTGGCATTGGGGCATGAATCAATTCCTGCGCGCGCGCGAGGCCGAGGGGACCCGTTCCAGCCAGCAACCAGCCATTGGTGAATTCGAGTTGGACGGGCTGGGATGCGGCGGAAGCCAGGCCATTGCTCCAGGTCACTGTATTCGGCGATTCGATCCGGATTGCGAACGCCCACTGCGTGCGGCTCAGAATTTCACCCACACTTTCTGCGGCGAGGAATTGGCGTACCGGCGGCACGAGGGTGGCGATTTCGGCCGGCAGGGGATTCGTTTCGCCACGTCCGAACCAGACGATGTTTCGCACGAGGTTTGTCGCCAGCAGGGCGGCGACCGGTTCCGAGTTGGTCGCGTTCACCGATTTTTGAACGAGCGTTGCATGGGTCTGCCCGGCGAGGTGGCGTCCGCCGGCGAAGTGCCATTGGAGTGCCGGCGGTGGTGGAGCTGTTGGCGGTTGAGATCGCGAAGAATTCGCCTCGGCGGCGGCGGCAACACGGTCACCGCAGCGGCCACTGAACAGGGCCGTCAGCAGGAGGCATACGAGAGGTAGCGAGCGAAACATGCGCCGCAGTCATTGCCAAACTGGGAGATTGAATGCAATCGCGCTTTCCAGCCGACGCGAATCGCTTCCAGACTTCCGGTAGTACAATGCACACCGACGAACCGCTTGCGGGCGAACTTTGGCGAGTACTGGACACCGGTCCGGGCGAGCCGGCTTGGAATATGGCGCTGGATGAGGCTCTGCTGGAGCAAGGGAGTTTGGATTCCCGCGCCGTCCTCCGATTTTACGCATGGGATCGCCCCGCGGCTACGTTTGGCTACTTGCAGCGATATCAGGTGGTTTCGGAACTCACCGCGTTGCGTCCCCTGATCCGACGATGCACGGGTGGAGGACTCGTTTCGCATGCGGCTGACTGGACCTACAGTGTGATGGCGCCGGTGGGGCACCCTTGGTACCGGCTGAAGGCCGTCGCGAGTTACTGCCGTTTGCACGAGTGGCTGTGCGCAGCATTTCGGAGGGTTGGCGTCGAAACCGAATTGGCGGCGGTGACGGATCCCGTTGGCCCGGGCCAGTGCTTCATTGGGGCCGAGGAGGCGGATCTATTGTTGCGGGGACGAAAGCTGGCGGGGGCTGCCCAGCGGCGCAATCGGCATGGGTTGCTGATCCAGGGTTCGGTGCAACCGCCACCACCGGAGGTTCCTGTTGAAGCGTGGAGGGCGTCAATGATTTCCATACTCCGGGAGCAGGGGGCTCAGGTGGAGGTCGTTCCCGGATCGAGCCCACTTGCAGTGGTTGTCGGCGATTCGGCTCGGCGGCTGAACGAGACCAAGTATTCGCGGCCCGAATACCAACAAAGGCGATGACCGGATGAATCGGGGGAAAGATTGAATCGCATGGGTCTGGGGTGCCAGCCTTCGTCATGGTCATGCTAACACCATTGGAGATTCGCACGGCGGTGCGTGCCGCCCTGCAGGAGGACCTGGGGGACGGGGATGCCACCACGCTGGCATGCATTTCTGAGAATTCGATTTCTCGGGCAGAAATGAATGCTCGCGAGCCTTTGGTGGTCGCTGGCTTGGCCTTTGCAGAAATGGCTTTACGTGAGTTGTCGACCAGCCTGCGGGTGATTTTGCTCGTGCCGGACGGTGCCAGAGCCAATCCCGGGGAGGTACTCCTAACGGTGGAGGGAACCACTCGCGCAATTCTCGCGGCGGAACGGGTTGCGCTGAACTTCGTCCAACGGCTTTCGGGCATCGCGACCCTCACTTCGCAGTTTGTCGATGCCGTCGCGGGAACGTCCGTCCAGATTCTGGACACGCGGAAGACGACGCCCGGATGGCGACGGTTCGAGAAATATGCGGTCGCCTGCGGCGGCGGTACCAATCATCGAGTCGGCCTTTTCGATTTGATTCTGATCAAGGACAATCACCTCGCCGCCCTCCGCGACGAAATGCCCAATGCCGTGGCAGCGGCGGTCGGCCGAGCCCGGCGTTTGTATCCCCAGCTGCGGGTGGAGGTGGAAGCGGACCAGTTGAGCCAGGTGCAGCAGGCGGTGGAAGCGGGGGCGGATATCATCCTCCTGGATAACATGACTCCGACCCAACTGCGGGCGGCGGTGGCGGTGGTCGCGGGACGTGCCCGGACTGAGGCGAGCGGTGGCGTGCGTCTCGAGACGGTGCGGGCGATCGCCGAAACTGGGGTAGACTTTATTTCCGTTGGAGCGCTCACTCACTCGGCGCGCTCCATGGACATTGGACTCGATTTTACGATATGACATCCGACGCGCTCATTCTCACCGCATTGCGGTCCGCTCCAGAATCCGGCGTCTCGGGTGCCAGCCTAGCCAGCGAGTTGGGTGTCAGCCGAGCGGCGGTCTGGAATCATATCGAGGAATTGCGGAAGTTGGGGTACGACATTGAAGCGAGTCCGCACCATGGCTACCGATTGCGGCGGGTTCCGGATTGTCTGCACGCGGATGACTTGATCTCACGACTTGGACCGGTGAAGGGCATTGGCCGGGATATCCGGGTTTTTGGCCAAACCACTTCCACCAACGATGTGGTGGAGAAACTGGCGCGCGATCACGTCTCAGAGGGCATTGTTGTTTTCGCCGAATCACAGACGAAGGGGCGAGGACGCCTCGGTCGTCAGTGGGTGTCGCCCGCCGGCAAGGGTCTCTGGTTCTCCGTGTTGCTCCGTCCCAAACTTCAGGTTTCAGCGGCAACACAATTGACCGTCACCACGGCGGTGGCGGTGGTCCGCGCCATTGAACGGGAAACTGGTTTGCACCCCGAGATCAAATGGCCGAACGACATCGTCTTCGGAGCGCGGAAGTGCGCCGGAATCCTCCTCGAGCTAGGAGCTGAACTGGATCATATCCGGCATGTCGTTCTCGGGATTGGTGTCGACGTAAATCTGACGTCGGCGGAGTTCCCCGAGGAACTACGTTCGGTGGCGACATCGCTGCAGGAGCAACTCGGACGCCCGTTGGATCGAGCGGCGCTGGCGGTGGCATTACTTCGTGAGTTGGAAGCGGCTTACGCCCGGTTGCGGGCCGGCGATTTCCTGGAGATCGGGGACGAATGGATGCGGCGTTGCTCCACGCTTGGCAAGCGGGTGTCGATCCGCATGGCGGACCGCGTGGTTCGAGGATATGCCGAGGCTCTCGATGAAGAGGGAGCGCTTCGCGTCCGGACCGAACATGGGCGTCTTGAACGAATCATTGGCGGCGACGTGACGCTCGAAGAATAGCCCGAAATCGTTTTCAATTCATGAGCAAACAAAGGATCGAGCGTCTTCTTCTGATCGATATCGGAAATACCCATACGCACGTCGGTCTTGCGACGGTGCGGCGGATCATCAAGACGCGCGACTTCGAAACCACCCAGGTGCTGGCAGGGTGCGTGAAATCCAGCCTGGCGCAATTCACCGATGGGCGCGACGTCACGGCTGCGTGTCTTTGCAGCGTCGTGCCGCGAGCCGTCCAGCCGATGCAACGGACGCTGCGAGACTTGTTCGGGGTGACAGCACTGCAGTTGACACCGAAGACCGTGCGGGGTGTCGGCATTCGCTACCGGCGTCCGGATTCGATTGGGCAGGATCGACTCGCGAATGCCGTGGCCGTGCGGGCCGCATTTGGCGCGCCCGCGGTCGTGGTTGATTTCGGAACGGCGGTCACGTTTGACGTCGTTGACACGAACGGGGACTACGTCGGTGGCATCATTGCGCCCGGGTTGGCGGCGATGACCGACTACTTGCACGAAAAAACTGCGCTGCTGCCAAAGATCCGGATTCGCGAGCCTGGACGCCTCATCGGTCGTAACACGGAAGAGGCAATGCTCATCGGGGCCGTCCAAGGATACCGCGGGCTCGTGCGAGAACTGATCGGCGGATTGAAGCGGGAACTTGGCGTCCGGAAACTGCCGGTGGTGGCCACGGGCGGGTACGCGCGGTTGATCGCTCGCGGGCTACCGGAAATTGATGCCGTCCGCCCTTTCCTGACACTTGAAGGTTTGCGGTTGACCTGGCTGGCGCACCGAGACTCGACGGCGTGACTGGGTCACGGGAAAGACCCCCCACGGAACGGGTGTGAGGCAAAAATCTTCAAGAATTCCTCACACAAAGTTCACAAAGGTCGCAAAGGAGAATGGGAGCTCACACTCGGAAGGCGCGGAGCGCCGCCAGATCGTAGCCCCAGGACTCCTGACATCGAGCCTTGGGAAAGCAGCGCGGCGGATCTGCAACCGACTTGGAGAACAAAACTCTGACAGTCCAACTCCACCGCCTTGCCAGCCCCAGCCATGACGAGGAACTCAAGCACCGATTCGGCTACGGCATCTGGGCTTCCGTAAGGCGTTTCCGATACACCTCGCGGGCGTGGTCGTAGGCGGCGACGGCGTCGGCATGTTCGGGTCCAACAAGGAATCGTTCCTTATTTTTCCAGCAATTTTCGACACCGGCCAGGCACCATTCGATACTTCGTCGCGAGGCCCGGATCGGTTTGTCGTCGACAACGACAAAAATGGGATTCGTGTGGGCACTGGGCAGAATGCGGATCGCCAGCCAGCCACTCTGTGAAATATCGGTTCGAAACTCAATGTCATGGAACGATCCATCCGCCACGATGTTGGTGCGGCCGATGGAGATTCCATTCTGGATCAGCTCAACCGGTACTTCCCGGGTGCCATCGATCCGAGCCCGTTCGAGATGCCAATAGGGATGCTCGGTGAATTTCCGTTTCTTGATCTCAGGGAGGGCCGTTTCATCGAGTCGTGCCGCCACCCTGGCTCGGACGGTTACCGGGCCCGCCTTGTTGAGACGAAGTTCGCTGCCATGGACTCCCATTTCCACTCCTTCAACGCGAAAATCAAAGATGTGCCCAAGTCCGTCGCTGACATAGTTTCTGCCGGCACGGATTGCCTCGCACCAGTCGAAGTAGTTCAAGGGTCCGTTGAGTTTCACGTAGCTGCGCCCCAGACCCACGCGGTCGCTGTAGATGCAGGGGAAATCGGTCTCACCGCTGATCCGGGTGCGGAATCCCGCGTTGAGAGTGTGGTACCAGATATTGAGTTCCCAGGGGTAGGGGGTATCGACCATCGACAGGAAGTCCACCGCGGGGACGGCGTTGCCGTTCGGACCCGGCACCTCGTGAGTGACATCCACCACATACTCGTTGGCACCGATCCCATTAAACGGGGCCGGTGTGTAGTTGGGGAGATCCGTTGACGGCAGCTCCAGCCCCCATCCGCTGTGAGCGGGGCCGACGAGAGCGCCCTGTTTCTTGGCCCAACGGAGGGAATTCAGGCCCAATTTTGGCCAATGGTCTTTCGATTCTCCGCCGGGAAACATCTGTTCGCGCAACCGCAGCAGGCACAGATGCCCGGACTGGTGGGACCCGAAGCCGCTGATTTCGACGTCGTAATGGAGAAGAAATGGAAATTGCGACACGACGTCGTCCTTTCCGGTGAAGAACTGCTTTTGATAATCGAAGCAGGGTCCCCAGGTGAGGTTGGCGCCGATCTTGAGATCCTCACCGAGCACGTGCCGCATCATATCGATGGCGTGAACACCTTCGGTCGGCTTGGTGTAATGGGCGCAGCCTGCGGCGTGAATGTGATGGTCGCCGGACCACCAGCCCAGCGTCGATGGATCAATCCATCGAACCACCTGAAAGCGCCAGAGGTTGGGTGCGGGACCCACGACGAATTCGCCCAATTGAGGGATCGATTCGGGACCGCGGCGAAATTCCACCTGGTACCGCCCCTCCGGCAGCCGGAGCATTTCGCCGTCAGCCCGGTATACTTGGTGGTGGAAGAAGAAATCCGGCGCGAGCCGCTTTTCAGGAGCGGGATAGACGCGGCCCCTTCCATCTCGGACCGTGAGGGCCGCTGTGGTCGGATTTCCGTGTTCGTCGAGAATCTTCAGCGCCACCTCGCGGGCCGGCAGAGCGGTGAACAACACGTCGGCGTCGCTTCGAAATCCGAGGTCCTGTGTGCCTTGGCCCACATTGAAGGAGAGCTTGGCTTCGCGCCGGCCAGCGTCCCGTGAATACAATTGAAGAATCCGATACTCGAGTGGCAGGCCTCCCAGTTCCTTCTTGAGGGGCGCACTATTGAATGATTCGAGCCACAGCCAGCGGTCCGCCACCGTCTCGGCGGGCGAGTTGTGGAGCCGCGCGGCCTGGGGACTCGTGGCCCGCAGTTCAGCCGTGGTGCCCGAGTCGTTTTGCACCTTCACGAGAAACGGCCGCCACCCCCCCTCCACCATCTCCGGCTTCGCGTCCCCCACGGCCACTTTCACCCGCATCTCCGGATTGATCGTGACACCGATCAAGACCCGCGCATCCAGGACGCCCTGCACTTGGGCGGCGGCCAGGGCGGTGTTGGTGCCAGTCAGTCCGGTTTCCACGGCTCTTCTTTCGGAAGCCGAAAGGGGTGTACCCAGCACCTCCAGGGCATCGATCACTCGCCGGATCTGCGCCGCGAAGGGTTGAAATTCCGGGACAGCAACCACCGGCAGAGCATTCGCGGATGAGGCCGCGATGACACTACCAGCCAGAAGGGTCAAAATTGTTTTCATGGAGATCAAGGTGATTGGACCTGACGTTACGCAAAATGGCAATCACGATGCTGCGTCAAGATTCGGTTTGGATGAGGGTGGACCATTGACGTCAACCCATAAAACCATGCTGTCACCCTTATGAAAACCACGTTGGAGCTTCCGGATGACCTCCTGATCGAGGTAAAAGCCGTTGCCGCGCGTCGCCGCGTTACCCTACGGCCATGATCGAGCACTCGTCGCGCAATCTCCCGTAACCCGACGGGACGCGTCGGGTCTTCCCCTTGAACGATACGATCGAGATTCAAACGCTTGCCCCTCCATGAAAACCTCACGTCACGCACTCCTCGCTGCCGGACTTGTCGCAGCCATTTCTCTTCGAGCCGGTAGTCCGAAGGAGGACGTCGCCGCGGCCGCCAAGAAACTGGGGGACCAACCCAGTTATTCTTGGTCGACCACCACGGAAGTTGAGGGGGTGCAATTCAGGCCTGGACCGACGACCGGCAAGACCGAAAAAGGCGGCTTCACGGTTGTATCGCAAGAGGTTCAGGACACCACCGTCGTTGCCGTCCGAAAGGGGGACAAAGCAGTGGTCAAGACGTCGGCAGGATGGAAGACGGCCGATGAACTTCCCCAACCTGGGGGTGGTGGCGGTGGGCAGGATCCGGCCGTCCGTGCGGCGATGATGGGCCGCCGATTGCTGAACGCGAAGGCTCCTGCGGATGAGGCCGGCGGATATGCCGACAAGGTCAAGGATCTGAAATCGGCGGACGGGGTAATTTGGGGTGAATTGACGGAAGAGGGAGCAAAGGAACTGGTGACCATGGGGCGTCGCGGTGGGGGCGGCGGCGGTGGAAATGCTGCGAAAGATGCCAAGGGAACCGTGAAGTACTGGCTCAAGGACGGGATGCTTTCCAAGGTGGAACTTAAAGTATCCGGGAAAATAACGGGCCGTGATGGTGAAGAGCGGAATATGAGCCGAAATACGGTGACTGAGATCAAGAATATCGGGTCTACCCACGTGGACGTTGCAGAAGACGCGAGAAAAAAGCTGGGATTGCAGTAAATCCCGCCCAGTTACTACGCCGTATGCCCGGACGCGGTGCCAAACTTGGGAACGCGCCGGGTATTGTGTTTTGCTGAAGCTGGCTTAGAGTCTCCCCCCGCGTATCTCTGTTCCTATCGCCCATGGAATCGTCCAAATCCTCCCGGTGGCTCAAGTGGTTCATCATTCTTGCCCTGGCTGCAGGGGGCTACTGGGGCTGGAAAAAGTACCGGCCGACAGGTGCCAGGACCGCAGCGATTGAATGGAAAACGAACGTCATCGCGCGGGGTGACATCATCCAGAGTGTCACGGCCAATGGGGCGCTCACTCCGGTCCGCAACGTCGAGGTTGGCAGCCAGGTTTCGGGGATCATCAAGGAACTCCGGGTGGACTTTAACGCCAAGGTCACGGAGGGGGACATCCTCGCCAAGATCGATCCCGCGACCTACGAGCGGGCTTTAGCTCGAGTGGATGCTGAGTTGCTAAACTCGAAAGCGGCTCACGAGTTGGCGGACTTTACCTACAAGCGCGCGAAACAACTCTTTGATTCCAAGCTCGTCTCCGAGACTGAATATACGCAGGCGTTGGTCGGCCTCCATCAGGCGGAAGCAAACGTCAAGATTCGTGAGGCGGCGGTCGAAAGCGCGAAGGTGGATCTCGACCGCACAACCATCGTGGCGCCGATCTCCGGGATCATCATCAGTCGAAGTATCGAAGCCGGCCAGACGGTCGCGGCCAGCTTCAATACCCCCCGACTCTTCGTGATCGCGAATGATCTTGCCAAAATGCAGATCGAGGCAGCCGTATCGGAGGCGGATATTGGCAACGTGCAGGAAGGACAAATGGTCAACTTTAGAGTCGATGCGTTTCCCGGCCGGCAGTTCAAGGGGAAAGTGCGTCAGGTCCGATTCGCCCCTAACACCAACCAAAATGTGGTGACCTATACCACGATCGTGGCAGTCGATAATGCCGACCTGAAGTTGCGACCGGGCATGACTGCGGATGCCACCGTGGTTACGGCGGAGCGAAAAGGGGTCATCCGGATTCCCGTCGGTGCCTTCCGTGTTCGTCCACCGGAGGGCATTACGGTCATAAAGCCCACCAACTCCCCTCCGGGTGACGTCTCCGGATCGAATACGGTTCAGATTGCGACCACCGGACCTTTCGCGGGAATACCCATCGCCCCGTGGCGCGCCGAAAACCGGCAACCCTCTGAAGAGGAACGAAAGAAATGGACGGAATCGCTGACACCCGAGCAGCGCGAAAAGTATGATCAGGCCCGTGCTCGAATGCGCCAGATGGCGCAAGAGGGGGGTGGAGGTGGAATGGGAGGCGGCGGTGGAATGGGTGGTGGAATGGGTGGTGGAATGGGTGGTGGAATGGGTGGTGGCGGCCGGCCCGCGACGGTTGAGGGGCCGATGACCCGGACGATCTACTTGTACGAGGAAGGGACAACGGCGGAGGGCAAGAAGCAGATCGTGCTGCGGCAGAAAACGATTCGCACCGGGATTACCGACGGGGCGAATTACGCCGAAGTCCTCGAAGGGTTGAATGAAGGAGAAATTGTCGTGATGAGTGCTTTCAATCCGAGCGCTACAACCACGCCGGCCCCGGCCGCCGGGGGAAGTCCGTTTGGTGGCGGGCCGTTTGGTGGTGGCGGAATGCGACGGTAACGCTTCAAGATCGACACTGTTTTTCGGTTCGGGTGCATCCTTACCCATCATGTCCCAAGCTGTCGTTCAACTCGAAGACTACCGGAAGACCTACGTGACCGGGGAGGTCGAGGTCCATGCGGTGCGAGGAGTGACGCTCGCGATTCAGCCTGGTGAATTTGTGGCGATCATGGGAGCCAGCGGGTCCGGCAAGAGCACGATGATGAATACCGTCGGGTGTCTGGATCGTCCGACGGGCGGCCGATTCCTCATGGACGGGATCGATGTGCGGGCGTTGAGTCGGGATCAGTTGGCGGACTTGCGGAATCGGAAGATTGGTTTTGTGTTCCAGGGGTTCAATCTATTGTCGCGAACCAGTGCGGTTGAGAATGTCGAGCTGCCGATGCTGTACGTGCGGCCTGCGATCAGTGGGATCGAGCAGCGAAAACGGGCGCTTAAGTCACTGGAATTGGTCGGGCTCGCCACGCGGGCGGATCACACCCCGAATCAACTGTCGGGTGGACAGCAGCAGCGAGTGGCCATTGCGCGGGCGCTCGTTAACGAACCCAAATTGCTGCTGGCGGATGAACCGACCGGCAATCTCGACACGCAGACGAGCTGTGAGATCATGGGAATCTTTCAAGAACTGAATGACCGGGGCATGACCGTGGTGATGGTTACGCACGAACTGGACATTGCGCGCTATACCAAGCGGATCGTCGTGATGCGGGACGGGCGCATCGTGACGGATACGCCGGTGCACGACCGACTGAAAGCCAGTGTGGAGCTGGCCAAACTTCAGGAGGAGCAAAAAGCGGTGAAGCTCGCGTGATTCCACAGCAACTCTAGACCCAGCCATGCGCTTTTTCGCCATTCTCAAAATCGCTTTTCGAGCTCTCCGCCGGAATTTGATGCGCACCCTGTTAACCATGCTGGGGATCATCTTCGGCATCCTGGCGGTCATTGCCGGCGTCAGCATGGGCGCGGGTGCCAAGGCGCAGGTGGAGGCGCGGATCGCCGGCTTGGGGCAAAACGTGGTGCAGGTCATTTCCGGCAATGTCAGCCGGGGGGGATTCCGCATGGGCTACGGCAGTGCGCCGACGCTCACTCAAGCCGACCTGGACTCCATTCGACGGGACATCAATGGCATCAATGGCGTGAGCCCTGAGGTGCGTGCGTTTGCCCAGGTCGCCACCGGCAACCAAAATAACAATGTTCAGATCCAGGGCGTCGATGTGCCCTTCGTTGAGATCCGGTCCTGGCCGATTCTCAACGGGGTCAATTTTTCGGAGGCGGATGTTCGGACTGCGGGAAAGGTCGCCCTCATCGGCAAGACCGCTTCGAAAACGTTGTTTGGGGACGGTGGCAATCCCGTGGGACAGATCATTCGAATCAAGAATGCGCCGTTCACGATCATCGGGGAGCTGGCGGCCAAGGGCACCAGCGGGTTTGGCAGTGATCAAGACGACACCATCCTTGTTCCTTATACGAGTGCCATGAAACGGTTGTCTGGCCAGACGACCTTCCGAATGTTCTATATGCAGGCAAGCTCTCCGGCGCTGCTGGATAACGTCAAGGCACAGGTCAATGAACTCCTGCGGGACCGGCACAAAATTGCGGAAGGAAAGGACCCGGACTTCATGGTCATGACCCAGCAGGAATTGTCCGACACAATGAGTGAGACCTCCCGGATCATGACGATCGTGCTGGGGGTCATTGCCAGTGTCTCGCTGCTGGTGGGCGGCATTGGTATCATGAACATCATGCTGGTGAGTGTCACGGAACGAACGCGTGAGATAGGGGTCCGGCTGGCGGTCGGTGCCCGCGGGCGTGACGTTTTGATGCAGTTTCTGACCGAGGCGGTCGTGTTAAGTGTCGTGGGAGGTGCTCTGGGCGTTCTCGGCGGAATCGGGTGTGCCTATCTCCTAACCAAGCAGTTCGGATTTCCGACGCTCGTTTCGAATTCAGCCGTGGTGGCGGCCTTCTGCGTCAGTGCCGCCATCGGCATTTTCTTCGGTTTTTATCCGGCGCGTAAGGCCGCCAGCTTGGATCCGATTGATGCGTTGCGTTTCGAATAGGCTGGGCACTCCGTACCGGGTTCCACGCCTGCGGCCGGGCACTAGAGGCCGAGGCAGACCAGTTTCGACTTGTCGCGGCCGTACCACCGGCCGTTCGCGAAGGCGGGAACGGCCCGGGCGTTGCTCCCGAGTACCTGAGCTCGCGCCAGGACTTGGAATTCCTTGGGGTTCGTCGCCGCCAGGATCAACTCGCCCTTCTCGAGCAGGATCAGGAGCTTGTCGCTCGCTGCGAGAATGTGGCCGGCTCCAAGTCGGGCGGCGTCCCATCGAACGCGGCCGGTTGTCCATTCCACACACCGCAGGGAGGGAGTTTGCTCCTGACGCCCATGGAACCCATACAGGTATCCCTGCCGCAGGATCGGCGTCGCAATGTGGGCGGAAAGAATCTCATCGCCCGACCAAACTGCGGTAGCCTTCCCGGCGCGCAGTTGTAGGAGGATGGCTCCGACGCCGTAGCTGGACGTCAAGAGAATCTGGTCTCTCTGGAGAACCGGGGACGCCGCATTCACCGAAGCGTGCATTCGGGCTCTCCACGGGAATTCGGTTTCAACTTGACCCTTCGAGGGGTCTAATACGACCAATCCAGCCCGGTCGAAGCAGACCACTTGAAAATGGCCATTGAGTTCAGCGGCAATCGGAGCCGCATAGCCCGCCTCGTGATCCGTCGCCTTCCAGCGGACCCGGCCCGAATTTCGATCGAATCCGACAATTCCCGCACCGTCGGCCCCTCCAATCTGCACGATCACCACATCCCCCTGGACCAACGGGGAGCAGGCGAATCCGAAAAACCCCTTGTCGGCCTTAAGATCTTTTACGGTGTCCACTTCCCAAAGGACGTGACCATCCGTTAGATCCAGTGATGTGAGGCGACCGTCCGCACTGAAAGTAAATACCTGGTTGGCGTCGACCGTCGGCGTCGCTCGTGGGCCATCGTCGGAGCCGAAATCGTCTGAAAAAGTGGCCGGGCGCGAGTGTCGCCACAGGCTCTTACCGCTGGCGGCATCCCACGCATTGACGACATCTTCGTCGCCGGGTCGGTGATGCAGGAGCATCCGGCCATTCGCCACGACGGGCCCGCTGTAGCCCTGCCCAACCGTCGCTTGCCAGATCACTGAGGGACCGCCCTTGGGCCAGATGTTGGTGATCGATTCGGACGAAACCCCATCCCGGTGAATTCCTCGAAACTGTGGCCAATCGGCTCCGTGCGCATGTTCTCCGAGGAGGATTCCGAAGAGGCAGGCCCAGCAGCCGGAGAATACCGGGAAGGATTGTCTGGAACAAAAGCCGGATTGTTTGAGTGGCATCACAAGGGGGCATCAAAACCCCGTCGGGCCGGCGAAGGAAGCAAACAGTTGAGAAACGAAAATCTGGGCTCAGGAATGCGACCGATTCCGGTTGGGTCTTCATTGCGCCAACATCGGGTGCACCGCGCGTGGGGTGCGCGCCGGGGGGCCTACCCTTCATTCCTTTGGAGGTTCGATGGCGAAGGATACTTTTTGCACTCCTGACCGGCGGACCATATCGAGCACTTCGATGACTCGGCCGTGCGTGGCCAGTTTGTCGCCGCTGATGGTGATAGTCAGATTGGAATTGCCTGCCAGGCGGTTTGTCACCATTCCCTCGATTTCGCGCATTGTTCTCCGTTCCTTGCCCGCGTAGAGGTCACCGAGTTGATCGACGCCGATGTTAAAAATCTCGGGTTTGAAATTTTTCTGGGCCGCGACCGCCGTGGGGAGGTTCATCTTGATTGTCTGCGTCTTTTGCATGGTGAGACTCACCATCATGAAGGCCGCGAGCAGGAAAAACATCACATCAATCAAGGGGATGATTTCGATGCGAGCCTTCCTTCGGGGCAGTGGCGAATTGAAGCGCATGACAGCGTGGTGTGGGTGGTGGAATTGTTAGCCCGCCGGAATCGGCGAGGCCGCGGGGGACTCTATTTTTTCGGGGACCCTGCTTCACGGGGACATCCCACGGGATCGGCACCTTGGGCCTTCGCTTTGTCCACCAGCACTTCGACATGGGTTGCCGCCGTCTCGAGCTCGAATTGGAGTTTGGTCAACCGTTCCGTGAGGTAGTTAAAGGGCAGCAGGCAGAAAATCGCGATCCCCAAACCACAGGCAGTGGCAATGAGCGCCTCGCCAATGCCGCCAGAAACCGCCTCGACCCCGAATTCATTTTTTCCAATGGATCCAAAGGTGCTCATGATGCCGGTGACGGTGCCCAGCAAGCCGAGCAGCGGTGCCAGGGTGATGCAGGTATCCATCAGGACAAGAAATCGGCCAGCCCGCTTGATTTCACCGCCGGCGGCGACGGTCAGCGCCCCGCGCAGGGACGAGTTTATGTGGTTCAATCCATGCCAGATCATGCGGATGAGCGGATCCTCGGAGCCCTCCGAATCCCGGGCAGCCGTGGCGAAATCCCCATTCTCCAACGCCGCAAATATTGATTCCAACCGAGCTGGATCTCGCTTCCGAATTTCCCGGATCCACCAGAAGACGCGTTCGCCGACGACGGCGACCGCGACCAAAGCCACCACGAGAATGGGCCACATCATCGGCCCGCCCCGTTGGAAGTACGTGACGAATAGGTTGGCGAACATAGGAGGGAGGGTTTTCAGCGGAGAGAGAACGGAGAACGGTCGGGCTCGTTCGATTGTTTGACATCTTGGAATAGCACAAAGGGTTGGCCGGGTGGATCGAATCGGTATTTTCGCTTCATCCAGCGAATGACTTCGCGCTCGAACTCGGGCGCACCCGAAGCCTTTAGGACCAGAAAATTCTTGGCCACCCCCTCCGGGGTGAGTTCCCACTGGATACGGGCTGAAAGGGATTTTCCGCGGTTACGAACGCGAAAATCATTGGAGAAATCTTCGAACCGCATGTCAGGAAATTCACCCGTAAAACGGCCGCGACTAAACTTTGCCGCCCCCGATGGCGTCTCCGGGTTCTCCGGCGAGGCCTTGAGGAGGGTGCCCCCCGTATTGGAGGGTGCCCGGTTTCGTGGGGAAGGATCTGCTTTCAAGGTTTCCCGGACGATATTCCGAGGCACTTTAATCGGAATGGCAAACGTCACGTCGGCGGTGACGGCCGCAATCGGAGGTGCCACCGGCGGTGGCTCCCCGGGTGGCGTCTCGGAAGCGTCCGTTGGCAATTGTTCGACGGGCTGAACCGCCTGATGGGTCGGTGGTGAGGGGGATTTGATCTCTTCAATCGGAACGATAAACCGTTCCGACCTGGGCCGGTTCATCACAACCTCGACAGGCGCTTGTGCGCCGAAGAATCCGATTGCGAGGACGCCAAGGCAGAGTGCGTTGGCCCACGCCACCTTCCGGAGGGGTTCCGGATGAGAGTCGGGCAGACTATACTGCGCCAAATCGTATGGCCGCCGGCAACGGTGAGGAATCGAATTGGCGGTCGAACCGGAACACGGTGCGGTTGATGTGGGAAGGCTCAGCATTCCTAGAGATGCCGGATGTGGCTTCGATATTGCTCCAGCAACCGTTCATTGTGATCGTCCCCCCGCGTGTTACTGCTGATATAGACCTCCGGAAGATGGCCCGCCTGAACGCTATATTCAATTGCTTGCACGACGACTAGATTGATTATCATGAGGGCGGTGAGACTTGATGTGGGGCCAATTCGGTGAGGAAAATCATCGATCGTGACGGCGGCGTCGCCGTCGACGCCGCAGGTATCGATCACGAGGTCGACGACTTCAAACAGCCGCTTGCCGGAAGCATGGCGCGACGGCCACTGACGGCTTTGGGTGAGATTGGTGATCCCGACAACCTTGAGGCCTCGGGCTTTTCCACCCAGCGCCATTTCGATGGGGACTGCATTCCGGCCGCTGTTGGAGCCCACGACGAGCACATCGCCTGTGGCGAGGGGATGCTGCAACAGGATTTCCTCGGCATAGCCTGATTTGCGTTCGAGGTACGTCGCCTCGATTGCTTCGTCGTGGAGCATCAATTTGGGTGCGAGAATGGGAGCACCCCGGGCGAGACCGCCCGCGCGGTAGAAGATTTCCTCGGCGATCATGTGGGAATGACCGGTGCCGAAAGCCCAAAGAAATCGATCCCGCATCAGGGCGTCGGCCACCCAGCGGGCTGTCTGTTCGATGGCGGGTCGTTGGGAGGTTTCGACCTGATGAAGCTGGCGGTGGATTTCAGCGGCGTATTGGTCGTAGGTGCTCATGGATATGGACACGTGGCAAATCGGCACTTGGGGGGGAAAGCAGGGAGAGAACGAGTAGAGGGGGAGAGGGCAGGGTGAGGGGGGCGATTCATGGGAGGATCGACGGCGACTACCGCAGCGTTGGGCGCAACACGGTGAGAACAGCACAAGCCAGCACAAAGAAGAGTTGGAGGATGAACATCTGGAAGGGAAAGTCGGCACGCGCATGGACGAGCAGTCCGAGAAGGCTCAGTCCAACGAATGTTGGGAAAGGCCACCAGACGCGAATTCCGGTGCCGCGGAAGACTTGCCAGGGAATGCATCCAAGGAGGATCACCATGGCGGCGAGGCCGATGGTGCCGAACGTGATCTGTATTTCCAGATAGTCATTGTGTGCGTAGCCCGCCCAGACTTCCTCGGCGGAACGCCGATAAAAGCCGAAGAGAGTGGAGAACGTTTCGGGCCCGCTGCCCAGCCAACGGAAATCATCCAGCATGCGATGTGCGGTGACGTAGATCTCGGAACGTCCGCTGCCGTGATCGGTAAAAATCGTGCGGAACCGTTCCGCGAGCATGTCACCGCCCAGGATCCATCCCAGGCCGATGCTGAAAAGAAAAACGAGCCCCCCGCCGACCGTGGCCCAGCGACCCGCCCGGCCGCCGGACACGGCGAGCACCCCCAATGCGGGGATCACAAGCGCGGCGAGTACGAGGACTCCTCCCCGGCTGGCAGATAGGAGCGGCGCCAAGAACATGATGGCGAGACACGGAATCAACATGGCGTGGGCGCCGCCGCCCAGCCGCACGTTGGGCCCTTGTTCGATTGTCGCCTTCCGCCCAGCCCACCAAAATCCCAGGCAGATGGGCCAGATCAAGTTGAAGTATTGGGAGGCGTTGGCCCGGTAACTGAACGGGCCAAACGCAAGACTCTTCTCGCTGCCCTCTCTCATGGGCAGCAACCACAGCAATCGGTCCGTGCCATCCGCTCGTTGCATTACGGAAACAAGCGACAAGAGCGCTCCGCTTCCGCACACGATCCAAAGCCACAACCGCAGCCGGGCAGGGAGGCCGGGAATCGTCGAGGCCGCATCCGAGGAATGCCGCTCGTGGCGCGATTTGCCGAGGAACCAATGGCGGGCTGAACCAAAAATGAGAGCCAGAGCCAGATACCGCCAGAAGCCCTTTTGTGAAGCTGGCCGGTCGAAGCTTTGCGGCAACCACGCCACGGCCTCCCGGTAAGTCAACTCGGGCCGGCCGTCGACGAACTCGACTGCAGAACGCCAGTTTAGTGCGCTGGTTAGGCTCCACGCGAGTAGCAGGAAAGCCAGGGTCCACAACACGCGCATGGGCCAAGGCGATGCTCCTGCGTCCCGGCTCCCTCCTGGATCAAAGGACTGGGAGCGCATGTAAAGCAGCTTGGCCACCCACAAAGCACCCATTACGTATCCCCCGGCGCAGACGGACCAGATTGCCCACGGCACCGTGCAGGCGAGAGCCCAGGGGGCAAAAACCGTAATCACGAGTAGCCACCAACCGGAGAGTTCGTCCAGCCACGCGTACGCTGCCGGATATCGTTCCGATGACCGTCGCCGCCGGGCGGGCTTGGGGAAATCCATTTGGAGCATTTCAAGGGTGCGCGGGCGATGGAACAAGCCGGAAAGGCGGGAGTTGTCATTTTGTCGACAGGACGGGCTCCGTCCGCTTAGTTGCTCCGGTGGATCGTTCGCAGAAGACGCGCGTACTGGTGGGCATGAGTGGCGGAGTGGATTCCTCGGCCACGGCGGCGCTATTAATCGAACAAGGCTACGAGGTGATCGGGGTAACTCTGAAGCTTTGGCCGCAGGACTGTGTTTCACGGGCGGACGACAAGTGCTGCGGACCGCAGGCGGTGATGGATGCCCGGAGTGTCTGCCACACGCTCGGGATTCCTTATTACCTCGTGGACGAGTCCGCTGAATTTCAACAACGGGTCATCGGCTACTTTGCCGCGGAGTACAAGGCTGGCAGGACGCCCAATCCGTGCGTCATGTGCAACCAACACCTAAAGTTCGGCACGTTGCTGGATCGCGCGCAGCAGTTGGGGGCGGAATTCATCGCCACCGGCCATTTTGCACGGATCGAAACGGCCTCCGATGGTCGCGCCTTGCTGCACAAGGGTCGGGATCCGCGGAAGGATCAAAGTTACTTCCTGTTCAGCCTGCGACAGGAACAGTTGAAACGGTCCCTGTTTCCTCTCGGCAATCACACCAAATCGGACACACGTGACGTGGCTCGCCACTGCGGCCTGCGCACCGCAGACAAGGAGGAGAGTATGGAAATCTGCTTTGTTCCGGACAACGACTATGGGAGGTTCCTCGAGCAGTCCCGACTCGTGGAACGACACCGTGGCGATATTGTCGATACCCAGGGCCGCAAGCTTGGCGAACACGATGGCATTGAATTTTTTACGGTCGGTCAACGCAAGGGGCTTGGCATTTCGCATCCGACTCCGCTGTACGTCCTCGAATTGAATGCCGTCGAGAATCGCGTCATCGTCGGTGATGAAGCCGGGCTGAATCGGGACGAGTTCTCGATTGTGAACTGCAATTGGATCCCCTGGGATCAACCGCCGGAAGCGATCGACTGCACCGCCAAGATTCGGTACAATCACCCGGGGAGTCCGGCACGCGTTGTTCCGGGGGCTAATGGCAGCGCTCACGTGACTCTCCGTGAGCCGGGTCGAGCCGTAACTCCGGGACAGGCCTGTGTTCTATACGATGGCAGCCAGGTCCTGGGCGGGGGCTGGATATCGAGCCGCCGCTAGTTCGAGCCGCCCCCATTTTATGACCCTTTCCATGGACCGGACCGCTTCTTCGCCCTCTCCGCCACTCCGAGTGGGGGAGAGCGTGGCCAAAGGCCGGGTGAGGTGGCGCTTGGGTTCAGGGTCCCTATTCATGTCCATTCTTTGGAAAACTTTGCTACCCATGATCCGTTTATGCATTGCGGTCTTGGTTGCCGTGACGCTTCTTCCCGGCCGTGCCGCCGGCGGAGAGGATCCGGCGATGATGCCGGGGCTTCCCGCCGTTCGCCTGGGTGACGCTCCCCGGGCGCCGGATCGGACGGACTCATTAAACGTGAGGAACTCTGCGCCAAGGCTGCTCTCGACCACGGGAGGATTCTCCGTTAACACGGCGTCTCGCGAGGCGGTGCGCAATTTCTTCCGCGGCGTCTTCGGGACCTCCGATGGCGTACCCCTGGATTCCACGGCGGACGTCGCCAACTGTGTTGCCGGCAATACCTCCTCCTCGTATCAGGAAGCGGTCCTCCGACGGATCAACTGGTACCGCGCCATGGCGGGAGTGCCCGCAGACGTCTCCTTGGACCCTGCCAACCACTGGAAATGTCAGGAGACCGCCCTGATGATGAGCGCCGAGAACGGCCTCAGTCATTTTCCACCGATCGAGTGGGCTTGCTATACGGACGACGGTGCGCTCGGTGCCCGCAACTCCAATATCGCCATCGGTAATGCCGGTCCGGACGCGATCACGGCCTATATGATGGATCACGGAGGCAACAACGCTGCGGTGGGCCACCGCCGCTGGATTCTTTATCCACAAACGCAAATCATGGCCACCGGGGATGTGCCCAGTCAGGGAAATTTCGCACTGGCCAATGCGGTGTGGGTTTTCGATGCTCACTATGGAGGTTCGCGTCCGTCCGTCCGCGATTCGTTTGTTGCCTGGCCGCCGCCGGGTTTTGTTCCTTACTCCAGCGTGTTTCCCCGGTGGTCTTTTGCCATACCCGACGCCGATTTCTCCGGGGCGAAAGTGACGATGCGGAGCAATGGGGTTGTGGTGCCCGTCTCCTTGGAATTGTACGATCCTGGGGCTGGCGAAAACACGCTGGTCTGGTACCCGGTCGGGTTTGACAATCAGGTCCCGGCAATCTGGCCCAAGCCGCTTCAGGATACGGTATTTCAAATCAAAATCGACGGCATTCTGTCCGCTCCTGCTTCGAGCTATTCCTATCTTGTGACGGTCTTCGATCCAGCAGTACCCGGGTCCGATACGGTGCTCCCGGCGGTCGGTGGCACGTCCCACCCCGAGGTCGGCCAGGGAAACGCTTATTCTTTCCCCGAGGTCGAGGATGCCTCCGGCTACCGGTGGCGATCTTCCCGGCGGCAGGCGTTTAGCCTGTCGGACGGCGCCGAAGATGGAACGGCTAATTTTTATGTGAACGCGTCGACCAATGGCTATTCCGTGATCACCGACCGTCCTGTCTCCGCTGGCAGTCATTCATTCCATCTCGCCCATCCCGCACCTCCGGTCTCGCAATCGCTCGCGCTCCGCCAGGTTTTTATTCCAAAATCGGACACCGTATTGACGTTCAAGAGCCGGTTGGGTTGGGCTTCCGAAAAACAGATGGCCCTCGTTGAAATTTCGGTCGATGACGGCGCATCGTGGACGGTTGTCTATAGCCAGGCAGGAACGGGGACGGCCGGGGAAACAGTTTTCCAACCCAGGACGATTCCTCTGTCGGGACAGGCCAATCGCAGCACTCAGCTTCGATTCCGGTATGGGTACGATTCATTTGGCAGTTACTTTCCACAGACTGAGGCTGGAGTGGGTTGGTATATTGATCAGATCGCAATCAATGGTGCTGATATCGGATTGGATCCTGTTTCCTCCAACATCACCGCTCCGAATTTTTCGTTCGTTCCGCCGCAGGTGGGCGATTACCTGCTGGAGGTGCGGGGCCTGCTTTATGGTGAGTTTCCGCTCGAATGGGGGCCAGCGCTCCGTGTGACCGCCGTTGGTTCAGGCACGGGCTCGCGGGTGATACGGATGGGGCAACCGATCCTCTCGGCCGTCCCATTGCAACTGCCGTTTGATCTGGTATCCGGATCTGTCGGGACGTTTCATCTGCAGCGATCCGCGGCGGCAGGAGGCGCGTGGGAGGATGATGCGAGTGCCAGCCTGCAAACGATCCGGGCCGGCAGTTCCTATCGCTACACATTGCCGAGGCCCCCGACGGCGAGGTTTTTTCGAGTGCGGGTTGATTAACGGTTCCATCGGTCGCGAACACCTCCAAAATGGCCAGACATCGCAAGCAATCACCCCCGAGCGGGCATCCGGATGCCCTCGGACCGGTCACTCGCGGCCCGAAGGTTACCGCGCCGATTCCACCGCTGCCGGTAATACCCGCCGCCACGGAGACCGACGGCTCACGGACAACATCGGCGACGTTTTCCTTTTCTCTCCGACCTCAGGAAGTCGCTCGCCATCTTGACCGGTTTGTGATCGGCCAAACCGAGGCAAAAAAGGTGTTGAGTGTGGCGTTGTGTGACCATTTTCAGCATGTGCGCCTGACACGGGAAGGGAAGCCCGCCCGATTTTACCAAAAGCAAAATGTACTCTTGTTGGGCCCGACTGGCGTCGGCAAGACCCACCTCGTTCGCTCGGCCGCGGACTTGATCGGAGTGCCGTTTGTGAAGGCGGATGCGACCCGTTTCAGCGAAACGGGCTATGTCGGTGCGGATGTGGATGACTTGGTCCGCGACCTCATACGCCGGGCCGGCGGAGACATCTGCCAGGCGGAGCACGGGATCATCTACCTGGATGAAGCCGACAAGTTGGCAACTCGCGAGGCGGGCGCGGGACGGGATGTTTCGGGGCGCGGAGTGCAGACGAACTTGTTGAAATTGATGGAGGATGCAGACGTTCCAATTGTTTCGCCGAATGACGTTACGGGGCAGCTTCAGGGAGCCATGGCGGCGATGCGGGGTGGTGCTCCGGCGAGTGATACGATTAACACCCGGCACATCCTTTTTATCGTGAGCGGTGCCTTCGCGGGGATGGAGCAGGTGGTGCGTCGGCGTTTGACGGCGGCGGGCGATACGTCCGGGACTGCGGCGGCTCTCACCGGTGCTCAATTGCTTAGTGCGGCCGGGACCGCGGATTTTGTGGCCTATGGATTTGAGCCTGAATTCATCGGCCGTTTACCGGTACGGGTGGCCTGTCACGGATTAAGTACGGAGGATTTGTTCAACGTGCTGCTGAAGAGCGAGAGCAGTTTGATCCATCAGTACGAGCGGGCATTTTCGGCCTATGGGATTCGGGTGAAATTCAAAGCCAGCGGCTTGCGTCGCCTGGCTCAAATAGCGACTTCTGAAAACATTGGTGCCCGCGGGTTGATGACCGCTTGCGAGCGGGTGTTTCGGGACTTCAAGTTCCAGTTGCCATCGGCTTCGGTGAAAGAATTTACCGTAACCCGAGAATTGGTGGACGACCCGGCCGGAGAATTGCGCAGGTTGCTTGAAAGATGAGCGCCGTATCCACATCCAGTGTTGCGGCCGCCGAGTTTTGTGATTTCTTAAGGACCACTTGCCTGGTAGCGAATCCAATGAGTCGCCGAGTCGTCCCGTGAGCGTACTGAATGGGCGGCGCATTTTCCGATGGTGCAGGCGGTCGAGCCTGCTGGGTCTCCTCGTTTTGATCCTAGCGGGGGGCGCTTTCCTCTATGTCAATAAGGTGGGGATTCCAGATTTTGCAAAGGGTCCGATTCTTGCCCAACTGCGGGAGCGTGGGGTCGAGCTGGAATTCGGTCGGATGCGATTCCGCATTGGCCGCGGAATCGTGGCGGAACACGTGAACCTGGGACGGGCGGGTCAGAGGGTGGCTGAGCAGTTTTACGCCGACCAAGTTCTGCTCAAGTTCAACAATCGATCGCTCCTCCGCTTGCGGCCGGAGGTGGAATCGCTGCGTCTGTCGGCCGGCCGGCTGGTTTATCCCTTGGCAGCGCTGACGAACGAGGCTGTCGTCAAAGTCGTGATTGACGACCTTGAGGCTGGCTTGCGCTTGGTTGATACGAATAACTGGGTGCTGGATCACCTGAGCGGTCGGGCGCTGGGGGCGGAGTTTTCGGCGTCGGGAAGCGTTACGAATGTTTCTGTGTGGCGACGGAGCAAGGTCGCCTCATCGATGGCGTGGCAGAGGGTAGTTCACCAAATCGTTCAGCAGTTGGAATCGATGCAGTTTAGCGGGATGCCCAAGCTTGAGCTGGATTTCCTTGTGGACGCCCGCGCGCCAGAAAGGTCCTCGGCGGAGGTTCGGTTGACGGCGCCGGGTGCGGAAAGTCCACAGGGCGGATTCATGATGTTGGATTGGAAAGCTCGACTCAATCGCCCTTCGGGCACCAATGGGTTGCTATCGATCGAGACTCGCCTGGAGGCGCGAGGTGCGCGAGCGGCGGGAGGTGAATTGACGGGCTTGCTGGTCCTGGCAGCGTGGCAGCAGCCTCCGACCAATCAGCCGCCGCAACAAATCGCGTGGACGGTGGAAGTCCAGGATCTGGATTCGCGTTGGGGCAGCATCCAGAATCTGCACGCCACCGGGCAATCGTACCCAACCAATACGGTTGAGTCGGAGGGAACTCCGGCATCGCGCCGGAACTGGACGCAGTTTTCGGCGACCGCCACGGGCATGACCTCCCGATGGGTTTCGGCGGCCTCACCCCGGATTTCAGCGTCGGCGTGGCACAGTTGGACCCACTGGGATCGGATGGAATTTGTCGTCGATGCCCTTCAAACCGTCGGTGCATTCACGCAGCGCGGCGTCGCGCAGTCGGTGTCGGTGGACTCACTCCGTCTGAGCGGGTGGACCACTCCGCGTCAGCCCCCGTGGGGGCCGACCAACAATTGGGGGCCGTGGGCGATCGTGGCGCCATACGCGATGGCCGCAGAACTTGCGGTGACCAACGTCCGTCATTCGACGTTGGAGTTGAAGTCAGGGAGGGTCGCCGTCGACTGGTCGGCGCCTGAAGTTTCCCTGCGAGAGTTTGAGTTGCGGACAGCGGCGGGGATGCTCGCTGGTTCGGCCCATTTGGGAGTGGACAGCCGGGAGGCGACGGCCCACTTGGATTCCTGGGCGGATCCCCGGGTGGTCCTGCCATTTCTCACCACCAATGCCAGTCGGTGGCTTCGACAATTCGAGTGGGCAACCAACCAGGCTCCCGAGATCCATGCGGACGGGCGGATCCACCTGCCAGCCTGGACCGATTCGACTCCCGACTGGCGCCGTGAGGTGCAGCCAACGGTTCAGTTGGTGGGTGATTTTCGCGGGACCAACGTCGCGTTTCGTGGACTGCCGGCGGATCGCGGTTACGGCCGGTTTTCTTACACCAATCGAATATGGCATCTACCGTCGGTATTGGTGGAACGACCGGAGGGCCGGTTGGAATTCGGTTATACCGGGGATGAGCGGTCTCGGAATTATCATTTCTCCGGTGTGAGCAGCCTGGACCTTCGGATTGTGAGATCGTTGTTGGAACAGGAGACCCACCGTCGGGCGATGGACCAGGTCAGTCTGCCGGTGCCACCGACGCTTCAGGGGGATGTTTGGGGGCGTTGGAGATCGCCGGAATTGACGAGTTTCAAAGTCCAGATCGCGGCGACCAATGTTGGATGGCGTCGAGAGGTGGCAGACTCCCTGTCGGGCGAGATCAGCTACACAAATCGTCAGGTCCTGTTCCGGGATGTCATTGTTCGACAGGCACCGGGAGAGGTTCGAGCCGATGGGGGCTTGTTTGACATGGACCGGCAGCTGATTCGAATCACGAACGGTGTCAGCACCGTGTTGCCGGAGCATGTGACGCGGCTGATTGGGCCGAAGGTGGCCCGGTGGCTGGAGCCCTATGTGTTTCGAAAACCGCCCCGAGTGGTGATGAACGGAGTGCTGCCCACACGGGGGAAAACCGGGACGGATGCTCGGTGGGAGATCACGGGGGAGGATTTTCAGTGGTGGAAACTTCGCGCCCCTGCAATCCAGGCCACGCTCGTGACCAAGGATTCGTTGATCCAACTCACGAATTTGCAAGCCCATCTCTACGGAGGGCGGTTGGTGGGCGAACTGCACTTCGATGTCAGTCCGCCGGAGGGGACGACGATTGGGTTCACTCTGGCGGTGACCAACGCGGACCTGAGGCCGCTGATGATGGATATCTTGCCGAAAACCAACCGCCTGGAGGGACGTGCCACGGCGGTGGTCAACATTGACTCCGCCAACAGTTGGGAAACGAACAGCTGGCAGGGACACGGGTGGATAAAATTGGAGGAAGGATTCCTCTGGGATTTTCCTCTGTTCGGAGTTTTTTCACCCATCTTGAACGGGTTGTCACCCGGTTCCGGTCAGGGCCGCTTCAGTCAGGGGCAGGGGCATTTTGTGCTGACCAACAGCGTGCTGCGCTCGGACGATCTCGAACTGCGATCTTCGGCTGTCCGATTGCACTATTCTGGAATCTTACGCCTCGACACCACACTGGAGGCTCGCATGGAGGCGGATTTGTTGAAGGATGCGCCGCTGGTGGGTCCTGTATTGAATCTGGCGTTGGCCCCTTTTACGAGGCTTTTTGGCTACCGGGTAACGGGAAAACTTGCCAAACCGGAGACGGAACCGATTTACATTCCACGGCTCCTCATGGTTCCACTCCATCCGTTTAGGACTTTGAAGAATCTCTTCTCCAATGACGCAGCGCCCCCCTAGTCGCGGCTGTGCCGAGCGGGAGCCAGTACCTGCCCGGCTGATAATTCAGCCAGCCACCCGACCACCGCCTGCCGCGCCGCAGCCACGGTCTGCACTCGCGGCTTCACGAAGCGAGGGGTGAACCAAGGGAATGCTCCGATGAGATCCGAGGTTACGAGGATCTGCCCATCGCAATCGGGTCCGGAGCCGATCCCGATCGTGGGAATGGAAATCGCGCGGGTGATTTCAGAGGCGACCGGCGGGGTAACCAGTTCCAACACAACTGCAAAGGCGCCAGCGGCCTCCAGGAGCCGGGCATCCGAGAGCAGTCGCTCGTGCTCCGTATCGGTCCGGCCTTTGATTCGATACGCCCCCTCTTCGAGAATGTGTTGAGGCAGCATGCCGAGGTGGCCGCAAAAGTGGATCCCGGCTGCGGTGATCGCTCGGACGTGGGTTTCGATTTCCCGTCCACCCTCGGCCTTCACAAATTCGGCCCCGGCCGCCACGAGGCGTTGCGCATTCAGAACGGCTTCCGCGGGAGTTTCGTAGGATCGGTACGGAAGATCGCCGCCAAGGCATCCGTTGGGTTGGGAGCGCGCGGCCGCACGGATGTGATGTTCCATGTCATTCATCGAAACATGCGTTGTATCGGGATGCCCCAATACGACCATTCCCACCGAATCTCCCACCAAGAGCAGGGGTACCCCTGCTTCATCCAGCCAACGAGCCATCGGGTAATCGTATGCCGTGAGAGCGCCAAAGCGTCGGACACCCTTCCAGCTGCGGATGATTTCAGGGGTAATCTTTGGACTCGTCACCCAGTCAAGGTGGGGCGGAATAAGGACGTTGTCCACGAGCGAGGTTGTGCTCAGCCCTGAATGGCATTTCCTATTCCGCCCGAGCTTCGTCTCCGAATTGGAGTTCTCCCTCAAGGATTTCAGCGGTCGCGAGGTCGCCTCGGGTCTGCGCTCCCAGTCGAACTTCGCCTACTTTGTTGCCCGCTCGATACACCGACATCACTCGACCGGTCGGGGGCATCTGATTCAATGAAAAATCAACGACGACGAACCGGAGCCTGGAGTTTATCGAGAGAATTCGCCCGGAACCTCCACCCATGGGTCTGGCTGAGGGAGCGCTATTGGTTAAAGTTCGAACGTTGGGAGATTTGAGGCTATTATCAGTCGCAACACTCTTATTGTCAGATAATTGGCACCCACACAATGTCAACGATGCAATGGCAATAATGGCCGGTTTTGAGGTCAGGGAAAAGGGGGTGCGAACAGGGTGCAAGGCGACATTTCTCTTTCCTGGAGGGCAATGGACGCGGGTCATGATGTTATTTTCCAAAAACGATTGACTTGATGTTCTCACCTTGTCATAAAGAGGCCCGTTAGTGAAATTTTTGCTTATGAACACTAAATCTTGCATCCAAGTTGCTGCTGTCGTGGCGGCTGTGCTTATTTCCCTTCCCGCTTTCGCACTGACCACAGATCAGTCGAAATCTCTGACCGCTTCGATTAGCACTGCCAGGGCTGTCGAGGTTCCGGCTAAAGCTGCAGCTCTTGTAGCCAAGGCTATTAGGCAAGACCGTTCGGATGTGGCATCCGTCGTTGTCTCATCGGCTGCGGCATCGCACCCCTCCACTTTGGTTAATGTTGTTTCCAGCATCCTTGAGAAATTTCCGAAGGAGCTGATGCCGGTTGTCACGGCCGCCATTTCAGGCGCACCGGACAGTTCGATCCTCATTGTCGCGGCGGCTGTGAACGCGGTACCGGATCGCGCTGAGGAAGTGGTTGCTCTCGCAAGCAAGCTTTCCCCGGCCCGTACCGCCGCGTTCCAGAAGGAAGCCGCCTCGGCGAAACAGCGTCGAGTTGTTTCGAGCGCTGCAGTTATCACCGGTGGAACGATCGTTCAGACCACTCGTGAAGGCGCAGCGGTTGTCAATTTGTACGCGATCCCCGGATCGGATCCAGGCCGTCCCTGATCGCCTTTTAATCTCTGAGGCCTGCCCGTTTATCGGGCAGGCCTTTTTTGTTTCGTGAGATCCCGCTCGCCCCGCCCCGGTAATCATTTTTTAAGGTGGTTGCTGGCAATCTTGCTCCTCCCGTTTTGCGTCGGGGTGACGATCACCATCCTCCGTGTTATCCGGTCGATGGAGGGTGCTTTTAATTTTTGGGCTGCGTTCCTTTCAGGCGCTGTCGCTTGGTTGCTTCTATTCGTGAGCCTCCCGAAGCCCATGTGGGTCTATGTGGTGGGCCACGAACTGACTCACGCACTCGGGACCTGGACTTTCGGCGGGAAGGTCCGACGATTCAGAGTATCTCCCAGTGGCGGGCATGTGGTGATCAGTCGGAGTAATTTCTTAATCTCGCTGGCGCCATACTTCTTTCCGCTGTACGCGGCGCTTTGGTGGATCGCGTTCTACCTCGGAGACTTGCTTTGGCATTGGCATCGCTACCTCTTCGTTTTTCACTTTGGTCTGGGGATGGCATACGCTTTCCACGCCACACTGACCGCGCACATCCTTCGTATTCGGCAGCCGGATCTGGAGGGCGAAGGTTGGGTATTTTCCGCGGCCGTGATCTGGCTCGGAAACGGTCTCGTGTTGCTGATGGGACTTTCAACGCTGTCCTCAAGCGTTCCCGTCTTAACTGCGTTGGGTTGGTTTCTTCAGGAGACCGGCACTTGGGTCTCCCAGGTCGGACGCTGGCTTCGATAGTCAATGAATCGATGATAACTTGGCGCGAATATTGCTCTTTCGAGTCAATTCTTAACGTCAACCCCCATCATGATCCCGTTTCCATCTCCTCCTTGGTTTTGCGTGGCGCTTGCCGCCTTCGTCTTCCTGGGTGCAGCTCCGGGAAGAGCGATCGAGAGTGGTATTGCGGGGATTCAGATCGAAACGGGGCACGTCAGGCTCAGCGTGAATCCCGAACCAGCGGCGGTGCACTATCGGGTGCTGCGGACGGATGCACTCGGAGGGGGATTCACCGAGGATAAGGGGGGAGTGTTCGACGGCCTCGCTTGGTTGGGGGTGCCTGCGGGGGAGCAGGCGTTCTACAAAGTGGATGTCACTCAGATGACGTCTGAAGAACTGCTGATTTCGACCGTTCTAAATCGGCTCGCCTATGGGCCGTCACCGGATGAATTGGAGAGGTTGCGCAGGATTGGGGCGGACGCCTATATACATGAACAACTGGCGCCAGAGAACATCCGGGAGGATCTGGAGGAATATGTGGTGATTCCCCCCGATGCAGCCGGGTGGCAGAAGGTGGTCATCACCGGATTGGCAACCTCGACCTCGTTTCACATTTACTTGAATGAACCCGGAGAGGCCTATGTGGACGAGGTTCGCATGGTCAGCGGGGGGCGGGAAAATTCAGGACTACCAAATCTAGTAAAAAACGGAGAGTTCGACGTCGGCCTTGCCCCGGCCTGGACGGTGGGTAAGAACCTTGCCTCATCCGCGGTGAGTTCGGATTCGATCTACGCCGGAGTCGGCGCCTTGCATTTGATCGCAGCTGCGGCCGGGACCTCGACGGCGAGCAATCGAGTCTCTCAGACGATCGCGTCACTGGTCACGGGGAACACGTACACGCTGAGTTATTATTACCTCACAGCACCGGGGTTGTCGCCTCCGGTAGTCCGCCTCAGCTCCACCGGAACTTCGGAGAGTGGAGATGTCCTCACGACTGCCATCAGTAGCGAGCAGCCCCCAAGCAATCCCGGGCAAGTTGTCGGTCAAATCCTTTCCGGCGAGGGGAGCATGGCCTCGCTACGTTCCTGGCACATCCAGCACGCCGTCAAATCAAAGCGCCAGTTACTCGAGGTGATGCGTCAATTCGTGGAGAACCACTTTGTCACCGAGTACTCGAAGTCCCGGAGCTATCTCGATTCATACTATAGCAGCGATAGTGGGCAGTCCGCTCGCCAGGCGGCTCGCATGGAACTTGTGGAAAACCTGAAATGGCGGCAGGCATTGATGAATCCCCAATGCACCTTTTACGATCTTCTCCAGATCAGCGCTGAGAGCCCGGCAATGATTCTATTCCTGGATACCGTGGCCTCCAAGGGAACGGTCAAATCGAATTCTCCGGCCAAAATCGCTGACGTCAATGCACTATCGCCTTCGGCGGCGGGTGCTAACATCACCCAGATTGCAAATGAGAACTATGCCCGGGAGATCTGCGAGCTGTTCTGTTTTGGAGTGGATAACGGCTATGACCAGCAGGATATCGTCCAGATTTCCCGGATTTGGACTGGCTGGACGGTTGGTTACGTGGATCGCGACAGAACGAATGATCCGTTCGCTACGAACTATGTTGATCGCGAGCTTCGGAAGCAGTTTATCGGAACGATTCTGGAGACGAACAACACCATCACTAATTTCGTCGGCGAATGGTCCATGGTGTACAAGGCAACCAATCATCATCAGGGGCCCAAGTGGTGTTTCTATGAGCAATTGGCCAACGGAAACGTGGATACCAACACCCCGAAGCGAGTTCCCGCGCGGTTCGGTCCACCTTGGGCTGGCCGGGAATACGGACTGCTCGTCCGAGGCGGTCTCAAGGAGACGAATACCTTGACGGAAGCCTATCAATTGATTCACCACCTGGCAGACCAGCCATTCACCGAAGAGTATCTATCGGTGAAATTATGCCGCCTGCTGGTTCATGAAGAGTTTCGTCACGGGTACGATTTCACGGATGACCAGATCTCGCCGGAGGAGGCGTTGGTGCATGCCTGCATGATGGCTTGGGAACAACCTCGCGCGGGTGGCCCCAAGGGTCAGATTCGCGAGGTGCTCAAGGTAATATTTGCATCGGACTTGTTTCGATCTCACACCGCTTCGATGCAAAAAGTCCGAACCCCCTTGGAGTATGCAGTGGCCACGGTCCGCGCGTTGCGGGCGGCCAAGCCGGACGGTAGTTACACGGCAGAGTTGGACTCGGGAGACGTTGGTGGTGGGATTCTGTTGCGAGCCGGCAATATGCGCCTCTTCGATCGGGCGGAGCCGGATGGGTATCCGGAAGATGGGGCCGGGTGGATCAGTGCAGGTTCCCTCGCCGAACGACTGCGTTTTATCCAATCCGCGTTATCGGCGGCAGGCGATTCGGATGCCGGCGCCGGCACGGTCACCGACCCCGCGGGGTTGTTAAAGCTGAAGGCACCGGAAAGTGTGTCCGATGCGGGTGCGGTCGCGGATTTCTTTCTCGGCATTCTCTTCCCGGCCGAGGGGGCCGCAAATCTCGCGCCATTTCGGAAACTGGCCATCGACTTTCTGAATTCCGCAGAGTCCCTGAACGTAAGCGGCCAGATGGTCAATTCTCCGTTCAGAAATTTGCAGCCATCCTCTACTGCGTACGATACGCGGATTCGAGCTTTGGTGTCTTGGCTGATGACGTCCCAACGATTTCAGGAGCAATAGCGCCGTTGTCACCCGCTCTGCCTTTCCGAATTTGATCCTCTGATCCCATGAATTCCTCGTTTCAAATCCTCACCCGCCGGGATTTTCTCTCACGTAGCACGCGGTTGGCGGCGGCCGGAGCGCTTGCGGCGCTGGCCGATGTACCGTTCTTCGTGAAGCAAGCACTGGCCGATGGCAGCATTGGGAAGCCCCTCGCCAATGGACGGGTGAAAAAGCTGCTCTTTGTCTTCCTTCGCGGCGGTAACGACGCGCTCAACTGCGTTGCCCCGCTGGAAGATGATGCCTACGTACGGAATCGTCCCACGATTGCCATCGCGAAAAATCCCAGTTGGAGCTATGGGGGCGGTACTCCCGCACTCTGGACTCCCAGCGGTGCCACAGGTCCGGTCTACTCGCAGTTTGGAATTCCACTCGGGAATGGATTCGCCGCCCTGCATCCGGCGTTGAAGTTCATGGTCCCAGCGTATAATTCCGGTGAGTTGGCCATTATCCACCGCGTCGCCTACCCAAAACAATCTCGGTCGCATTTTGATTCCCAGGTATACTGGGAGACGGGGGTCCCCTCCAATAGCGCCTTCCGGGAGGGCATCCTCTACCGAGCCATGGTGGAGAGCGGTCGCGCCCGCATCGCGCCCTTGACGGGTGTGTCGTTCCAATCCTCGCTGCCAATGATCCTTCGCGGGTCCGGCGCCGCCATGACCAATCTGACCAGTCCCGAGCGTTACGACCTGTCTGGCATCCCGGACAATGCCAAGGGCGGGGCCAAAGCCGATCTGTTCTTGCGTGCAGCAAACCAGATTCCGTCGGCTGACAAACGCGATCGTGAATTGCTCCAACTGCAATACGGCAATCTCTCCGATACGCTCGCGTTGTTCCAGGATCTGATCGCCGGTGACTTCAAGCGACAATTCCTTGATGACGTCGATACCGACGGAGATCGCCCGTACAATCTTTTTCCAGATTCGAATGATACCAACGGCGGATGGAAACGGACACCGGCCAATGACCCGGCGAAGTATGTGGTTCCGGCCAACACCTATGGATTCATGAAGAATTTGAAATCGGCGGCGGTGGTGCTGAACAAGACGGATGCAATTGTCGCCGGTACCCAATTGGATAATTTTGACACGCACTCCAAGCAGGGCGGTGCCACCGGCAGCCAGGCGCGCCTCTTGCAACAGGTTGGATGGGGCATGTACGCGTTGAAAAAATACTTCTCCGCCTATGGTGACAAATGCCGCTGGGAAGATGTCGTCGTCGTCACGCTGAGCGAATTTGGGCGTACTTCGAAGGAGAATAACGACAACGGCACCGACCATGCCGAAGCCAATGTGATGTGGGTCGCCGGCGGCGGTGTAAAGGGATTCCAGGCGGGGCAGCGGAGCGGCGTGTTCAATTGCGGTCCCAGCGACCCAATCGCCTGGAATACCGGGGACACCGGCACGATGTTCGGCGTCGAGAAGCGGTATCTCAAGCGGGCTACCGACTACCGGAGTGTGCTGGGAGAACTCATCCGCGATCACCTCGGTGCCACCCAGGAGCAGCTGAACCGGATCATTCCAGGGTATGCCCAAGGAAGCGAAGTCTTGAAGGACGGCGGCACTCAAACCCGGGACAGTACCAGGGCGACCGGGGAGCTTGGATTGGTTTAGTTGAGCCGTCACCCACCGGGTATTCTTGGGATCAAAGCGATGGCAGGTCCGTGCTGGACTGGATCCCGGGCGCATGGAGATGGCGTGTCACGTGTCCTGCACTGGACCCAGGGCATCGGCCCTGTGGGCCTCAGCCCTGGCCCTGATCCGCGGATAGGAATCTGAAAATGAGGGAAAAAGCTCTCTACTGTGCTTTTTTCGCTTGCATATGTTATATATGCTGTATCGAACACGAATGCGCCGCGCGCATACCACTGCAGTCCAAGACCGCGTTCGGGGCACTTCCCAACACGGGCACGCAGCGCTATTTCCGCGTAGACGGTGCTTGCCTTGAGAATGGAATTTGTCGCCACCGACTATTGAGGAATGAGAACCACGGATA